>CAJMBP010000035.1 GCA_905211675.1 uncultured Oscillospiraceae bacterium
GGGACTTATAGACGCTAAGCGGAGCTTATCTAAGGCTGGTCACGAAAATCCCGACGATGAAACCACTTGATAAATAATAAAAACCTTTTAAAAATCAGTAGTTCCACAGCGGAATTGCCGATTTTTACAGGCATTGGTTTGTTAGGTTAAATGTTTTTTATAATTACACCGATAAAATGAATTTTTTTCAATTCTAAGGTGTTGACAAATAAATAATATGGTGATATAATATTTAAAATTTATAAAACACTATGAAGTGGAACAGTAAGCAATTTGCCACCCGTTCAGAGAAATGTCGGTCGGTGCAAGACATCGGTAGCGGTTGCCGAAGCTCACCATGGAGTGGCTGCAATAAAATCAAGTCTTGCTTGAGAGTAAATGCAGACGGTTACTCCCGTAACAGAGTTAAGGTGTGTTTGCACCGAAGGTGCGTCCCATTTGGGATGAAAAAGAGTGGTACCGCGGAAGAGGTTTATAAAATTTACGCTTTCGTCTCTTTGGGTTGTTTTAACAGTAACAAAGAGTTCGAAGGCTTTTTTATTATAGTTACTATTACAGGAGGTTTAATATGCAAACAGAAAGAATGACCGGCTCGCAAATTATTATCGAAACTCTTATCGAGCAGGGTGTTACCGATGTTTTCGGTTATCCTGGAGGTCAGGTACTTAATATTTATGATGAACTTTATAAAGCAAGAGACCGAATAAATCATATACTGACCGCTCACGAGCAGGGAGCTTCACATGCGGCTGACGGTTATTCGCGCGTAACGGGAAAGGTTGGCGTTGTAATAGCAACATCAGGACCGGGTGCCACTAATCTGGTTACAGGTCTTGCTACCGCAATGCTTGACTCTATACCGATGGTTGCAATAACCGGTAATGTGCCTACAAATCTTATAGGCCGTGACAGCTTTCAGGAAATAAATATTACCGGCGTTACCTTGCCCATTACAAAGCACAACTATTTTGTAAGCGATGTAAACGAACTTGCCGACACTATTCGCGAGGCGTTCCAAATTGCAAAATCAGGCAGACCGGGCCCTGTACTTATCGATGTCCCGAAAGATGTGCAGATAGCGGAATGTGACTTTATACCTGCGGGTGTTGTCGATTTCTTACCTCAGGCAGAAGCCTCTAACGCCGAGATTGACAGGGCTGTTGAGCTTATCAACAATGCTAAGCGGCCTTACATATATATCGGCGGCGGTGCCGCCGGCAGAGGTATGACCGAAGACTTAAAGGCGCTTGCCGAAAAAATAGACGGTTATATAGGTTGCAGTTTTATGGGTCTTTCTGCCCTGCCCAATTCTTATGAACGATTTTTGGGTATGCAGGGTATGCACGGCAAATTTGCCTCATCACTCGCAAACAAAGACGCCGACCTTATAATCGCCGTCGGTGTTCGCTTTAGTGACCGCGCCACAGGCAACACTGCAAAATATGCAAAAAAAGCAAAGATTATTCAGCTTGATACCGACCTTTCCGAAATAAATAAAAATGTAAGGGTTGATGTAGGTCTTATCGGCAACATTGTTTCGTCTTTCAAGAAAATTCTTGAACGCTGTGAAAAGCAAACTCACCCGGAATGGAACGAAATAGTAAACCGCCATAAAGAAAAAGGCAAACAAATTGAAGCTAAGGCCGAAGCCCAATCCAAAACCGATATGACACCGAAAAAGATTTTCGATGTTATCAACCAAATAAAAGATGAAAATACGATAATTGCTACCGATGTAGGTCAGCACCAGATGTGGGCGGCGCAATATGTCGACTTTGAAAAGCCGAGGCGTTTTGCCTCAAGCGGCGGACTCGGCACAATGGGCTACGGCTTAGGCGCGGCAATAGGCGCTCAGATTGCAAGCGGCGACAAAACGGTACTTATTACCGGCGACGGCAGTTTTGGTATGAATCTTAACGAGCTTGCAACGGCTGTCACATATAATACACCAATTGTTATTGTTGTTATGAATAACGGCGTATTGGGTATGGTTCGCCAATGGCAGACATTATTTTACGGAAAGCGTTATTCTAACACAACGCTCGGCAGAAAAACCGACTTTGTTAAGCTTGCAGATGCATTCGGTTTGGAAGCCTGTCGTGTTGATACTCTTGATGAATTTAAAGCCGCATTTGAAAAGGCCATGAAGCATAACGGACCTTACCTTATAGACACAATTATAGATATGGACGAATTTGTTCTTCCTATGTTGCCGCCGGGCGGCTCGATTGATGATATAATAACAAGTAAGGAGGACGCTGAGTAATGCGAAGTGTAATTGCGGTATATGTTGAAAACAAATACGGCGTATTAGCCCGTGTTTCGGGTATGTTTATGCGGCGCGGATTTAATATCGATTCGCTTACCGTAGGTGAAACAGACGACCCGAATTTTTCACGAATCACTGTTACATTAAACGGCGACGATTATGCCCGCGAACAGCTGGTACACCAGCTTTATAAGCTTCACAATGTAAAGCGCGTAAAGTTGCTTGACTCGGAAAATGCCGTTGAACGCGAGCTTATGCTTATTAAGGTGAAGAACACACCCGAAAACCGCAGTGAAGTAATTGCGGCAACCGAAATTTACCGTGCCAAAATCATTGATTACACAACCGATTCAATGTGTGTTGAGGTTACGGGTGAGCCTTCAAAAATAAAGGCATTTATCGAAGTTATGAAGCCATTAGGCATCGTCGAAATGTGCAGAACGGGTGTTGTTTCACTCGAAAGAGGAAGCAACATTCTTGAAAAATAAATTTCAAAAACATTATTAAAGGAGATAATAACAATGCAAAACATCTACTATCAACAAGACTGTAATTTAGCAAAACTTAACGGCAAGACCGTTGCTATAATCGGCTACGGCTCACAGGGTCACGCGCATGCTCTTAATCTTAAAGATTCAGGCGTTGACGTAATCGTAGGTCTTTACACCGGCTCAAAAAGCTGGGCAAAAGCAGAAGCGCAGGGTCTTAAGGTCATGACCTCTGCCGAGGCTGCAAAGGCCGCCGACATCATTATGATTCTTATCAATGATGAAAAGCAGGCTAAGCTTTACAAAGAAAGCATTGAGCCCAACCTTACCGAAGGAAAAACTCTTGCATTTGCGCACGGCTTTAACATTCACTTTGGCTGCATTAAGCCCCCGAAGAATGTTAATGTTGTTATGATTGCTCCTAAAGGCCCCGGTCATACCGTTCGCAGTGAGTATCAGGCGGGCAAGGGTGTTCCCTGCCTTGTAGCCGTTCAACAGGACGCTACCGGCGACGCACTTGAAATTGCTCTTGCTTATGCGCTCGGTATCGGCGGCGCGCGCGCAGGTGTGCTTGAAACCACCTTCCGCACCGAAACCGAAACCGACCTTTTCGGTGAGCAGGCGGTTCTTTGCGGCGGTGTTTGCGCTTTGATGCAGGCAGGCTTTGAAACTCTTGTCGAAGCAGGCTACGATGCAAGAAATGCGTATTTTGAATGCATTCACGAAATGAAGCTTATTGTCGACCTTATTTACCAAAGCGGTTTTGAAGGTATGCGTTATTCTATTTCAAATACTGCCGAATACGGCGACTACATAACAGGCCCCAAGATTATTACAGAAGACACCAAAAAGGCTATGAAGAAAATTCTTTCCGATATTCAGGACGGTACCTTTGCAAAAGACTTCTTGCTTGATATGTCAGACGCCGGCAGTCAGGTACACTTTAACGCAATGCGCAAAATTGCCGCAGAGCATCCTTCCGAAACGGTTGGTAAGGAAATTCGTAAGCTCTACAGCTGGAGCGACGAGGACAAACTCATCAATAACTGATAAGAGGGTATTTTAATGATAAAAGATACTATTGTCGACGGTTTTAACAATGCGCCCCACCGCAGTCTTTATCACGCTTTGGGGCTCACCCGTGAAGAACAGTCAAGACCGCTCATAGGTATTGTAAGCTCATATAACGAAATTGTACCGGGTCATATGAACCTTGACAAAATTGTTGAGGCAGTAAAACTCGGTGTTGCAATGGCAGGCGGAACACCTATCGTGTTCCCTGCTATTGCTGTATGCGACGGTATTGCAATGGGTCACACCGGTATGAAGTATTCGCTCATAACCCGTGACCTTATTGCAGATTCTACCGAAGCCATGGTTTTAGCCCACGGCTTTGACGGTTTGGTTATGGTGCCAAACTGTGACAAAAATGTGCCCGGTCTTTTAATGGCTGCCGCAAGAGTTAATATTCCTACCGTTTTTGTAAGCGGCGGACCAATGCTTGCAGGCCGTGTTGACGGCAAAAAAACAAGTCTTTCAAGTATGTTTGAGGCCGTCGGTGCATACAAGGCCGGTAAAATTGATGAAAATCAGCTTTGCGTTTGCGAAGAAAACACCTGCCCTACCTGCGGCTCGTGCTCTGGTATGTACACTGCAAACTCTATGAATTGCCTTACCGAAGTGCTTGGTATGGGGCTTCGCGGCAACGGAACTATTCCTGCTGTATATTCGGCAAGAATTGAACTTGCAAAACACGCAGGTATGCAGATTATGGAGCTTGTAAAAAAGAATATCCGTCCGCGCGATATTATGACACCTGCTGCCATCAAAAATGCTCTTACTGCAGATATGGCGCTCGGATGTTCTACCAACAGTATGCTTCATTTGCCGGCAATCGCCAATGAATGCGGCGTAGAATTTAATCTTGATATGGCAAACGAAATCAGTGAAAAAACACCTAATCTTTGCCATCTTGCACCCGCAGGTCCGACATATATGGAAGATCTTAACGAAGCGGGTGGTGTATATGCCGTTCTTAAAGAACTTACAAAGCTTAATTTGCTTGATACCTCGGTTATTACCTGCACATGTAAAACGCTTGGCGAAAACATAGAAAACGCCGTTAACAAAAACCCCGAAGTTATCCGCACCATAGATAACCCCTACACCAAAACAGGAGGTATCGCCGTGCTCCGCGGTAATTTGGCACCTGACGGTTGCGTTGTAAAACGCAGTGCGGTTGCCCCCGAAATGTTAAAACATAAAGGCCCTGCCAAAGTGTTTGACAGCGAGGAAGAAGCAATTGCCGCAATTTACGGCGGAAAAATTGTTGCAGGCGATGTTGTAGTTATTCGCTACGAAGGTCCTGCAGGCGGCCCCGGTATGCGCGAAATGCTCTCACCCACCTCTGCCATTGCAGGTATGGGGCTTGACAAACAAGTTGCCCTTATTACCGACGGCAGATTTTCAGGCGCTACACGCGGCGCATCTATCGGTCACATATCACCCGAAGCTGTTCGCGGCGGACTTATCGCCTATGTTCAAGACGGCGATATCATTTCAATAAATATTCCCGAATATTCTATCGAGCTTGAGATTTCGGACGAAGAAATTGAAAACCGCAAAAGAGTTACCGAGATTAAAACCAAGACCGACATTAAGGGCGCTCTCGCCCGTTATGCCGCACAGGTAAGCTCTGCCGACAAGGGTGCCGTAATAAATCAATTTAAAGGATAAGATAAAAATGACCAAACAGCAAATCAAAAAAATTGTGTGCGAACTTTCCGCCGTGAGTGTGTTTCGCGGAATAATCAAAACAAAACCCATGTCCGCTTTTTTAAGCTTTTTGCGTTATGAAGGCGGTATTGATAAGCAACTTGAACTGTTTGGTGAATTTGTGTATTTATTAGCAGATGACAATTACTGCTTTTCGGACTTTCTGTGCCGCAGCATATTCAGCGACGAAAATAGTTATATTATTTCGGCGGCACAGAAGGCTCCCGTTTCCGACTGTATTATTAAAAACGCAAAATCCGAGCTGAATATTTTTTCACAGCTTACTTCGCTTACTGCCGAAGATTTTTTCGAAACGGTAAATTATTGCGGATATTTTCCAACATTTGAAAACAAATATACTGACTTTGCAACGGTCTATGAGCAACGGATTAAAAACATCAGCCGATACGGTTACGGTGTATTTGCCACCGCTAATATGTTTACGGTTGAAAACGAAAATATTATTCCCGTAAAATCTGCCGATGAAATATCGGTTGACAGTTTTGTTGGCTACGATAACGAACGCCGACAGCTGTTTGACAACACACAGGCCCTTATTGACGGAAAACCCGCCGCAAATGTGCTGTTGTTCGGTGATGCTGGCACAGGTAAATCCTCTACCGTAAAGGCGTGCGCAAACCATTTTGCAGATAAGGGCGTACGACTGATTGAAATCAGAAAAGACCAGCTATTCAGTCTTTCTCACATTATGGGTAAAATCGAAGATAACCCACTTAAATTTATAATTTTCATTGATGACCTTTCGTTTAATAAAAATGACGATTGTTTCAGTATGCTTAAAGCGGCCCTTGAAGGTTCGGCGTCGGCAAAAGCAAAAAATGCGGTAATTTACGCCACAAGCAACCGCAGACACATTGTTAAAGAGAATTTTTCCGACCGTGCGAATGAAAACGATATTCACCACAGCGACACTGTGCAGGAACTGCTTTCGCTATCCGACCGCTTTGGTCTTACCATCTATTTTGAAAGACCTAACAAAGCACTTTATCTTGATATTATACATAAGCTTGCCGATAAAAACGGCTTAACAATTGATAAATCTGAACTTGACATTAAGGCTGAAGCCTTTGCTTTGAACAAAGGCTCCCGTTCACCGCGTGCGGCTGAACAGTTCATTAACAGCTTAATATAAAAAGCCTAAAAGAAAGGCAGAAAAATATGAGTGATAAAAAACTGACCCTCGATAATGTTTACAAAGCAAGATACGCACTAAGAGATATTGCCATACAAACAGATATACTTTATGCTCCAAATTTAAAAAAAGGAACGGAGCTATACCTTAAAACCGAAAATTTGCAAAACACCGGTTCGTTTAAGGTTCGCGGTGCTTATTATAAAATGTCGCGACTTTCAGATGAAGAAAAAGCAAAGGGTGTTATTGCCTGTTCTGCCGGAAACCATGCACAGGGCGTGGCTCTTGCCGCCCAAAAGAATGGTATTAAATCGGTTATTTGTCTGCCCGACAGTGCCCCTATTTCAAAGGTAGAGGCGACACGCAGTTACGGTGCTGAAATATGCCTGGTAGACGGAGTTTATGACGATGCATACGCTAAGGCTTTAGAGCTTCGCGACGAAATGGGCTACACATTTATTCATCCCTTTGATGACCCCGATGTAATTGCAGGTCAAGGCACTATTGCCCTTGAACTTATTGAACAACTGCCCGATATGGACGCGGTTATAGTGCCAATCGGCGGCGGCGGTCTTATTTCGGGTATTGCGTACACCATTAAAAAGTTAAATCCAAACGTAAAGGTTTACGGCGTTCAAGCTTCAGGAGCCCCGTCAATGCTTAATTCTATTAACGATGAGCATATAGAAAAGCTTGACTCGGTATTTACAATTGCCGACGGTATCGCCGTTAAAGAGCCCGGATCACTTACCTATGAAATCTGTTCAAAATATGTCGATGAAATAGTAACGGTCACCGATGATGAAATTTCGGCGGCAATACTTGCTTTGATGGAAAAGCACAAGCTTGTAACCGAAGGTGCGGGCGCAGTTTCGGTGGCGGCGGCTATGTTTGATAAAATAGATCTTAAAGGCAAAAAAACCGTATGTATTTTATCGGGCGGCAACATCGATGTTACAATACTCTCACGTGTAATAAACCGTGGTCTTCTTATGTCGGGCAGAAACTGTCAGCTTAATATAGAGCTTATCGACAAACCCGGTCAGCTTTTGAGCGTTTCACGCATTATAGCAGAACATGGAGGCAATGTGACTGCCGTTCACCATGAACATTTGGGTGCCGGCTCCGATGTAAACGGTTGCTACCTGCGCGTAACGCTTGAAACCCGTAATTTCGAACATATAGAACAAATCAAAAATGCGCTTACAGACGCCGGTATTAAAATAATTTAGGAGGTATATATTATGTTAGAAAAAATCAGTACTGAAAATGCACCTGCTGCTATTGGCCCATATTCTCAGGCTATAAAAGTTAATAATATGCTATATACTTCAGGCCAAATACCGCTTGACCCTGTAAGTCAAACCTTAGTAGGTTCCGACATTACCGAGCAAACCGAGCAGGTTATGAAAAATCTTTGCGCCGTTCTAAATGCGGCAGGCACAAATTTTGATAATGTAATTAAAACAACCTGCTTTTTAAGCAATATTGATGATTTTGCTGCTTTTAACGCAGTTTATGGAAAATATATCACTTCTGCCCCTGCTCGCAGTTGCGTAGCGGTAAAAGATTTGCCGAAGGGTGCTTTGGTAGAAGTTGAAATCATTGCCACTATATAACCTCAAGGAGAAAAATGATGCAAAATACATCAAAATATACACAACAGTTCTTTCCGATAAAAAAACCCACAAGAAAATGGGCAGATAAAATACGCATAGAAAAGGCGCCTACTTGGTGTTCGGTTGATCTGCGTGACGGTAATCAGTCACTCATAATACCTATGAGTCTTGAAGAAAAGCTTGAATTTTTTGAACTGCTTGTAAAGGTCGGTTTCAAAGAAATTGAGGTTGGTTTTCCCGCTGCAAGCGAAACCGAATATACATTTTTAAGAACACTTATAGAAAAAAATATGATTCCCGATGATGTAACCGTTCAGGTGCTTACACAGAGCCGCGAACACATTATACGCAAAACCTTTGACGCATTAAAGGGTTGCAAAAATGCAATAGTGCATCTTTATAACTCAACATCACTTGCTCAGCGTGAACAGGTGTTCAGAAAATCTAAAGAAGAAATTAAGCAGATTGCTATTGAAGGTGCAAAACTGTTTAACAAAATCGCCTATGAAACAGGTGCTAAATTCAGATATGAATATTCGCCGGAGTCTTTTACTGGCACCGAGCCCGAGTATGCGCTTGAAGTTTGCAATGCCGTTCTTGACATTTGGCAACCCACACCCGAATGCAAGACGATTATAAATCTGCCTGTAACGGTTGAACTTTCTTCGCCCCACGTTTATGCCGATCAGGTTGAATTTATGTGCGACAACCTTAAATATCGCGATGCGGTTGAAGTCTCGTTGCACCCACACAATGACCGTGGTTGCGCCGTAGCCGATTGTGAATTAGGTATTCTCGCGGGTGCCGACCGAATAGAAGGCACACTTTTCGGAAACGGCGAGCGTACCGGAAACGCCGATATTGTAACATTGGCGCTCAATATGTATGCTCAAGGTGTTGAACCTGAGCTTGACCTTTCAAACATGCCCGAAATTGCCGAGCTTTACGAGCGAGTTACGCGTATGCATGTTTATGAACGCCAGCCATACGCCGGAAAATTGGTGTTTGCCGCTTTTTCAGGCTCGCATCAAGATGCTATTGCAAAGGGTATGAAATGGCGCAAAGAGAACAACTGCGAAACATGGACAGTTCCCTACCTGCCGATTGACCCTGCCGATGTCGGCCGTGAATACGAAACTGATGTTATCAGAATTAACTCACAGTCGGGCAAGGGCGGTATCGGATATCTGCTTGAACATAATTTCGGTTATGTTTTACCGGCTAAAATGCGTGAGGATGTCGGTTACACGGTTAAAAACGTTTCCGACCGCGCACACGCCGAACTGTCACCGAATGAAGTATTAGATGTTTTCAATACAAATTATGTTAATATAAATAACCACATAAAGCTCATTGACTATCACTTTGTTCGCACACCCGAAATTAAGGTTATGCTCACTGTCGAAATCGACGGCGAGGTTAAAGAACTAACCGCTTCGGGTAACGGCCGACTTGACGCGGTAAGCAATGCCGTTAAAAAGCAATTGGGCATTGAATTTGCCGAACTTACTTATGAAGAACATGCACTTACAAAGGGCTCTGCATCGCAGGCAATTACCTATGTAAGCATTACTTTACCTGACGGCAAAAAGGTTTGGGGAGCAGGTATTCACGACGATATTATCGCATCGTCAATAAGGGCTCTGTTCTCGGCAATTAACCGCAGTATCGGAGGTTGATTTATATGGGAATGACAATGACTCAAAAAATTTTAGCAGCTCACGCAGGGCTTGACAGCGTAGTAGCAGGTCAGCTTATCAGTGCAAAGCTTGACATAGTGCTGGGTAATGATATTACCACACCTGTAGCTGTTAACGAATTTAAAAAAGCCGGTTTTACCGATGTATTCGATAAAGACCGCGTAGCAATTGTACTTGACCACTTTGTACCTAACAAGGATATTAAAGCGGCAGAACAGTCCAAAACCTGCCGTGAATTTGCGTGCAGCCACTGTGTAAGTCATTTCTATGATGTAGGTAAAATGGGTATTGAGCACGCGCTGCTTCCCGAGCAGGGCGTTGTTACGGCGGGTGACTGCATTATAGGTGCCGACAGTCACACCTGTACCTACGGCGCGCTCGGTGCTTTTTCAACGGGTGTAGGTTCTACCGATATGGCGGCGGGTATGGCAACGGGAACCGCTTGGTTTAAAGTGCCTTCGGCTATTAAATTTAATCTTACAGGCAAGCTACCTGCAAATTGCAGCGGTAAAGATGTAATTCTTACAATTATCGGTATGATCGGTGTTGACGGTGCACTTTATAAGAGTATGGAATTTAACGGTGAGGGTGCGCACACACTTTCAATGGACGACCGCCTTTGCATTTGCAATATGGCTATTGAAGCGGGCGCCAAAAACGGCATATTCCCCGTTGACGATATTACACTTGAATTTTTAAAAGGCAGAAGTGAACGCAAGCCCGTAATCTTTGAGGCAGACGCCGACGCAGAATACGAAAAGATTATTGACATTGATTTAAGTAAGATTGTTCCCACCGTAGCCTGCCCTCATCTGCCCGAAAATACTCACCCTGCATCAGAGCTAGGTGATATAAAAATTGACCAAGTAGTTATAGGTTCTTGCACCAACGGCAGAATGGAAGATATGGAAACCGCCTATAAAATTTTAAACGGTAGAAAAATTGCCGACGGTATTCGTTGCATTATAATACCAGGCACTATGCAGATATTGCGCGAATGTGTTGAGCGCGGCTGGTACACAGCGTTTATTGATGCGGGCGCCGTTGTTTCAACACCAACCTGTGGGCCTTGTCTTGGCGGTTATATGGGAATTTTGGCAGCCGGAGAGCGGTGTATAGCCACAACCAACCGTAACTTTGTGGGCCGTATGGGTCATGTTGACAGTGAGGTTTATCTCGCCTCGCCCGCAACCGCCGCTGCAAGTGCGCTTACAGGCTATATTGCCAATCCTGAGGAGGTATAAACAATTATGAATACACAAGGTAAAGTCTTTAAATACCCTGATAATGTTGATACCGACGTTATAATTCCTGCGCGTTATTTAAACACCCCAAACGCCGAGGAATTGGCACTTCACTGTATGGAAGACATTGATACTGAGTTTGTAAAAAATGTTAAAGCAGGCGACGTTATGGTTGCAGGTTGGAACTTCGGTTGCGGTTCTTCACGCGAACATGCACCGCTTGTTATTAAAACCTGCAAAACGGGTTGCGTAATTGCAAAAAGCTTTGCACGCATTTTTTACCGTAATGCTATAAACATAGGTTTACCTATACTTGAGTGTGAGCAGGCTGCTGATGAAATATCTGCCGGCGATGAAGTTAAGGTTGATTTTGATACGGGAGTTATAACAAACATAACAACCGGCAAAACCTATAAAGCTCAACCGTTTCCTGCCTTTATTCAAAATATTATCACAAAGGGCGGCTTGCTTGCATCATTAAAGGAGAACGACTGATATGAACAAAAAAATTACAGTTTTGCCGGGTGACGGTATAGGCCCTGAAATTGTTGCAGAAGCAGTTAAAGTACTTAATAAAATTGCGGATAAATTTAATCATAATTTCGATTATACCTATGTTGATATAGGCGGCTGCTCAATAGATAAATTCGGCGTGCCGATTACCGACGAAGGTATGAAAAAATGCCTTGAATCGGACAGCGTACTGCTCGGTGCCGTAGGCGGACCTAAATGGGATAATGTAGATCCGTCTGTAAGACCTGAAAAGGCTTTACTTGCTGTAAGAAAAGAGCTTGGTCTTTTTGCAAATCTGCGCCCCACAAAGCTGTTTTCACAGCTTTCCGACGCTTCACCGCTGAAGCAAGAAATTGTAGGCGGAGGCATTGACCTGCTTATAGTTCGTGAGCTTACGGGCGGCGTTTATTTCGGTAGCCGTGAAACTAAAGAAGTAAACGGCGAATTAGTTGCTACCGACCTTATGCCCTACTCCGAAAGCGAAATTGAGCGCATAGGCAGAGTCGGTTTTGAAACCGCTATGAAGCGCGGTAAAAGGTTAGCATCGGTTGACAAAGCAAATGTGCTTGACACCTCTCGCCTTTGGAGAAAAACAATGCACAAGTTAAGTGCTGAATACCCCGAAGTAGAATATAGCGATATTTTGGTTGATAATACCGCAATGCAGCTTATTAAAAATCCGACGCAATTTGATGTGCTTGTAACCGAGAATATGTTTGGCGATATACTCTCTGACGAAGCCTCAATGCTTACAGGCTCTATCGGTATGATGCCGTCGGCGTCGCTCTCCTCGGGTACACTCGGTATGTATGAGCCTATTCACGGTTCTGCGCCCGATATTGCAGGGCTTAACATTGCAAATCCGTTAGGCACTATACTTTCGGCTGCCATGATGCTTCGCTATTCGTTTGATATGAGCGCAGAAGCCGATGCGATTGAAGCGGCAGTAAATAAGGTTCTTGATGACGGATACCGCACCGGAGACATTATGCAAGACGGCTGCACAAAGGTAAGTTGCTCGCAAATGGGAGACTTGGTTGCAGAAAGATTATAAAACACACAAGGACTGCGTTATAAAAATGCAGTCCTATAATTTTATATATTTATTGTTTTAACGAGCAGGAAGGTAAATTACCCAGATTATTGTTTTCATTATCATCAGGAATAGATTTAAGATATTCATTATTACCCCTATGAGCTATCGCAACACCGGCAATTTTTCCCTGTTTTGCCATAGTCACAGCTTGAGCTTTATCAACAAAGCTTTCGTCTGATAATTTATATCCCGTTCCCCTGCCACTTTGTTTGACAAGCCCTACAATTCGTTTTGCATTTGAATTTGCCGTAGGTATATTGTCAAGCGTATTTTTTATAAGTGTATTATCTTTCATATTATCACCCCGCTCCAATTTAAGTTTTCTCATAATTAACATCAATATTCAAAGCGGCAAAATAAAAATATTTTCATATTTTAGTTGACAATATTTAAAAAATAATATATAATGATAACCCGATTTACGAAATGCTTTCATTAAACTTCAGGTTAATAAAAACATTTTAATATCGAGGTGTGGCGCAGTTGGTAGCGCACTAGTTTTGGGAACTAGATGCCGCAGGTTCGAGCCCTGTCACCTCGACCAAGCCCGGAGCCTCGACACGCAATTCGCGTGGTTGAGGTTCTTCTTATTTATGATTTTTATTTTCGCGCATTGAATCTGTTATGAACACTCGTACCACCTTTACGACTGATTTAATATGCAATGTTAAAACAGCCGAATTTTTTACATTAAGAAAGGTAAACAAAACTAAAAGAGTTTGTTCACACATCGGTATATATGCTCATATAATATATGTAGAACGGAGGGGTTATATGGGCATGAATGACTGCAACACTATGTGTCGAATGACTGATTACGGCGGTCAGCCGCTTATTGTAAATATTGACAGGTTTGCAAAATCAAATCCGTATTTTAGAACAGCTTTATGGACAGGGGAGCATTTTCAGGTAACTCTTATGAGTATTCCCGTAGGCTCTGATATAGGAATTGAGATGCACCCGAATGTTGACCAATTTTTACGCATTGAAGACGGCTGCGCGCTTGTAATAATGGGGCAAAGCGAAAATGCTTTAAATTACCGTAAAAATGTTAACAGCGACTATGCCGTAATCGTGCCCGCAGGAACTTGGCATAACATTATAAACACAGGAAACCGATCGCTTAAATTATATTCTGTTTACGCGCCGCCGCAACATCCCTTGGGAACAGTGCACAAAACCAAGGCGGAAGCCGAACATCACTAATATAAAACAACCGCTGAAGCTTCAGCGGTTGTTTGTATTTATATCATATTAACTGAAAACTACCATTGCAAGCGTACCTAAAAGCATCATAACCAGACCAATCACAGCTTTTTTTGACAGCTTTTCTTTGAAAACAAAATAAGAGAAGGTTACCGAAAACAAAATGCTCATTTTATCAATAGGCACTACCACGCTGACAACTCCGTTTTGAATGGCATAATAATAGCAAAGCCACGATGCTCCCGTTGAAACACCCGAAAGTAAGATAAACATAAGCTCACGCTTTTCGATTTGTTTAAGCTTTTTTTGTTTGCCCTGTGCAAAAACTATCAGCCAAGCCATAACAAGCACTACACCCGTTCTTATTGCTGTGGCAAGGTTAGACTCAACATTTGAAATACCAATCTTTGCAAAAATCGATGTAAGTGCGGCAAACACGGCAGAAAGAACGGCATAGAGCACCCAACCTTTGCTTTCTTTTTTCTCGACCGACTGCTTTTTCTCTATCATCAAAAATATTCCCACAGCAAGAGACGCCGTTCCGATAAGCTTGATGGCAATATTTTCGGTTTCTTTAAAGCATATAACGGCAAAAATCACTGTCAAAACCGTGCTTGATTTATCTATCGGTACTACCTTATTAACATCACCGAGCGACAGTGCTTTAAAATAACATATCCAAGAAGCACCCGTAGCAAGCCCCGAAAGCACCAAAAACAACTGTGATTTTTTGCCGATTTCTGTTATAGTATCGGCAGAGCCTGCCGCAAGCACCATAAGCCAAGAAAAAGCCAGCACCACAACTGTGCGAAGTGCCATCGCTAAATCAGAATCGGTTTTACGAATACCGCATTTTGCAAGAATTGAGGTAAGCCCTGCAAAAACTGCCGACAACACTGCAGCCCAAAGCCATAGCATTTAATATATACACCTCGATAAAAAATGACATATTTCGATTTACATTATATCATCCGTAAAGTTTTGGCACAACAATAAATCTTTAAAAATATTACTTTTCCATTTTATAAAACTCTTCGGTTTCGCGGTTTCTGTATTCGTGCTTTTCATAGTAGCCTATAAGCGCGCCGTTTTCGTCACGCAGGGCTATCATATAAACATCTTTATTTCTTTTATCGTTTCTTGATATATATACGCGGTTATTCGCTTCGCTTTTTTTAAACCAGTCGACAACGCGGTCTATTTTTGAGTTTGAAACGGCGTTGTGGCAAGATTTTATGCTTTTTCCGGTTAAATCGGTATGATAATTTTTTACTGCCGCCGGATTCATATATACAATCTTGTGTTCCGTATTACAAATAACAACCGGTGCATTATCTGCGTCTATTACACTTTTAAAAAAATCACTTAATTCCATTTCAAAGCTCCTAAAAATAAATGTTATCGTACCTAAAACATTGTAGCACATAAATTTGTATATTTAAAGCGTTAAATTTATTAACATTCAGTTTATATT
>CAJMBP010000036.1 GCA_905211675.1 uncultured Oscillospiraceae bacterium
GTAAAGGCAAAGTAAGACGCCGCCAACTGACCTATAAAAGCAAGTGTAATAAATATGTAGCCTGTCCAGAAAGCGCCGCCGAATTTGCTTAAACCCGCGGCTTCATTAGGTGAAATAAAAACCGCAATATTAAATATTAAAAGCAATATTGCCCATATACCGAGGTAATTTTTAAAATTTTTATTCATATTTATATCCCCCTATTAAAGAATGCTTTTAAGCAGTTCTGATTTCATTTGTGCAAATTCTTCATCGGTAATAAGGCCTGATTCTTTCATTAAGATAAGCTTATCAACCTTTGCCTTAAATGCTGCCATATCATCAGCGGGCTGTGCCTGCGTCGGTTGTTCCGCCGCGTTCATTGCGCCGTTTACGGCATTACCGACAACGCCGCCCACAACGCCGCCGACGCCTGCCATAGTGCCAAGCCCCACGCCCATATTGGTAAACTGACCGACCGCCTCATTTTTTGCAACCTCGGCCGCAACATCAAATCCGCGCTCTTGACTGTAGGTGTAGCCCTCTTGCGCGCGCTTGGTAGCCTGCGCCTGAGAGTCGATTACAACCTTTTGCGCTTCGGTTTGGGCATTTATTATTTCGGTCTGCTGGCGAAGCTTTGCCTCGGCTATATCGGCATACTGACGAAAATGCAGTTCCTTGAATTTTTCATACTGTCGGTCGCCGTCGGGCTTTACTATTGTTGTAACAAAAAACCGTTCCAAGCCGATTCCGTATTCGGCAAAATCTGGAACCAACAGCCTATGTATATTTTCGGAAAAGGCGGTCAGATTTTCGTCTATTTCAAAAATGTTTATTGCATTGGCCTTCATTACCTGTGCAATATAGGTTTTTACCCTTGTCATTAAAAATGCACGGAAAAAAGATACTAATTTTTGCTGACCCAAAAGGTTTTCGGTGCCTACAAGCTTTACAAGCAGCTTGCGGCTATCTTGGGCGCGAAGGCTCATTTCGCCGCTTGCACCTATTGAAATCGGAAAACCGTAGGTTGGCTCAACATACTGAACCTTGCTGTCGGTGCCCCATTTAATGCTCATCTGCTCGGTTTTATTTATAAAATATACCTCGCAATGAAACGGCGTTTCACCATTGGTAGTGCGGTTTAACAGCTTGCCTATTTTTGGTATGTTTTGCGTTTCAAGCGTATATCTGCCCGGACCGAACAAATCGAGCGCCTGACCGTTTGCAAAGAATACGGCCTCTTGACTTTCGTGCACAATAAGCTGGGTAAGACTGTTAAAATCTTCACTCGGATGCTTCCAGATAAAAGTGCTGTTGTCGCCCTCGTATTTAATAATTTCTGCAATATTCGCCATTTTTTACACCCCATAACAAATATATATTGTTATTATATGACAACATGCGGTTGTTTGTCAATAACAACCTAAAAGCGTTTTTATTAACTACTTAATGTTGTTAAAATTGTATCGGGTGATAATAATGATTAAAAATCTTAAACTGATAAGAACTATGCGCGGCATAAGTCAGCAAATGCTCGCAAACGCGCTCGGAACAACCCAACAATCTATTAACAAGTACGAAAATCACAAGATTGAGCCTGATATAAACACACTCATAGCCTTGGCTGATTATTTTGATGTGACGGTGGATTACCTTATAGGCAGAACCGACGAAAACAATCAAACTTTGTCAGACGGCAACAGCTTGCTCGGCAAATACAGCAGACTCAACAAAAGCGAAAAAATTTGCATTGACACCTTAATAGATACCTATATAAATTTAAAAAATGGGCCTTTTTGAATGGCTCATTTTTAATATATAAACCATTTACGGCAAAACTAATCTGTGGTGATTGTATGAACATAAGAACAGACCTTATTGCCGAAATTAAAGAGGATGTAAAAGAAAATTTAAAGGGTGCCGAAGCAAGCGAGGAAACGGTGGGCAGTGTTAAAATGTCTACCGTAAAACTTACCGACAAAAAAGCCGCGCGCATTTTGCAAAAGCCTGTCGGCACATACTGCACGGTGGAATTTGACCGTCTTGATTTTGTGAGCGACACTTCCGACATAATAAAAGCCACGGTAAAGGCTTTTAAAGCCGTAGTCTGCGGCAGGACCGAAAACGCGCTTGTGGTGGGGCTTGGCAACACCGATATAACCCCCGACTCGTTAGGTCCGTTTGTGGCGGACAGGGTGCTTGCGACGCGGCATTTGAGCAATGAGTTAAAGCAAGATTTAGGTCTTGAAGGCTTAAAAAGCGTTTGCTGCCTGAGCCCAAACGTTCTCGGTAAAACAGGCATTGAAAGCTACGACCTTATAACCGCCGCCGCAAAAATGATAAACCCCGACATAATAATAGCGGTTGACGCACTTGCGGCGCGCAGCCCCGAGCGCCTTTGCCGCACCATACAAATAAGCGACAGCGGCATTTGCCCGGGCGCGGGCGTTAACAACGCGCGCAAGGAGTTAAGCTTTGGCACAATCGGTATTCCCGTAATAGCAGTAGGCGTGCCGACGGTAATAGACGCAAACGGCTTTTTTAAAGCCGATGAAAATATGATGGTAACGCCTAAAGAAATTGATTTGCTTACCGAAAAGGCTGTACAGATACTCTCGCGCGCAATAAATATATTTTTGCAGCCTCTGCTCGACATTGAAACAATAGAAAGTCTGACATAAAATTTACGCAAAAACCATAAACTTTAAAGTAGAAATACTTTAAGGATTGTGATTTTCGGTATGAAAAATACCTCTGCCGTAATACGCTTTTGCGCCTGCGCTTTATGCGTGGCTGTGTTTTTAACATATACAAGTTTTAAAGGTCTTAATGCCGACAAGGGCGACAAAATTTTGACCGAAACCGTAATAAGCTCAAATTTAAACGACGATGTAACAGCGCCGCAGAACGAGACTGATAATAAAACCGTGCAAGCAGCCGAGTCCGTGCAAAGCAATGCCGAATCGACCGACTCCGAAGCGATTGCAGCTGCTGCGGGTGTTGTTCAGGGCTCGGTAATTGAAAAATTCATTTCACCCTACACCGCGGGCACCTCATACGGCAATGTATATTTAAAAAACAACACAGATCTTGACATAAACTTAAAGGACTTTATAAACGGAAAATTAGGTTTTAATATAGAAAAAAACGGCAAGCCGCAGGTGCTTATTTTGCACACCCACGCTACCGAAAGCTTTTTGCGGCATAACAACAATTACTACACCGATGCCGACACGGCACGAACTACCGACAACGAATATAATACCGTGGCACTGGGCAAAATATTATCCGACAATTTAAACAAGGCCGGCATTGTAACCGTTCATGACACCACACAGCACGATTATCCGTCATACAGTCAAAGCTACAGCCGCGCGGCAGATACAATTTGCAGTTACAAAAAAAAATACCCAAGCATTAAAATTGTAATTGACCTTCACCGTGACGCTATTGCCGAAAACGACACCGACAAGGTTAAGCTTACCACCGAAATTGACGGCAAAAAGGCGGCGCAGATAATGCTTGTTATGGGCTCGCAAAGCGGAGGCGTTAAAAATTTTCCCGATTGGCGTGAAAATTTAAAGCTGGCGGCAAAATTGCAGCAAAAGGTAGAAACTATGTACCCCACACTTGCACGCTCAATACACTTTATGTCAAAAAATTATAATGAAAGCCTTACAACAGGCTCAATGCTTATAGAAATCGGCACCGACGGAAACACGCTTGACGAGGCAAAATATTCGGCCCAGCTTCTTTCAAACGCGCTTATCGCTTTACTTAACACACTGTAAAGGAAGTTTCAAATGAAAAAACAGACAAAAACTTATTTAAGGAGCTTTTATATAAGCCTTATTGTAATAATGTGTTTGGCTTTCGGCTGGCTCGGCGTTTCTGCCGCGTATGAAAACACCGTAAGAATTGCATTCGGTGAATACAGGTCGGCGATAGAAATCTCGGACGGTACTATAAGAATTCTTGATTTTGTTATTAAATAAAAGAAACACAGTATTCACATCAAAATGAATACTGTGTTTTAATTTAACTATTCCCAAAAAAATTCTTCTTCATTTTTATCTTCGGGTACTTCAAGACCTAAATCGCGGCGCTTTTCGATATCGGCGTCGGGGTGCTCTTTGTAATACGGGTCAATTATGTATTTTTTAATACTGCCGAAGGTGAAAAACTGTATCATTAAAAATCTGAACGCAGGCAAGGTTACCGATGCTATTATAAGTTCAATCACTATTACTCTGAGATCATTGAACAGGAATGCAATACCCACATATAAAGCGTAAACCGCAATAAGTATTATTCCGCAAAGCAAATTTTTCCATAAATTTACAAACACAAACTTAAAGCTGTTTTTATAAAGCTCTTTAATTTTAAAATTAAAGGTTATCATAAGCGTGTAAATATAAAAATTCATAATAGCAAAACAGGTTATGAGCGAAAGGCTTACGCCAAGCCCTATAAACGAAATTATATTTTTGGTCTGCAAATATGAATCGTTATAAAAACGCACCGTAAAAATAAGCAAAAATGTGACAACGGCATTTATAATACCTACAATCAATGACTGTTTAAAATTTTTGCGTATTGTTTCGAAAAAATCGCTCAAACCGAAAGAATGCTTGTCTCGCGCGGTGTTGCGGGCAACATTTGTAATACCCGCGCTTGCCATACCGTGTGTAATTACGGGAATCGACAGTAAAACATAAACTAAATTTATGGTTACAAATTTGAAAAAGTTGCGAAAAAAGGTTTCAAAAAAAACAAAGAACGCTTTCTTTTTAGGAGCATCCTTTCTGATGCCCGGACCTTCCTTTGTATAGTCGAAAAGACCGAAAAAACCAGCCATATTTTACCTTGCCCCCTTCTTATATACCAATATATCGGAAAGATTTATCTCTTTAAAGCCCATTATATAGGCGACGCCCGAAATAACCGGCACCGTAAGCTGCAACAAAAACAGCAGTACAAGCCTCAAAACACCGAGCTTTGAAACAACATCCGCCCCGCCTGCTATAAAGAGTATAAGCGAATAGTAATGACTGTTCAGCAGTGCATACCATACCGTGCGAAAAGCGGGCGCTAAACCCAAAGCCGCCGCTACCGTTAAAGCAAAAAGCAAAAAGAACGGAACATTTGCAACAAGTCCGATTTTAAAGCCTTTTAAAACATCGGCCTTTAAATGACCCGTGCGAACAAGGTTTGAATCTTTAAAGCCGCGTTTGTAAATATTACTGCTTGAAAAAGAAATAACAATAAATATGTTTATAATCTGGGTTACGGCTAAAAAGACCGTTTTTGCGGCGCCGCTTAAGGTTGAACGAATTTTGTGAGCCGATACACTGTAGCCCTGTTGCTCGTACTCGGCTTTTTTTGTATCGGTTCCGTCATCCTTGCCATCGCCGTCGGTATCGTTGTAATAATATGTATATTCGGCAATATGCTCGTCACTGCCCTCGGCAAAAACAAAGGCGTTATACCCTATGTCTTTGGTAAAAAGCCCCGTAAAAATTACATTCATCGATATGCAAAGAAAAAAGCCCAAAACAGCCGCAACAATGATACTGCCCGAAAGCCTTGCTCCGCTTTTAAAAATATTCATTCGTAATTCCTCTTATTTAAAATTTATATACTGTTATCTTACAACAATTGTAAAAAAAAAGCAAGGCAAGTTTTTGTTTGCCCTGTTTTTTTACAATATATTCATAAAATCAGTATAACGGTTATGCCTATTGCCAGTAAAACCGATGCGGCCGCAAGACAAAATTTTAACCTTCGTCTTGCAAGCATTCGCCTGCGCAAAGAATTATATCCGTTCCCTGCCCGCTTATCAAAATCAAATGTAAAGCTTTTGATTGCCCTGTTTAGGTTTTTTGCGCTTAAATTACTGCACGAAGGGCTTACATAAAACACTATTCTGTCAAACACCTTACTGCCGGTGTTATTTACCTCTATAACCGTTTTATTTACGCCTTTAACCACTTGAATTCCGCCTCTCACCGTATAAAATATTGCTCAAAAATATTTTTGTCAATAAAAGGTTATTATATTCAAGTTGACATAAAAAAGTGGAAAACTCGGTGGAAAAGTGGAAAAGTTCGCTGTTTAAGCCAAAAAGTTATTAACATCGGGTTGCAAAAAGCAATTATTTTGTCGTATTATGTAAATTAAATTTTAACTTTACTTTAATGCCCGAAAAAGATATAATAATAAATCGTGAGGTGTAATATGGATATTAAATATGAAAACGGAAAGATATATATAAAAAATGCAGAAAATTTTGACCTTGCTCAAACCCTTGATTGCGGTCAGGCATTTCGTTGGTCACAAAAAGAAAACGGCGCTTGGGGCGGAATAGCATTTGGCAAATATATTGAATTGTATGAAGAAAACGGCGATGTAATAATAAACGGGGCCGAAAAAGCCGATTTTGAAAGCATTTGGTTTAACTATTTTGATTTAAACCGCGATTACAAAAGCATTATTAAAAAAATAAGCGACGACATCACCGTTCGCACCGCGGCCGAATACAGCGGCGGAATACGCATTTTAAATCAAGACAGTTGGGAAGCCCTGTGCTCATTTATAATATCTCAAAACAATAATATACCGCGTATTAAGGGTATTATAGAAAGGCTTTGTGAAAACTTCGGCAATAAAATCGAGGGCGGATACACCTTTCCCACAGCAAGGGTTATTGCCGATTTATCAGTCGACGATTTATCGGTCATTCGTTCGGGATTTCGCGCAAAATATATTATCGACGCGGCGTGCAAGGTGGCTTCCGGTGAAATTGACCTTGAAGCGCTGAAAATTGCAGATTATGATACCGCGCGCGAGCAGCTTTTAAAAATTAAGGGCGTCGGCCCTAAGGTTGCCGACTGCGTATTGCTGTACGGTCTGTCTCATATAGAGGCATTTCCCCGCGATGTTTGGATAAACCGAGCGCTGACGCAAATGTTTAACGGAAATATACCCGACTGCGCAAAGGAATACGGCGGAATAGTTCAACAGTACATTTTTCACTACATAAGAAACAATCAGGTATAGAAAAACACGGTGTCGGGTGACACCGTGTTTAATTTTAAAATACTATTTCGCGTAATCAACCGCGCGGCTTTCACGAATTATATTAACCTTAACCTGACCCGGATACTCAAGCTCGTCTTCAATCTTTTTAACTATGTCACGAGCCATAATTACCATTTGGTCATCGCTTACTGCCTCGGGTTTTACAAGAATTCTGACCTCACGGCCTGCTTGAATTGCATAAGAATCTTCAACGCCGTTAAAGGAATTGGCGATTTCCTCTAACTTTTCAAGGCGCTTAATATAGCTTTCGATATTCTCGCGTCTTGCGCCCGGCCGAGCGGCGCTGATAGCGTCGGCTGCCTGAACTATGCAGGCAATAACGGTTTTAGCCTCAACATCACCGTGATGTGCGTGTATTGCGTGAATAACCGCCTCATTTTCACGGTACTTTTTAGCCGCTTCAACACCAAGCTGAATATGCGAGCCCTCTTGCTCATGGTCTATGGCCTTGCCTATATCATGAAGCAAACCTGCACGCTTTGCAAGGTTTACATCGGCGCCCAGCTCCGCCGCGATTATACCCGACAAATAACATACTTCAAGCGAATGATTAAGCACATTCTGACCATAGCTTGTTCTGAAATGCAATCTGCCCAACAGTTTAACAAGCTCGGGATGCAGATTGTGAACTCCCGATTCAACCACGGCGCGTTCGCCCTGCTGTTTAATTATTGCCTCAACCTCGGCTGTGGCCTTGGCAACGGTTTCTTCAATTCTTGCAGGATGTATTCTGCCGTCAACAATAAGCTTTTCAAGTGTAACGCGCGCAATCTCACGGCGAATAGGCTCAAAGCTTGAAACGGTTATTGCCTCGGGGGTATCGTCAATAATAAGATCTACGCCCGTAGCATTCTCAATAGCGCGAATATTTCTGCCTTCGCGTCCTATAATACGGCCCTTCATTTCATCGTTGGGTAACGGAACTACCGAAACGGTAAGCTCTGACGAATGGTCGGCGGCACAGCGCTGAATCGCATGCGCAATTACCTCGCGGGCAAGCTTTTCGGATTCATCACGGGTCTGCTGTTCAAATTCCATAATTTTTAAAGCCTTTTCGTGTGAAAGCTCGCCGTCGAGCATTTGCATAAGGTTTGCCTTTGCCTGCTCCTTTGAAAGACCTGAAATTTTTTCAAGCATTTCAAGCTGACTGCGTTTCAGTTGCTCGCACTCTTCAAGCTTAGCGTCAATCTGCTGTGCTTTTTGCGCAAGCTTTTCTTCCTTTGCCTCAAGATTATCGGTCTTGCGGTCAAGTGTTTCCTCTTTTTGCTGAATTCTGTGCTCCTGTCTTTGAACCTCTGCTCTTCTTTCGCGAAGCTCCTTTTCGGTGTCCTGACGGAGCTGATGAATTTCCTCTTTTGCTTCAAGAAGCGTTTCTTTTTTTCGGGTTTCGGCGGTTTTCATGGCGTCATTAAGAATACGCTTTGCCTCGGTTTCGGCAGAGCCGATTGTTTTTTCGGCAGACTTACGGCGGAAAGCCGAACCTGCAAAAAATCCGATAACACAAAGCACCAACGCAACAGCGCCGAAAATAACATAAATTACCGGTGTGGGCATTTTACCCCTCCTTTATATAATAAAGCGGTTTTACAGAAAACTAAACTTAAAAGTTCTGTCGGGGACCGCTGTTAAACCCCCCGTGATATAATTTTTGAGTATTGAGTAAATTTCGCCAAAATTTGCCCATACAAACTAAACTTATCCATATAATTTTATCACTATATTTATGCTCTGTCAAGAACAAATGCCGATTATATGGTACTTATTGGGTTTAAAACTGCAAAAAATTGAACCGACAGGGCTAATAAAACCCTGTCGGTCGGTCGATAAAAAAATTGTATTTGCGATTATAGCATTAAACAACCGTTTAATAAAGATATTGCAGCCAACCGCTAATGAAGTTTATTGTTTTGCGGTGGCAAAGCCTTTTTCCAAGTCGGCAATGATATCGTCTATATGCTCTGTTCCGATAGACAGGCGAATCGTATTCGGCTTGATTCCCTGATCCAAAAGTTCTTCGGCTGTAAGCTGTGAATGTGTTGTGGTTGCGGGGTGGATAACCAGCGATTTCACATCGGCAACATTGGCAAGCAACGAGAAAATCTCCAAATTATCGATGAATTTGTGAGCCTCCTCCTGACCGCCCTTGATTTCAAAGGTGAAAATTGAACCGCCGCCGTTTGGAAAATATTTTTTATAGAGCGCATGCTGCGGATGATCGGGCAGTGACGGATGATTGATCTTTTCCACCTGAGGATGTTTTGCAAGAAATTCAACCACTTTTTTGGTGTTCTCCGCATGACGCTCAAGTCGCAGGGAAAGTGTTTCAACACCCTGAAGCAACAAGAATGCGTTAAACGGTGAAATGGCAGCGCCGGTATCTCTTAAAAGTATTGCACGGATATAGGTAACAAATGCCGCAGGACCTACCTCATCCGCAAAGGATACGCCGTGGTAGCTGGGATTCGGAGCCGCGATAGGTGCGTACTTGCCCGAAGCCTTCCAATCAAACCTACCTGAATCCACGATAATTCCGCCGAGGGTTGTGCCGTGTCCGCCGAGGAACTTTGTTGCCGAATGAATTACAATGTCTGCACCGTGTTCAATCGGTCGTATAAGGTACGGGGTACCGAAGGTGTTATCGATTACAACGGGAAGTCCGTGCCTGTGTGCAAGCTCGGAAATTGCGTCGATGTCGGGAATATCGCTGTTGGGGTTTCCGAGCGTTTCAAGATAGATTGCCTTGGTATTGGGCTGAATGGCGGCTTCCACCTCCGAAAGATTATGAATATCAACAAAGGTGGTTTTGACACCAAACTGCGCCAGCGTATGTGCAAGCAGATTGTAGCTGCCGCCGTAGATGGTCTTCTGCGCCACGATATGCTCGCCTGCCTGAGCCAGCGCCTCAACGGTATATGTCACGGCAGCCGCACCCGAAGCCAGTGCCAAAGCCGCAACGCCGCCTTCAAGGGCGGCAACGCGCTTTTCCAATACATCCTGTGTAGAGTTTGTAAGTCTGCCGTAGATGTTGCCCGCGTCAGCCAAACCGAAGCGTGCCGCCGCATGAGCGGAATTTTTGAATACATAGGATGTGGTCTGATAAATAGGTACTGCTCTTGCATCGGTCGCCGGATCGGGCTGTTCCTGTCCTACATGAAGTTGTAAGGTTTCAAATTTATAATTGCTCACTTTAATTACCTCTTTCTCGTTTTTGTTTTTTGCTTTTCGACAAGCTTTTTTGCCGTTTTGTTTTAAATTTGAACCCGTAAAAATTTTCAGGTTTTATATATTATTTGTTATTGCAAGATGTAATCGGAGTTCACATTCGCCCTTTACGGAAGTTTGCCCGTATTAGATTTTCAAAGCGGTTTTTCATTATTTCAGCATCCTTTCATAAAAATAACCGAAAGTCTCCGACAAGACTTTCGGTTATAAGCAATGTCATAATTCCGCTGTTATCATGCGGCGCATCGCTTATCTTTAACAGAAAGCAGGTCGGAAATGGGTGTTGCAAAGCACATGTACATACACATGCACATGTTCATGAGTATATTGCCATTCTTAAAAGCAACTGTTGTCATGGCTTATTTCCTCCTTCTTTTCTTTGAGTTTATTGTAACGCGTTTGCCGCCGTTTGTCCAATATCATATAAGTATAATCGGTAATAGGTTTAACCTATAGCATTTATTTTAACGAATCTTTCAGATAGCGGTCGATTTCTCGGATATAAAGCTCGCCCATAGAGCTGAGAATTATATCTTTTTTCACGATATAACCTATTTCCATATTATTGCCGTCAGAATCACTCTCATCTTCAAGCGGAACGGCAATATAATCAGATCCGTTTAGCTCCTCACAGATAATTCCCGAGCAAAGAGTATATCCGTTAAGACCTATCATAAGATTGAGCATCGTGGCGCGGTCATTTGCCTTAATAGTTCTCGGATATTCGTTTGTGCTTAATATTTCTTCCGCAAAATAGAACGATCCGTTATCACCCTGTTCAAATGAAAGGCAGGGGTAATCGGAAAGCATTTCAAACCGTATAGTCTTTTGCTTACTCAGCGGATGCCCCTTCCAAAGATAGACATACGGTTTGCAGTCAATCAATTTATGAAATTCCAAATTGTTGTTTCTTAAAAGCTTTGTAATGATCTTGCGGTTAAAATCGCTGAGGTACAGAATTCCAATTTCGCTTCTTGAGGTGCTTACATCTTCGATAACCTCACGCGTTTTTGTTTCGCGGATTGCAAACTCATATTCAACGGTGTTAAATTTTTTAACCATTTCGACAAAGCTTTTAACGGCAAAGGAGTAGTGCTGGGTCGATATACCGAATTTCTTTTTAAGCATTCCGCCCTTTCCGTATTTATCTAAAATAATTTCATACTGCCCGTATAGCTGTCGCGCGTGGTTAATAAATTCAAGCCCGTCGTTTGTAAGCGTAACCCCTTTTCTGGTACGATTAAAAATAACTATGCCGAGTTCCTTTTCGAGTTCCTGCACAGCACCCGTTAATGACGGCTGCGCAACATATAAAACCTCCGAGGCTTTATTGAACGAGCCCATTTCCGTAATGGTTATCACATAATGCAGTTGCTGTAAGGTCATAAGGCTACTCCTTTGGTTTCGGAAACAACTTCTTCCGCGTAACGAACGCCTTCCATAGCGTCCTTTGCGTATTTGTCGGCGCCTATTTTATCGGCATATTCCTGCGTAAGAACGGCGCCGCCTACAACCGTTTTGCACCACGGCGCCCTTGCTTTTAACAGCTTAACGGTTTCTTCCATAGCGGGAACCGTGGTAGTCATCAAAGCGCTTAAACCCGCAAGCGGCGCGTGCAACTCGATTACTGTTTCAACAATTTTTTCGGGCGGAACATCTCTGCCAAGATCTACCACTTTAAATCCGTAATTTTCAAGCAACAGTTTTACTATGTTTTTACCTATGTCGTGAATGTCTCCTTTGACGGTTGCAATTACAAAAACGCCTTTGCTTGACTGTTTTTCGGTGCCTGACATATCGGCTTTGATTACCTCAAATGCTTTTTGAGCCGCTTCGGCACTCATAAGCAGTTGAGGCAGATATACCGTTTTGTTCTCAAAGCCCTGCCCCACCCGATTAAGCGCCGGTATAATCTCATTATTTACAATATCAAGCGGCGGTACGGTTTTTAAAAGCTCTTTTGCAAGCTTGGCGGCGCTGTCATGAAATCCCTTTATTACCGCATACTGCAATTGTGAACCGTAGCTTTCGGTATTCTTCTCGATTTTTGTCGGCAACGCAGTCGCTGTAATCGCGAAAGAATCGGCAGCACCGATATAATCGGTGCAGTTTTCATCTATACCTTTGAGCACCCTATATGCATAATAGATTTTCATCATATCGGCAGAATTCGGATTCATTATTGCGGCCGAAAGCCCGTTTTCAAGTGCAAGTGCAAAAAAGGTGCTGTTTACCGCATCTCTGCAAGGCAATCCGAATGACACATTCGACACGCCGAGCGATGTGTGGCAGCCGAAGTTTTTACGAATTAAATCAAGCGCTTTCAATGTTTCAAGCGCGGCATTTCGGTCGGCGCTTACCGTCAAAGCCAAAGGGTCAAAAATTATATCTTTTTTATCAATACCATAGTCGGAGGCGGTTTTAAGAATCTTTTCGGCAATTTTTAACCTGCCGTCAGCCGTTTCGGGAATTCCGTTTTCATCTAATGTTAATGCCACTACCAGTCCGCCGTATTTTTTTACCAGCGGAAAAACCGACGCCATGCTCTCTTCCTTACCGTTTACGGAATTTATCATTGCCTTTCCGTTATAACGGCGAAGAGCCGTTTCCATTGCAATGATATCTGAAGTGTCAATCTGCAACGGGAGGTCTATTATCGACTGCAATTCACATACAACATTTTTAAGCATACTTACTTCGTCAATATCAGGCAGCCCGACATTTACATCAAGTATATGTACGCCTTTCTCCTGCTGTTTTACGCCCTCGGACAAGACATAATTTATATCGTTTTCCGCCAAAGCCTGTTTAAAACGCTTTTTACCTGTTGGGTTTATTCTTTCACCTATCAATACGGGGTCTTTGCCGAATTCTACGGCATGGGTGTATGACGATACGACGGTTATGTTTTTAGGCTCGACAGGCACTGCTTTAAAGCCGCAGGTTCTGTCACGCAAAGCCTTTATGTATTCGGGCGTTGTTCCGCAGCAACCGCCGACAATTCGTAAACCTCTTTCCATAAGGTCGGCAACCTCACCCGCAAACTCATCGGCTGTTACATCAAACACCGTTCTGCCGTCAACCGATTTCGGCAGTCCCGCGTTAGGTTTAAGTATTACGGGAACAGAGGCGTTTTTAAGCAGTCGCTCAGCAACCGGCCGCAACATACGCGGACCCAAAGAACAGTTTGCACCGAGTGCGTCAACACCCATACCCTCAAGCATGGCAACCATAGCTTCGGGGGTGGCACCGGTCATAAGCTTGCCGTCGTCACCGTAGGCGTTAGACACAATAATCGGAAGATTGCTGTTTTCTTTTGCGGCAAGCAAGGCGGCCTTTGTTTCGTAGCTGTCATTCATGGTTTCGATAAAAATCAAATCGACGCCGTATTTAACGCCCAATGCTACGGTTTTTGAAAACAGGCTTACCGCATCTTCAAAGTCAAGGTCACCGAGAGGCTTTAAAAGTTTTCCCGACGGGCCTATATCAAGCGCAATATATTTTTCCTGTGCGGATGAGCTTTGCTTTCTTGCGGCATTTGCATTTTCAACCGCATATTTTACAATTTTATCAAGCTCGTCTT
Source organism: uncultured Oscillospiraceae bacterium (assembly GCA_905211675.1). Taxonomy (GTDB): domain Bacteria; phylum Bacillota; class Clostridia; order Oscillospirales; family Acutalibacteraceae; genus UBA737. The sequence continues at coordinate 13,886 of CAJMBP010000036.1, forward strand.
CGGTAAATTTAAGCGTATTTGCACCGAATGTATTTGTGCATACAACATTACTGCCCGCGTCAAAATATGCCTTATGAATTCCGATTATCACATCGGCGTGAGATATATTCCATCTTTCTGGATACTCGCCGGGCTGCAGACCCCGCTCTTGAAGCATTGTACCCATACCGCCGTCAAGATAAACATTGTTGCTTTTTAAATACTCTTTAAAGGTCATAATACACCCCTGAACGCACAGCTTTGCATTTTGCACAAACTGCATTTATTTGGTTTTGAAAATTCTTTTCCGCCTATTCCCACAAAGGCAGTCACCGATTTTGACGGCGACATAAGCAGACTGTCGTTAAGCGTCAAACCTATTCGTTTGCCGCATTCAAGCAGCTTAAAAACATCACATTGAACCGAAAGGGGTAAATCGCCGTACCCGGGGCTGAATCGAGGCTTTTGCCCCGCCTTTGCCGTTTGTGCCAAGTCGGCGCAAAAGCAATCGCAAAGAGCCTCTATCCGCTCGGCGCCGATTGCCTGAAACATCAGCGCTTTTGACGGCGAAAGCCTGCCGTATTTTGCAATCAATCGGTCAATTTCAACACCGACGGTCGCGGCAAAAACAATAACGGTTTTACAGCCGTTCAAATTTGATGCCAAATTTGATGAGCGTACACAAAAAGCACCGAAATCGCACTCATCACCGTTCACCTTTACAGGTAGTTCACAGTAACATACCCTGTATGTAAATTTGCCCTCCGACTCCTTTATGCAAGATTCCAAAAGCGCTTCGGTCTCGGCGTAGGGCTTTTGGCAACCCGCATACCGAAAGATCTCTTTTTTACACAAAGGTGGATTTTGGTATGTTTTGTTTATAACAGTAAAATTCATTTTCCCAATATACTTGACAGATTTGCCTGTATTTTTTCGGCAACATCCGGCTTGTTCATAGAATACACATGCACATTTGTTATACCGTTTGCATAAAGGTCGATAATTTGGTCGGTCGCATAGGCTATGCCAGCTTGCTTCATGGCATCGGGGTCCGAACCGAATTTGTCGACAAGGCTTTTAAACCTTTGCGGCATAAATGAGCCCGAAAGCTTTATTGCCCTTGCCACCTGATTTGCATTTGTAATAGGCATAATGCCCGGAATTACGGGAACGGTAATTCCCGATTCTCGAATTTTATACAAAAAATTGTATAGCAGATTGTTGTCAAAAAACATCTGCGTTGTCAAAAAATCACAGCCGGCATCTACCTTCTCTTTTAGGTGTTTTATGTCCTCTTTCTGATTAACGCTTTCGGGATGAATTTCAGGGTAGCAGGCTCCGCCTATGCAAAAGTCGGAATTTTCGAGACCGCCGAAAAGTTTGTGTAAAAGTGAATAATGAACTTCCTTTCAAGCAAT
>CAJMBP010000037.1 GCA_905211675.1 uncultured Oscillospiraceae bacterium
ATATTGATTATTTATTTATATTGGAAAAACATTTTATCCATTCGCGTTTAATAAGCTCATGACCCATCGCGGTTGGATGAACGCCATCTGCCAACCAGTAAGAGTTTTCGGTATTTTTTGAAACCTCATCAAATTTATTTTGCAAAGTAATAAACGGTATATTATACTTTTGGGATACTTCTTTTGCTGCCTGCGCCCTCTTTTTAACCTCGGTGTTAAAAATTTCCCATCTGTTTGGAGCCTCTTCGGTATTGCATGTAGCTTGACCTTCTAATACAAAAGGTTCTAATATCATTATTTTTATATCAGGCAATGCCTCATAAATCTCGTCGAGCATCATACAGTATATTTTTTTATACTTTTCGGCATCAACACCGTTTTCTCTGCTTATCTCATGCCAAACATCATTAACACCAATAAGTATACTTAAATAGTCAGGCTTGAGATTTATTGTATCTAATTTAATTCTTGCATAAAGATCAACTATTCTATTACCGCTTATTCCTCTGTTTTGAAAATCAAATTTTTCGGGATAAAGGAAACCCAATTCACCTTTTACAAAGTTAGGATACCCCAAACCTAAATTTGTAAAATCTTCCCTGCTCCTGTTAGCATCTGTAATTGAATCACCTTGAAATAAAATCCTTTTCATATAAACACTTCCTGGTTAAAATATTTTTTTAATTTGACTTTGCAAATTTTTATTAGTTTCTCAACCATGCTTCAACAAGTGAATTTTCATCCCATGTTTTGCCCGCCGATTGATAGTCTATCATTTTTGTGAAACTGCCATCTGTTAAGGGTACCTCAAATTCGCAAAGTGTGTCAAACTTAGCCGTTTTGCTACTTTCAAGCTCAATTCTGTCGTTTGCATCAAAGGCAAGGCTTACCTTTTCTCCCGCGTCGGGACAAAGCCTTAAATCTCTTGCAAGAACCAACGGACCGTATTTTACAGCTATATAATTCTTGCTGTTTTCGTCCTTTTCACAGCCTATCGGGTGAATTACACGCGGTGACATATCAATAATAAGCTTAATTACATCTCCGCTCGTCCACCTACGCTTAACCGAAAGATATTCGCCCGCCGGTGCGCTTATCTGCTCGCCGCAAACCGTAACAACGGTGTTTTTTGAAAACTTCGGTACACGGAGTCTTATTTCAAATTCTTCCTCCATGGTGCTTTCAAGAGTTATATTAACCTCGCCGTCGGCAGGATAATTTGTTTCAACCCTTAGTTTTATATTACTGTTAAGCGGTGTTTTTAAGTTATATTCGCCGTCGGCATAAAGTGTAACGGCAACTCCGTTTTTGGTTTGCTGCATACAAAGCTCAGGCACAATTCCTATGCCTGCCGCACCTATTGCGGCACAGCAACCGTATAGCACGGTACCGTCAGGCAAATCTTGTCTGCCTCCGACTGCTCTTCCGCGCTTGTTGAGTATTAGAGGCGAATAGCTGTCAAATGGGAATCCACAGTTATTTTTACTTCTTTCTGTATTAACAGCACCATACAAAGCGTTATATACAGATTTTTCAATTTGGTCTGCATACACGCTGTCACCTGTCAAACGCAAAAGTTGATAGCACAACTTTATCCATGTTACAGTAACACAGGTTTCCTGCATAATTATAGTATTTGTTCCGTCAGTTTGAGTGGCTGCAGAGTTATCGAAAAGCTCATGCTCACAACCGCAACAACCTATTATTGTAACATCAGTATCCATAACAAGTTTTGCAAAGTTTATTACACTGATTTTGTATTTTTTGTTGCCTGTAACCCTGTAATACTCAAGCGCACCTTCAAAGCAAGACATTAACTCATACGCCTTACGAATATTCCGCTTATACGGCGGAATCTTGCCCTCGTATGCAAGCTCAAAAATATCGTTGTTTTCTCCTCCGGGACCGTCGGTTACCAAATATTCCGCAAAATCAAGGTAGCGCTTTTCGCCCGTAAGATTATACAAACGCATAACAGGCTCCAAAATCGAAACCGAGTTTGCGCCGAACCAAAAATTTGAGGTTTCTCCTACAGGTATTTTGCCTTCACCTCTGCCTATGCCGTTAATTATGTAGTCAAGGTGAGCTTTAAGAGCCGTAACAATACGCTCCTTTAGCTCCTCGCTTTTACATATTTCGTGAAAATGCAGAAGACCCAACAGAATATACTTTCTGCTCCACAAATACCAGCCCTTATATTCGTTGCCTACCTAATAGGTGGAAAAACGTCCCAATTCGTCCTGAGTGTCAAGCAAATCGTAAACCGTGTTTTCAAGAATCTCATACAGCTTACTGCTTAGGGTATACTTATATGTAATACAGGCACCGCGCATCATTTTACCCCAGAACTCCCCGCGCCAGCCTAAATTTTCGTCATCTACATTACCAAATTTAAACTGTTCGGTAAATAATTTCCAATGCTTAGTATCAAAAAGCTGCTCTTGCTCAATAAAATCTATCATTTTATTCTCAATTTTATCAAGCTTAAAGCTTGCGGGTAAACAGCTCAAAAATTCATCATTGTCTAAGTACGGAGCGTACTGACGGTTAGTACTGTAATAATTTATATAATCGTTAGCAAACATAATAATTTCCTTTCGCGGCGAACGCTTAGTTAAAGCGCCGCACACATAAAAAATTTATTTTTTAATAATTGTGCCGATCCACGGCATATTTGGCAAAATATCATCTGCCGAAATTATATTATAGATAAAATAAATAAAAAAGCAAGATGCAAAATACATCCTTCTTAAAATTTATCTTTTAAATATGTTTCCGCAACAATTATCGGTGAGAAAGCCCAAGGGTGACAAAGACTGGTATTATGCTTCTGCTCTTTGCCCCAAGCCTCGAAACAGGTTGTAGCACCCAAGGACTGTGTATCCAAACATAGAGCAAACGCCGTCTCTGGCATTTGATAAGCAGTTTTCGAATCAAAAAATTACCAATTCATTACACTGCGCAGATATTCTGCAAGCTGTGCCGACAGTTGTTGATGCCCGTAAGCAGAGGGGTGTCCGTCAGAACCGTAAGCTCCGTTAGTATCTTCAATCACCGCGGCAAAAACTCCTATTTTATTATCATTATATTGATTTTGACGCCTTTCTGCTATAGTTTGAAGTATATTAAGGGCTTTATAGGTTCCGCCGCATGTGGTGCACACTATGTATGACTGTGGATATTTTTTGCGAATATTCGCAATAAAATCCATATACGCGTTATAAAAATCAACCTCGCTTACATTCATAGCGTAATCATTTGTTCCGAGATTGATAATAACCACATCAGGATCGGGCTGATTGAAGCGATATTTAGTGTTGATTTTATAAAGCGCGCGATTAAAATATGCCGGTGTTACCTCTGTTGTCGATGATGACAGGCTAATATAACATCCGTGTCCCGATAATGCAATATCCGTATATTCCGCATCAAGAGCATTCGCTGCAAGTGCACAGTATGTTAAATCTGCATTTTCTTCATTCAAACGGAAACCGGCCTCGGTTCCTTCGTTGCCGTACCCTGCCGAAATAGAATCGCCGTATATTTCTATTCGCCTTTTCTTTCGCGCGGGCGCGGGCGCGGCCTTTCCCGAGCCGTAATCAAAGCCCTCAAACTGTATAAGTGAACCAAACTGAGCTTCGGTGCGTTTGGTCAACTTTACAGTGTGATAACCGTTTTCGAGATCTGATGCCAAATTGTATTTATCAATGCCTTTCTTGACTTCGAGAACAAATGGCTTACCGTTGTCAACGGTTACGTTAAAATAATCAACTTCACCGTATGGACCGCAACGCACGGTTTTCAGTATAACGCTTATCTCAGTACCTTCAAAGCCTGCCGTAACGGTACTGCCTGACCACTCGAATTGAAACACACCCGTAGTCACGGTTGCAAAGCGTCCGATAAATTCGACATTATTTTCACTTTTTTCTATAAATGTTTCTGTTTTGGAAGAAACAAGTTGACTGTTATCCGAAGATGTGTCTTCTATAGCGGAAGTTTGTGTCGAATGAGAAAAGGCAGACGTTGCGGCATCAGAGGTTGATTCTGCCTGTGAGGAGGTATTATGCGAATTTTCGGTTAAACCGCTTTCTATGCTATCGGTGCCTAAATATATGCTTGATGTGCTTTGGTCGGAAGATGCAACATCGGTTACTCTGCATCCGCTAAGACACAAAATCAGTGAAATGTGAATAAATAATACGGAGCGTATAAACCTTTTCATTTCTTTCCTCCTGAGTACAAATAATTTATTAAGCGCCAAAATTAAAAGCACGGACCGAAAGACCGTCGGTATGTGAAACCTTAATCCTGCGTTTTTCGTGCGGCGCAAGGCAAAAGAAATTGCTGTCAGTCGTAAACTCAGTATCATGCGGGAGGTTTTCAATAAACACACCTACTGCCGTAATGTCAGAACAATTTTCAACAATTGCATACGTATCTTCCGCGCAAAGCAAAAGCTCAGCTTTGGGCAGACGTGTGTAACAGCCGACATCTTTTTTATAGTTCAGCATATAAAATGTATCATCGCATAAAACATCATCAACATAAAGCCTCACGGTAATTATTCTTACCTGCTCTTTTGTGTTTGAATTAAGTTTAAATACGCCTGCATTTTCTACCGTACCGTTTGAAATAAAATTGAATTCACCGCTCTGTAATTCACTGAGTTTATCATCAAATGCCGAAACACAAATTTGACATTTATGACCTGTAACAGCGCCATTGTCATCAAGTAAAATTACAGGATATTCTTCTTCTGCGGTTATGGATTTTACCGACAGCATAGCATGGATTGGTTCAAATGCGTTCTTGAATGCGTAATACGGTATTTTAGGTACGCCGTAATAATCAACCGTCGACCACGAACAGGCAGGATAAACATCTGTAAATTTATAGTAGCATATACCCGCTGCATTTTCAGCATCGGCGCGTTGAGCTTCAAGCGTGTGCCGTATTCCGACAATTTGTGCCATTTGAGTACCGAAAACAAAATCTTTAATTGTTTTTATATCAACAAAATCCTTAGCGTGACACAGCAAGTTGTCCATATCGGTAGTATTTGTTTCCGATACACATTCATTAAAACGAGGCGTATGATAGTTAAAAACATTTTTTGCCGCACGGTCAATTGGTGAGTAAAGTTCGTCCTGCGGCACATACCGCGCAACACTTTCTATATTAGGACATGATGCCATTCCAAACTCACCTATAAACGGAGCCCGAAGGTTGAGTGAAATATCCATTTCCCTCATTGCCCAATAAGTATCATAATTATGACGCGAGCCGGCGTAAGGTGATGTGCGATGGAAGGGACGCGAACCGTCAAGTTCGAATGCAATGCTTGCCATCTCTTTTATTGACGGCTCATCGGTTGCCGAAAGCTCGTTACCGCCTGCCCAACGCACAAGACTCGGATGATTACGAAGCCTTACAGTATGTATGCGGGCAGTTTCGACAAGGGCATCAGCCGGCTGGGTTTTAGGCGATTCCCAACATGTCGGCCATTCCTGCTGTACCATCAATCCCAATTCGTCACATTTGCGATAAAAATAATCGCTTTCCGGCAATCCGCCGCCCCACGCGCGCAAAAGCTGCAAATTTTCGTGTTTAGCAAGCTCTAAAAAGCGGTCATATCGCTCTTCGGTACAGCGAAGAAGCGCGTCGGTAGTACACCAGTTTGTTCCTTTTATAAAAATATATTTACCATTAATATAAAAACGCCAATTATACCATTCGGGATTTGCAACATCATATACGGGTCGCATTTCAATCTGCCTTATACCGACTGTTTCTTCAAATGTTTGTATAAGGTCATTTTCATTTTCTATACTCACTGTAAAATGATACAGCGGTTGATCACCGTATCCGTTAGGCCACCAAAGCCGCGGACTTTCAATATTAAGCGTATAATGAAACCGTTGTCCTGAATCACAGACAAAATCGGTTGTAAAGTATTGTGTATCACCTTTAAAATTTTCCGGTGAAACCGCTATCTTAATTTTACCCTTGCCTACACCGAACGACTTAAGACATACCCCCATTTTACCAATATTATAATCTTCGGTTAAAATAAACGGGCGTTCAAAAGCACATCTCGGCTTACTTTGCAGCGCAACATCGGCCCATATACCGCGTGAAGGAATACAGGCATAATGCCAACCATATACGCAATTCACAACAACACCGTTTCTCCAACCCTCATCATAATCGGCATATTCCGAATACTTTTTTCTGTCTGTCGGAGAATTTTCTATTTTTACAATCAGAGTGTTTCGGCTCTTCAACAGTTCCCCTACCGCAAAATCAGGTCCTCCGAACATACCGGTATGCTCGCCGAGGAAAACCCCGTTAAGATAAAAGGAAGCTTGATGGCAAACACCGCTGAAATAAAGGTGCGGATCATTAAGACTGCCGTCATAATCAAACTCTTTTTTAAACCACCAAATCTTATATGCTTCCTCACGCGCGAACCTGTCATTTTTGGCAAACATCGGATCCGGTATTTTTTGAGCCTCTAACAAAGCAGTCTGTACCGTACAGGGTATATTTGCCTCAATGCTATTTGAAAAATCGGGTATCTCATCTCCGCCTTCGGTCATTTGATATATTCCGTTTAAAGATATTTCTATTGCCCCGTTATCCGCAATATTTAAATGCGGCTTCGAAATCAGCGGTATTTCAGGCTCTTGGGCGGGAGTTTTTCCGCTAAACAAAAGTTCACGCTCTATTTCATCAAGAGATTTAATTTTCATTATATTTTCCTCCTAAAAGGTTATATAAGACATTATTTTAAAATTTCTTTCAGCACAGGGGTCAGAACATCTGCCATTTCGATATAACCCTTAAAATGCGGATGCAAACCGTCATCGGATAATCCTTCGCGCAAAGTCATTCCGTCATCACATACAAGGCGGCTGTGATAATCAACATACGGCGTCTGATATTCATCGCACAGACGTTTAATTATTTTATTAAGTCCTAAAACGACTTTATTTCGCATATCTGCAAACTGGATCGGTTCTCTGACCGGTAAAACAGAGCATACAACCATTTTTTGACCGACAGCGCTTGCCGCTTTTAGAATTTCAATATAACTATTCTCAACTAAATCATATACCTCTTTTACCTTTTCACTCGGAACACTACCGTCTTCTCCGACAAAGGGATCAAGGCACCATGTATTATTTATGCCGCCTAATATAACACAAACTCTGGGCTTTAATTGAAGCACGTCGGCTTCAAAACGGCGATTCATAATATGAATACTGTCACCGCTTATACCGCGATTGATACAACTGCCGAATTGCTTATAATAGGCCGAAGGCTCCATAAGATTAGTTATCGAATCGCCGAAAAAACAAATATCTATCTCTGCTTCGTTACAAAATAATTGCATATTTTTTAGGTCATATTCGCCCCTCAAAACATCTGCAGCGGCACCGTCGCCGCCCATTATTCCGGGGCTTTTAAGTAATTCTCTGTCTTTCATAATCTTACCGCCTTAAAGTTTTTCGGTTGGCACTACCATAGCAGTACATGCCTGTGCCATTATACGATAGAAAAAATCATTCGGATGGTTGATATTATTACTGTTAATATCCCAAAAACGCTTGCGTTCCTGCATATCAAGATGAAGTTGCATTATTTCAAGCACAGCAAGCCCCGAAATTTCACGCTCAAGCGCAAGATGCGCCAGTGCGTAATCCTTTTGATAAACATTCCAACGATAATTATCGGTAGTTCGCGCTATAAATCGGTTGGGAGTCATTGGGTCAACAAGTATAAATTCTGTTTCGGGACTGTCTTCGCGTACAGTCTTTACAATTGTACGTATATTGTCGAGATATTCGTCAACCGAGCATCTATCATTGTTGCCAAAGCCCAAAATTACAAAATCGGGTTTAAAATTTGCTATGTGTGTCTTGGCATTCGCCATTCCCCACTTACCGTCAGTACCGCCCAGAGCAGTATCAATTTCATGAATAACAACACCATATTTTGACTGTAATTGTTTGCAGAACAGCGATTCCCATATCGGCTGATGAGGCTCAATATTAAGAAAGCCCGACACCTCGTCACCGCTTATTATGCTATCACCGTAAAATACGGCGGTCATAACCTGACAAGTGCGTAATTTTTCCATGGTGCGCGGCAAAAGCTCGCCCTTGAATTTTGGCTTTGCAAAAGGATAACTGTCGGAATGTGTGTATGTAACGTGTATGTTTTTAGGATAGAAAAACAAACCGCCGTCAACGCGGAGATGTCCGCCGAAATCATAATTCATTATATTTTCGCCGATTTCATCAGGACAGTAAAATTCATTATACGTAAAATGAGCCATACGGGAATTTTCAGTACGGCAAATCATATTATTTTCAATAGTATAGTCGCGTCCTTCTTCATATTCTATACGCAATGTATAGTCTCTTACGGAAAGCACCTTATCGACCTTATAAAAAAGCGGCGCACACATATTTCCGTTCTTATCGGGCACAAATACCACGCTTTCGTTATAAACGGTATTTCCTTCCCAAAAAGGTGTAAGTGCCCATGATTTATCAATTCTATCAAGATTCATTTGCATAGATAAAACCTCACATATCTAAACAAGCGGCTCCGCCGCACTGTACGCGACAGAACCGCTTAGATCAAACTATTTATTGAACAGTTTGTTTATTGGATCGTCAAGTGTGTTTCCGATACTGGCGAGTTTCGCGCCCGGAGTTGTTTGACGTGCAAAAATAGTATCTGCATATACAGCGTTTAAGGTGTTTGCAACAGAATCTACCGCATAGGCCTTATCATACGTAACATTGCGCAGACATAAATCATACATATCCAAAGAGCGGCTGTCGTTGCTCTGGAAGTAATCGGCCTGAACATCATCGGCCCAATCGAGCTGATCGTCAACAGGGCGTGCAAGCGCATTGAAGATAATGGCTGTTTTGTCAGCGTTTTTGTTGGTGGTTGTAAGGCACATAAGTCTTGCGTTCATAGAGTTTGAAGTGTAGGAGGTAGCGTCAGGTCCCTTCGGATAAGGTACCATACCGTAATCAAAAGTAGCTCTCGGTTTAACCTGCTGATTAAGAACCCAAGATTCGTGTAGCAAGAATCCGCAATTACCCTTTAAGAAATAGTTTATAGAATCAATATTGCAGACTGTATCCCACGGTGTGGAAGAAGTTTCATGGTTGTTTGTGTACATTATCTTTTGGGTATTTACCCACTTGTCATAATAGTTAAGCGCGTTAACTATCTTGCTGTCGGTAAAATTAGCAACAACCTTGTCACCCGAATCTTTAACGAGTGAACCGCCGTTTGCACCGATAAGTCCCCAAGAAATATAGTTAGGTATTCCGCAGAAGCCAAACTGATCGGTCTTACCGTCGCTGTTGGTGTCTTTGGTAATTTTTACACATATTTCTTGGAATTTATCAAAGGTCCAAGTTCCGTTTTCAACCATATCGTAAATACTGTTGGGGTCAATACCGTTTGCTTTAAGCAATGTTTTATTGAAAACTACACAATACCTAACCTCTTCGGGACGATAAAACTGCAGACCGTACTGCCTGCCGTCGTAATATCCGAGCTTTGTATAGCTTTCACACCAACGCGGATCATCGAAATTGATAGTATCACAGGTGTCCCACGGAACAATATAGCCGAGTTCTTTTGCGGCAACCATCTGATACGGTGAAAGCTCTAACAGGTCTGCAACCTTTTTGCCTGCCGCGATATATGTTTGTATGGTTTCCATATCGGGATAAGGTGAGTTAAGTATAGTGATTTTGCAATTATACGTTTGCTCAACCTCTTTTATACGAGCAAAAAGATTTTCTTCAAACAAGGTGCTGTTTTTTGAGAGTTTTGTAGGAAGATGCGCCGAAAGAATAGTAAAGTTATATCCCTTCATATCAACAACCTTATCGTCAGCCAACTTTTTACCGGTATCCGAACCGATACCGCCGCCGCTGGGTTGTTGTGTGGGTGTGTTATTATTGTTGGTATTGTTATTATTTCCAACCGTAGTTGTACTTCCGCCGCTCGAATTATTTTTATTTGTGTTTCCTGATGTGTTTGAATTTGCGGCATCCGATGAGTCATCAACCGACGATGTATCATCATTGTACGGCAAATCAGAACCGTAATCAGAATAATAACTGCTGTCTGTAACGACTACTTTTCTGCATGCCGTCAAAGAAAAGCAAAGACATAAAGCAAGGCATATAGCTATCGCTACTTTAAACCAATTGCGTTTCATAAAATCATTCCTTTCATAAAAATAGGGGTTGGCACAGCGTTGCGCCGCAAAACGCAACGCACTGTGCCTTATTTTTTATTACTTTGAACGTTTCTTTTTGTAAACAATGATAAATATAACCACTGCTACTGCGACAACCGCTGCAATTACAGCGATTACAATAAGGGTATAGTTGACTTCATAAACAACCTTTGACGTAGTCTTTTTCTTCTTCTCAGGTTTTGTTTCTGTGCCGCCTTTAACATCTTCGCCAACTGTTTCTTCGGAATTATCATTTGAATCTACACTCGGTTTGGTGTTTACGGTGTTTCCTTTTTTATTGTCGGTATCATTCTCAACCATACCGCTTGTTGAATTGCTTGAAGAATCGTTTACAGAATCGTTTACAGAACCGTTTACAGAATTTGAAGAGCCGTTGTTCTTGTTTATAGAGTTAATATCAAATCGGGTTACGCCTGCTTCTGTGGTAGTGCCTACCTTTTTAATAAGATAGATACCTGCAAAATCATTATCAATTTTAACATCGAAATCATAAAGACTTCTTTGTGTTCCTTTGGCAATAACCTTATTTGTCCAAAGATCGGTTACTTCATATTCTGCGTTTGACCAACCCATATCCTGATACGGAACACGGCAGGTAAATGAGGTATTACCGTGCTGATTGTTATTTGCAACTACAATAATACCATATTCATCATTGAAACGTACATAGCCTTGAATTGTTTCAAGTCCGACTACCTCTACCTCAGCCATATTCGTGTCGCGCAATGCTTTCGGGAAGTCGGTAAGCAAATCCGAATAAATTCTGCGCAAACGAATCATATACTTAAAGTTTTCAAAGTATTCACGGTTGTCTTCATCATTAAGCAATGACCAATCAAAATTGGCGTTTGCATAAAGGTTTGAACCCTCACCGAGAGGACCGTCATAGGCAAATTCTTCACCCATATAGAAAATCGGAATAAAGGGTGAGAACAGCGCTTCATAAGCAGTGAGCGCAACGCTGCCCTTCATACCGTAAGAGCTGTAGTCATGGCAGCTCATAAGGTATGAATAATATCTTGAACGACCCGATTCATCGGTCAATTGGAAATATTCAGTTCCCAAACCCGTACCGTTCTTAACATAATCAACTATGTTATAAAGTTCGGTAAAGAGTTCATATATCTGCCATTGATCTCTGCCGGCACTGTGCTCGTCAAAATCATAACATCCGTTGATGCGCTCGTTGGTGTTTTCTGAAAATATAACTATCTTCTCACCCGCCTCAAGAGCCTTTGTACGAACATCTTTAAACATATTGTAGCCTGTAACGGAAGGTTCGCAGTCACCGCGGAAGCCGTCAACGCCCATTTCGGTAGTCCACCAAACAAGTGTGTCAACAAAATAGTTGTAGAAATCAGCGTTTGACCAATTATAACTCCAACCGCCCCAGTAGTTTTCGCCGGCAAACCATTCAGACGGATATTCGCCGCTGTTGTACATAGGAGCTTGCCAGTCGCAACCCCATGTAACAACGTCAAGAATTATGCGTATGTTGCGTGAATGAGCTTCATCAACAAAGTTTTTGAAAACTGCAAAGCCATCTTGATAGTTGTCGCAACCTGTCATAGCCTTGCTTATGGTATGCACACCGAAGTTTCCGTAGTTTGAATCATCGTCATCATCATAAATCGGGGTAAGCCATAGAGCGTTTACGCCTACTTCCTGATAGTGATCAAGTAACGGAATAGCCGCCTCAAAGGTACCTTCTTCGGTAGCGTGACCTATATGCATCTCGGCGATTATAAGATCTTTAACCCAATCAGGACTAAGGAGTCCGCCGCCGGAGTCTTCCATTACAACATCTTCATCTTCCACATATCTGGGTGTTACATCGGAATTATCAATATAATTTGTTGCAGAACTATCAGACGAAAGAGCAAAACTTACAACTGAAGCCGTAAAAAGAAGAACAACCGCTAAGAAAATACTAATTATTCTTTTCATTGCTTTAAGACTCCTTTCTGAATTTTTTTCTGTAAATTACAGCAACTGCAATTATCGAAATAAGCGCTGCAGCAACTGTAGAATACGATAAGATATCACCTGTATTTGGTGACAAGCTGTTATTTGAATTGTTTGAATTGTTTGTATTGTTTGTATTGTTGCTTGTGTTGTTATTACCAGCATTACCTGAATCATAACCGTAAAGGTCAAGCTGTTTTCTGATATTGTAATAGTCAGATATTGCCTTTTCAAGAGTTGCGTAGTTACCGACTATAAGGCGTTTATCGGTATCAATCTGTACTCTTTGATATACGGTTCCTGTTGTTTCTTTGTTATCAATGGCAAGGTCTTTATACATCTGACGTATTTGGTCGATAAGCTCACCGCTTTCATATGTTACTGTTCCGATACCGTCTATAGCCAAAACTACATCCAAAATCTCTTCGGCTACAACAAGATAAGCGTAGTTAGCAACCAAAGGCTGTATATTAGGAGCAAGCGCGTCGTAAAGCTCTAAAGCCTTGATATACTTTGCTTCCGATTCGGGTACAATCTTACCGTCTTCGGTATAGATATCATATATTGCGTTAATAACCTTATTAAGTTCGGCAACCTGAGCTTCAGTCAGCTCCTCTGCACAAACAACCGATTTACCGTGAATAGCAAGAACATCAACAGCAATATCATAAGGTGTATAGCTCCAAGGTGAAATTGTAACATACATTGAATTGTCGCGGTCGGTCAAACGGGTAGCCTTGTCGCATAGAGATGCTGGGAGCACACCTGTGGCACCTGCAACCGTAAATACATAATCGCCTTGAGAATTCTTTTCAACCTTCATTTCCCAAACAACATCTTTAAGGTATTCATAAGTAATTCGAGCATCCCTGATAATTACTACGTCGTTTTGTCCTTCAACATGTGCAGTAAGGGTACCTGTAGAAAAATCGAAAATAAGAGCAAGAATGGTCGGTTCGCCTTGAACATATTCAGAGTAAAGCGAGGTCCAGTCGGCTGCAGTGTCATAAAGGTCGGCACAGTAAAGAGCAATCTTTTTAACCGAATCTTCGGCTTCTAATCCGCCAAAAATCATATGCAATCCGTCAAGTGTAACCTCACGGTTTATAAGACGCCTAAAATTAGTACCGCCGTTTTTCCATTCAAACCTAACGCCGCCGTCTGCAATATCATTGTAGAACAGCATATTAGCCCAATGGTTTGTTCCTGCAAGATCTTCGGTGCCTATCGCATAATATTTCATACAAGGCTCATCCGTTTCTTTTGTCAACTGATCATATCTGTAACGAGCCGCCAAAAGAACGTTGTAGTTGATAACACAACCCTTTTGTATATCGTTAAGCGCTGCGTAATCGGCTTCACAAGCCTCAATAGCATCTATACTTTCGGCGGTTACTATACCGATTGCCTTAATCTTTTCAATAAGCTCTAATACATCATTCATTTCCTCTGCAGTCAAATCATTAGCGCAAGCGCTATCGCCGTCATGCAAAGATATTAAATTAAGTGATGCATTTGTAATTCCATTCCAATCCCAAGGACAAACAGTAAGATAAACATCTTCATATTGTGTAAGCTTGTTGCAAGATGAAAGCATATCGGCTGTAATAACGCCCGAAACACCGTTTACTGTTACGGTAAAGCTTCCGTTGCCGTTATCATCCATAAACAACGACCATTCTTTTCCTGCAAGAGCGTCATATTTAAGAGCGTCACTTGAAGCAATAACGGTTATCGGATAACCGTCGCCCAAAGCGGCAATTCCAAGTGTACCGTCCGCAGTGTTAATTATAAGCGCGAGCGGTTGATAGCCGTTTTGTTCGTTAAGCTGTGTATAAGATTCCTGCGGATCAATATCAGCAAAATATACTGCAATCTGTTTTGTACCGCTTGTTGCCTCATATCCCGAGAAAACAGCATGCAAACCGTCAAGTTTTACGCCGCGGTTAATGCCCTGACGCATATTTGTTCCGGCATTTTTCCATGTAAATGCTATACCTCCGCCGGTAACATCAGCTATTTTTACACTTGCAGGCCAGTGGTTAAAGCCCATCGCATCGGTGGCAGAAAGCGAATAAAGCATTATATCCTGCGAAGCATTAAGTTGATTGTAAACGGTTTCTGCCTCTAAGAGTACATCTATGTTGGTAATAAGCGCTTTTTCATCATCGTTAAGCGCATTATATGCAGTACGCGCAGCTGCAATAGCACTACCGCTTTCTTTTGTTACAGTACCGATTGCATTTATAAGATTTATAACATTTTCTACTGCTTCGGTATCAATTGGCGGTTCAACTATATGCGGATCCGACTCGCCGTAAATTGCTATGTCGGTAATTTTTGCATCTAACACATTACCCTGCGCATTAAAGCCTGCCTTACCGTCTTTGAGTCCGCTTACGGCAATCGATGTTGTGTTGTACTGACCTGTGCTGAAATCATAGAACGGAACTACGCTTCCGTTAAGATATACCTCGATTGCATCGGGTGTAGATATAATCTCTACCTCGTAGGTACCCGCGGCGGTTAATCCTAATCCCGACGCTACCGCTATGAGCGAGCTGTTGGTTGTGTATTCGTAGCCTATACGAATTTGGTCGTCTGCACCGTTAAATACAACATACAAACCGTCGGTACCGTCAGATGCCGCACTGTAATCGCGTACTGCTACGGTTGTAAGGCGGTAGCCTGCCGTTTCGGTTGCTACAATGTTGAAATTGTATTTGTATGATGCGTCTGCCTTGAGGTCTGCCGAAAGCCAATCCCATGTGTAATCGTTAAGGGTTATGTCTGCCTGACCTTCAACAAGGTTGGTTGTCGACCATCTTGAGCCGCCGCTTTCTTCTGCTTCGCCGTAAATTGCTATGTCGGTAATTTTTGCATCTAACACATTACCCTGCGCAT
>CAJMBP010000038.1 GCA_905211675.1 uncultured Oscillospiraceae bacterium
ATTTTCTCTCGAATACTCACTTATGATTTTTATTAAATTTTAAAATTTACAAAATAAATTGAACTTGGCGTAAGTATATGTTATTATTAAAATGTATAACAATAACGAAAGTGATGATATATGAAGGTTTTGGCAGTCGGCGATGTTTGCGCGCCGAGCGGTTGTGATTTTGCGCTTAAGGTTATACCTAAATTAAAGCGTGACAAAAATATAGATTTTATAATTGTAAACGGTGAAAATTCCGCCGCAGGAAACGGCATAACACCTGCCAGCGCACAAACGCTGTTTTCGGCAGGCGCCGATGTTATTACGGGCGGAAATCATACCTTCCGCAATAAAGAATTCTACGAAATGCTTGAAAACAACCCGTTTGTGTTGCGCCCGCACAATTTAAAGGATGAAAACATAGGCAGCGGTTACTGCCTTTTCGATATGGGGCGTGCCGCGGCGGCGGTTATAAATATTTCGGGGCAGATATATCTTGAAAGGTTAAATGCCGACAACGCTTTAAAATGTGCCGATGCGCTTGTCGAAAGGGCAAAATCTGACGGCGCAAGATTTATATTTGTAGATTTTCACGCCGAGGCCACAAGCGAAAAGCGGGCTATGGGCTTTTACCTTGACGGGCGTGTTTCGGCGGTTTTCGGTACGCATACGCACGTGCAAACGGCAGACGAGCAAATCCTACCCTGCGGCACCGCATATATCACCGACCTCGGTATGACGGGTGTTACAGACTCGGTGTTGGGTGTGAAAAAAGAGATAATAATAGGCCGTTTAAAAGACAACGATATGTCACGCTTTGAACAGGCAAGCGGCGAGTGTATGTTAAGCGGATGTATTTTTGAAATTGATGACAAAACCGGACTTGCAAGCTCGGTTGAAAGAATATGCGTAAAGTAATGCACATTATATTATTAAAAAAAGGCAGGTGACACCGCTTGAAAAAAACCGTTTGTATTTTAATTTGTTTTTGTATAATGCTTTGTCTTGCTTCGTGCAAAAGCGGCAATGACACCGTAAACAGCTCACAGCCCGACTCGGCAGTTTTGTCGGAAAACGGTGCCGAAAATAAAAAGAGTATCAGTCTGCTGTACTCTTACGGCGACGCCTTTGACCCGTACACCGCCGCAACCGCCGCAAACCGTCAGCTCTCTATGCTTCTTTATGACTGCCTTGTAAAAACCGACAATAACTTTAACGCCGTATATAATCTGGCACAGTCGGCTCAAACGGTTGACAGAGTTTGCACCGTAAAGCTGCGCGATGCGGTTTTTACCGACGGAACACCGCTTACGGCAGACGATGTTATTTATTCATATAATATGGCAAAAAACTGTCAACGGTATTCAAATAATTTTTACGAGGTGACGGGTGTTTCGGCGTCCGACTCAAAAACGGTGGTTTTCAATCTGTCACAGTGTGACCCGTATTTTGTAAATCTGCTTGATTTTCCCATAATAAAAAACGGAACATCGGGGCTTACAAATGCCGACGGCAAAAAGATAGCACCCACGGGCTGCGGAAGATATTTTTTGTCAGAAGACGGTTTAAGCCTTAAATTAAACACAAACTATTACGGTAAACGCGGTGTTATCGAAACAATAAATCTTATAAATTCGCCCGACGCGGCGTCAACATCCCATTATGTTGAGGTGGGTGCCGCGGACATATATTACACCGAAGACGGCGACATAGTAAGAATGAGCGGCAAACGGACCGATGTTAATTTAAACCGACTCGTATATATAGGTATAAACAGCTCGTACGATTCTTTGCAAAGCCGTGAAATGCGCTACGCTATATCCTCGGCGCTTGACCGAAATGCCGTTTGCGCTTCGGCTTATTACAACAACGCCGAGCCTGCAAGCGGGTATTACAATCCTTATTTTGAGCCTGCAAGTGTGCATCAAACGATTGAAAAAACACCCAATGTTAAAATAACGGTTGAAAATCTTTCGAAAATAGGGTATAATAATTTGAATTCGAGCGGCTTTTATGCAAATTCGTCGGGTAATAACCCGTCGTTTACGCTGCTTGTAAATTCCGAAAACGCCTCGCGCGTTTCGGCGGCAAATCTTATATCCGATCAATGCAAGTCGGTAGGCATACAAATAAATGTTGTGCAGTGCAGTTACGAGCAGTATTTAAACCGTTTGTCAAGCGGCGATTTTCAGCTGTATCTCGGCGAAATACAGCTTCTTGACAATATGGATTTTACAAACCTTGTTGTCGCCGGCGGAAGTGCGGCGTTCGGGGTTGGGCTCGAAAACAGTTCGGTCGGTGATACGCCCGAGCAAAGCGGCGACGCTGTAGAAGCCCCGAAAGACAGCTGTAAACAAATACTTGACGCCTATCACAAAGGAGAGTGCGGTATAAGCGATGTTGCAGGCACACTGCTTACCGAAATGCCGCAAATTCCCGTTTGCTATCTGAACGCAGCTTTGTTTTACAGTTCAGATATAACGGGCGGCGTATCGGCAAGCACAAGCGATATTTATTTCAGCATAGAAAATTATGAATTTTAGGAGGATCTGTTTATGATATCTTATGAAACCAGAATAGGCACTGTTTGCTTTACCGAAAACTTTTTAAGCAAGTTAATCGGCCACACGGTTACATCCTGCTTCGGCGTTGCGGGTATGATGCCCTCGTCAAACCGTCAGCGTCTGTTCGGTCTTATTACAAAAGAGCAGGCTCTTGACACAGGCATAAAGGTTACGGGCAATGCAAACCAAATTGATGTTGAAATTCATATAATGGTAACCTACGGAATGAACATTGCCGCCATAGCGGCAAGCATTACCGAAAAGGTGAAATATGTTGTTGAGGAATCTACCGGTATTACCGTAAACAAGGTAACCGTAAAGGTAGACGGAATAAAGGAATAAGTTTTTCTTTTGCTTATAGAAGGAGTGTTCATTTTTGTTTAACGGTAATATTTTACGCGACGCTGTTATTTCTGCCGCTAATAATCTTTCAAATAATCGCAGGCAGATTGATGAGCTTAATGTATTCCCCGTGCCTGACGGCGACACGGGCACAAATATGTCTATGACGCTGTCAAACGCAGTTCGTGAGCTTGAAAAAATCGACGGCGAACCTGCAGGTAAGATTGCGGCGGTAAACGCATCGGCGTTGCTTCGCGGCGCGCGCGGAAATTCCGGCGTTATAACCTCGCTTTTGTTCCGCGGCTTTGCCAAGGGCATCGGAAACGATGAAACAGTAACTGCCGCAAATCTGGCAGAGGCATTCAAATCGGGGGTTGAGGCGGCATACAAGGCCGTTATGAAGCCTACCGAAGGCACAATTCTTACGGTTGCCCGTATAGCTGCCGAAAAAGCCGATGAGGCAAACCAGGCAGGTAAAGACGCGTTAGGCGTGTTTGAAGCCGCGCTTGACGGCGCAAGAGAGGCACTTGCCCAAACACCCGAGCTTTTGCCCATGCTTAAAAAAGCAGGTGTTGTCGATGCGGGCGGTCAGGGATTTGTAATTATTCTTGAGGGTATGCTCTCGGTATTCCGTGACGGTGTAATAATCAAATCAAACACCGCAGCTTCCGACGATAATCAGTCGGAACAAAATGAAAACCGCAATGCCGCGGGTGAATTTGAAACCGAAATCACATTTACTTACTGTACCGAATTTATAGTAAACCGAGACCCCGAATGTGAAAAGGAGCCCTCGGAGCTCAGAGCCTACTTAGAAACCATCGGTGACTGCGTGGTTGTAGTTGACGATGAACAGATAATTAAGGTTCATGTGCATACCGATCATCCGGGTAATGCGTTTGAAAACGGTCTTACATTCGGTTCACTTATAAATATGAAGGTTGAAAATATGCGCGATCAGCACGAGCGCGCAAAGCACGACGCTAAAAACGCCAAAAAGGCTCCTGCAAAAACAGCCGAAAATGAAAAAATAGAATCGGTTGAAATTACAAAGCCTGTCGGCTTTGTGTCGGTTTGCGCAGGCGACGGAGTTGCAGAGCTGTTCCGTGATTTAGGCGTTGACACAATCGTTTCGGGCGGTCAGACAATGAACCCCAGCACCGACAATATTTTGCGTGCAATCGAAAGCACTCCTGCCGAAACGGTATATGTTTTGCCCAACAATAAAAACATTATTATGGCGGCAGAACAGGCTATTCCGATAAGCACCCGCAAGGTAATAGTGCTTCATACACGCACAATACCTCAGGGTATTGCCGCAATGCTCAGCTTTGACGAGGCTACCGACACCGAAGCTAACGCCATCGAAATGCAAAAGGCGGCAGAGCGCATTGCAACGGGTCAGGTAACCTTTGCCGCGCGAGATTCCGATTTTGACGGTCATAAAATCAAACAGGGCGAAATAATGGCTATGACGGGCGGCAAGATTTCATTTGTCGATACCGACATTGAAAGAGTCACCTTAAAGCTTGTTAAGTCTATGTTAAAGCGTGACAGCGAGTTTGTGACGGTAATTTACGGTGAAGATATTACCGATGAGCAGGCGGCTTCTCTTGAGCAGCAGCTTAATGAAAAATTCGGCAATAAGGTTGAAATAACCTTTGTGAACGGCGGTCAACCGGTATATTACTACATCATTTCGGTAGAGTGATAAAATCAATGTATAAATTTGATACCGACATAAGATTTTTAAAGGGCGTAGGCGAAAAACGCGCCCAGCATTTGTACTCACTGGGCATCGATACAATCGGTGCCCTTTTGCGTTATTTTCCGCGCGGATATGAAGATTTTAGCAATGTAAAACAGATTTTTGACTGCAATGCAGATGAAAAGGTTTGCGTTAAGGCAAAAATTATTACCCCGATAAATGAAGTCACGGTGCGCAAAAATATGACGCTTTATAAGTTTGCGGTAAGCGACGGCACCGCACAAATGCAGATAACCCTTTTTAATAATAAATTTTTAGCCGCAAAGCTTCACGAGGGCAGTGAGTATCTTTTTTTGGGCAAATTGCAGGAAGGCGCCTTTTTGCCGTCTATGTCATCGCCCGAAATACGCGAGGTGAGCAGTGCGCAAATAGCTCCCGTATATCCCGCGTCAAAGTATATGACCTCGTCGGCAATATCAAAATTAGTTAAAACCGCGCTTTCGGGCTGTGAAATTGAAAATGTTTTACCCGAAAGCATTATTAACGCTTATCGGCTTTGCGACCTTAAAACCGCAATAGAAAATATTCATTTTCCTAAAAGCGAGCAGGCTCTTGCAAGAGCAAAACAGCACCTTGTTTTCGAAGAGCTTTTTGTGCTTCGCACAGGTTTAATGCTGCTTAAAAACAAAAGGCGCATAAGCTCACCCTTTGTTTTTAAAAACGATTACACCAAAGACTATATAAATTCTCTGCCCTTCCAAATGACCGATGCTCAAAAGCGTGTAATCGGCGAATGTGTGGCAGATATGGCTTCGGGTAGAGTAATGAACCGACTCGTGCAGGGCGATGTCGGTTGCGGCAAAACGGCGGTTGCCGCGGCACTTATGTATCATACCGCGCGTTCGGGAGCGCAGGCGGCAATTATGGCGCCCACCGAAATTCTGGCTGAACAGCACTATAAAAATTTATGCGACAGCCTTAAAAACACCGACATAAAATGCGTTCTTATTACAGGCTCGCTTAAAAAGAACGAAAAGCAAAGAGCAAAGGAAATGCTGCAAAGCGGCGAGGTTCAGATTGCCGTAGGCACGCACGCGCTTATAAGCGGCGATGTTGAGTTTAAAAATTTAGCGCTTGTAATTACCGACGAGCAACACCGCTTCGGCGTTTCACAGCGTGCCGATTTATCGGGCAAGGGTACAAGACCGCACACCCTTGTAATGTCGGCAACGCCCATACCTCGAACACTCGGTCTTATCATATACGGCGACCTCGACATAAGTATAATAGACGAATACCCGAAGGGCAGGCAAAAAATTGAAAATTACTGTGTTGAGTCTGCTTTGAGACCGCGTGTTTTCGCTTATATAAAGAAGCATCTTGACGATGGCAGACAGGGTTACATTGTTTGCCCTATGGTAGAGGAAAACGCCGAGCTTGATTTAAAAAGCGCCGAAGAATACTATGCCGAGATTAAAGACAGTGAGTTTAAAAATTACCGCGTAGGTCTTATTCACGGTCAGATGAAGCCTAAAGAAAAAGACTCGGTTATGCGTGATTTTAAGGAAGGGAAAATTCAACTGCTTGTATGCACCACCGTAATCGAGGTGGGAATCGATGTGCCTAATGCCGCAATAATGGTTATCGAAAATGCCGAGCGCTTCGGGCTTTCGCAGCTGCATCAGCTGCGCGGAAGAATAGGCAGGGGAAGCTATAAATCAACCTGCATATTCATATCCGATTACAAAAAAGGCGTCACCGCAGAACGACTGAGTGTTATAAAGCAAAGCAACGACGGCTTTAAAATTGCCGATGAAGATTTAAGACTTCGCGGACCGGGCGATTTTTTGGGCTCGCGTCAGCACGGACTTCCAAATCTTAAAATTGCCGATATTTACGCCGACAACGATATCTTAAAGCTTGCGGGAATGGCGGCGGCGTCACTGCTTGAGCAAGACCCAAAGCTTAAAGGCGACGAAAATAAAAATCTTCGTGCCGAAATAATTAAAATGTATAAAAAACTTAACGAAAATTAGAGGAAGAAAATGTTAAAAAAATTTTTAAGCTACTACAAACCTCATAAACTTACCTTTGCGCTTGATATGCTGGCATCCTTCGCAATGTCGGTTATAGCGATTTTTTATCCTATGATAACGCGCAAAATGCTTAATGAGTTTATACCCGATCAAAAATACCGCGAAATAGTTATATACGGCGTGGGGTTGTTGCTGATATATGTGCTTCGTATGGGGCTTCAATATTTTGTGCAGTATAAGGGCCATATGATGGGTGTAAAAATGCAGGAAAAAATGCGAAGCGATCTTTTTTCGCACATAGAAAAACTGCCGATTTCTTTTTTCGATAACAATGAAACGGGCAAAATTATGACCCGTATGACAAGCGACCTTTTTGATGTGGTAGAGCTTGCGCATCACGGGCCCGAAAATGTTATAATAACATCTGTTTCGGTAATTATTTCTTTTGCCTATCTTATGTCGATTGATGTTTGGCTGTCACTCATTTTGTTGGTATGCGTGCCGCTTCTTATAATAGTTTCGTCGGTTTTACGCAAAAAAATGCGCACTGCCTTTAAAAAACGCCGCGAGTCAAATGCGGTAATAAATGCTGCGCTTGAAAGCAGTATATCGGGCGTTCGTGTTACCAAGGCGTTTACAAACAGCGAAAAAGAAATCGAAAAGTTTTCAAAGGGCAATATCCAATTTGTAAATAACAGCCGTATGGCATATAAGGCTATGGGTCAGTTCCACTCGGAAACAACCTTTATTACCGATATATTTAATGTTGTAATACTTATAGCCGGAGGACTTTTCTTATACGGCGGCAGAATAAACTTCGGTGATTATTCGGCATTTATAGTGTCGGTGAATTTGTTTATAAACCCCGTGAACACGCTTATTAGGTTTATGGAATCATTCCAAGACGGCGTAACAGGCTTTGAGCGTTTTATGGAAATTATGAGCATTGAGCCCGAAAAAGACAGCGACTGCGCACATAATATAGAACATATAGACGGTAATATAGAATTTAAAAATGTTACCTACGGCTACGGCGACGGTGACAATGTGTTGAAAAGCATAAGCTTTAAAATTGATAAAGGAGAAACCTTTGCACTTGTAGGGCCTTCGGGCGGCGGCAAGACTACTATATGCCATCTTATTCCGCGCTTTTACGATGTGCGCGAGGGTCAAATTTTAATTGACGGAATTGATATAAATGACATCACACGCGAGTCTTTGCGAAAAAATATAGGTATTGTTCAGCAGGATGTATATCTGTTTAACGCCAGCATAAAAGACAACATTCTTTACGGTAGGCTTGACGCTACAGATGATGAGGTAATTGAAGCGGCAAAGCGCGCTAATATTCACGACTATGTTATGACATTGCCTGACGGTTATGAAACAGTTATAGGCGAGCGCGGTGTTAAGCTTTCGGGCGGGCAAAAGCAGCGGCTGAGTATTGCGCGGGTATTTCTAAAAAATCCGCCGATACTCATTCTCGACGAGGCGACAAGCGCACTCGACAACGCCACCGAAATTATGATACAGCAGTCGCTTGACGAGCTGTGCCGTGGCAGAACCACGCTGGTTGTCGCGCACCGTCTTTCAACCGTAAAAAATGCCGATGAAATTGCCGTTGTATCGGGCGGCAAAATTTGCGAGCAGGGCTCGCACGGTGAGCTTATGGAAAAGAGCGGAATTTACGCAATGCTCTATCGACAACAGTTCAGAGAATAAAAAAACACCCCGACCGTTCGGTCGGGGTGAAATTTTGTTTAAGACTTAAATTACTTAAGTTCAACCTTTGCGCCAACTTCTTCAAGCTTAGCTTTGATTGCTTCGGCGTCTTCTTTAGAAGCTGCTTCTTTAATGGTTTTGGGTGCGCCGTCAACAACAGCCTTTGCGTCAGCAAGACCGAGACCGGTGATTTCGCGAACAACCTTAATAACCTTAATTTTTTCAGCGCCTGCTTCTGCGAGAACAACGTCAAATTCTGTTTTCTCTTCAACGGCTGCTGCTGCGCCTGCTGCGGGAGCTGCTACTGCTACTGCAGCTGCGGCAGATACGCCGAATTCCTCTTCTACTGCTTTAACAAGTTCAGAAAGTTCAAGAACGGTAAGAGTTTTTAACTCTTCAATCATAGCTGTAATCTTTTCAGATGCCATTTTAATTTCCTCCAATAAATGTTTTTTGTTTGTTTTTTTAATTTAATTATTCGGCTGACTCTTCAGCTGCGGGCTCGCCGTCTTTGTCAACGATAGCCTGTACGGCGCGGGCAAATGCCGCAATAGGCGCTTGGAAAGCGCTGAGAACTGTTGCAAGAAGAACATCTCTGCTCGGAAGCTTTGCAAGCTCTTCTACAGTGTCAATACCTACAACCTTGCCGTCAAGAAAACCTGACTTAACTGTGAAGTTGTCATGGCTCTCGGCAAATTTGCAAAGTATTCTTGCTGCTGCGGTGTAGTCTTCATCGGAAAGTGCGATAGCGGTTGTACCTTCGCATACGTTGCTTATGTCAGAAAGGTCGGTACCCTCTACTGCACGCTTTAAGATTGAATTTTTAACCACCGAGTAATGAACGCCGTTTTCACGGAGCTCTTTACGAAGTGCGGTGTCGTCGGCAACGGTGATACCCTTGTAATCGACAACAACGCCCGTAACTGCGGCGCCGATTTTTTCAGCTAACTCGGCAACAGCCTGTTTTTTTGCTTCTAAAACCTTTGCGTTTGGCAATGTGTTTCACCTCCGCGTGAAATAAAAAAATGTCCACCCAAGGACATAATGGATGGACGCAAAATATTCGTTATAAATAATTCACGCTCACCTCGGCAGGCGTTAAACTTACGGCTAATGCCACCTACTGTCTTTGGATTGCCAAATCATTATATACAAATTGATGTGCTTTGTCAAGAAAAATTTTCAAATTAAATTAAATTACAGCATCGGCAGAGTAACTATTCGCAAAATGTTAAATATCAGACATGCGGTTATCACAGCCAAAACAGCGAGGCTATAAACCGTTTTATTAACCTTAAGCGGCTTGCCCGGATTTATAACCGTTAATGCAAAGGGCGCTACCAGCGGTATAATGTATCTTGGGTGGCATCCGAGTATTTCCTGACTGAATACCGGTGTAAATGCAATGTACAGCGCTGTTGCCATCATACAGGCGATAATTAAATCTGTTATAATAACTAATGCCGCGGTGAAAACACTGCCCTTGAATTTATTTGTTTCATCCTTATCGGTGACGGCACAGAAGCATAAAAGCAGAATAAATATTATCGCGCCGCCGCCCTTGCCGAGATACGAAAAGAACGATATGTAATTTTTTGCATTAAGCGGAGAAAGATAACCCCACAGAAAGCTTAAAAGAATTTTTGCGTATTTAATTGGATTTGATAAAATGTAATTCAACTGTTCCGCAGGGTTTACATTTCCGCCGCGCAGGTCGCCGCTTCCTGAAATTTCCGAAAATGACCTTGCTGTAAACAGTATCAGCATAAAAGCAAAGAATGATAAAAGAATTGCGTAATATCTGCGTTTTTCATACTTTGTAAAATTAGATTTGCGCATAAACATAGGTAAAATCAAAAGCATAACATACAGTTGCTTCGGCAATGCCGCAAGAACAAAAGCCCCGCACATAATAACCGTTTCAAAAACTGTTATTCTTTTTTGCGGCTGCTGCATTTCGCTTACAAAATATGCGGTTCCCAACAAAGAAAAGCCCGTAACCCAAGGATCATATGAATAATTTGAGGCAAGTACAATGTTTGTCGGAAAAAGCGCAATTACAGACATTATCATCTTTCCGCTTTTGAGTTTTCTTATTGCAAAATACACGGTAAGTGCATAGGTTAAAAGCATTCCGAATTGTCCGCATATAAACCTTGTGTGAAAATCGGCGCCGAAAAGTCGCGCAACGGCTATAAGCGAACCTGCCGCACGGTGTGGAATACTGTTGTTGACCTTTGTTACAAAGGTGGAATATTTGCCGCGTTCGTTCATTAATTCAATTCTTTCATTGCTCGATTTTAAGTCATTCGATATTGCAAAATCAGTTGTGGCTTGTACGCATTTATCGGCATCGGTTAAATACGCATTGCCGACAAATGAATTTTGAGCAGCCAAATAATAATGCGTGTCCTCGTCGGAACTGTTGTGACTGAACGGTTCTGTTGCGATTATCAGAGTACCGGCAATCAAAATGATTAAAGCGACTGCCCTTTCGGGCTTTTGTGATAGGTTTTTTCTTTCAAACACAAACACAAACGCGCATAACAGTATTGAAGTCACTGTACAAAAGCTTGCAATGTTGAATGTTTTTCCTGCAGAATCGGCTCCGTAAAAAAGCCTGAATATAACCTCAATCAGTGCGGACAGGGCGACTGTACCGACAACTCCCGCCCCAAAAAGCACAATTCTTTTAAACTTATTCTTAAAATAATTACAAAGCCTGTCCGATATTTTAAAATAGTAATCTATCGCAAAGAAGGCAGAAAACGCAACAAGAGTTATTGCGGCGGTTAATAAATATCTTTGCGGCGATACAGTCAGAGTCGTAACCGTATTATCCTCGTTCAAGATTTCTATTTTTGGGCAAATAACGGCATAGGATACAATAAAGCATATTGCCGAGCAAAAAAGCGATAGTGTTAATCTTTTTTTCATTTTTATTCCTTTTTAATTTATAGAGTACAATAATTATAACATTACCGAAAGGTTATTTCAACCGCCTGTTTTCTCTAATGTCGCGCAGTTATAATAGTGAAGCAATATTTCTTTGTAGCTGCTTCCCTGCTTCGCCATACAGTTTGCGCCCCATTGGCTCATTCCGACCCCGTGACCGTAGCCCTTTACCGTAAAGGTAAAGCTGTCCTGCGAAAAGCTTATTTTAAAATCGGCAGAGCGAAGCCCCAACAGCTTCGAGATATCCGAGCCGGTTGTTTTTTTACCGCAATAGCAAATTTCTTTTACGTAACCGTTGTCGGTTGTTTTTATGTCTGAAAAGTAATTTTGCGCCTCGCCCGAAGATTGTGAAATATCGTTTAATTTTGATGTGAGCTCGTCTGAAGAAAATGACACCTCGCTTAAATAACCGTCGGCAAGCAGGTCGGACGAACTGTCGACCGACTTTAAATAACCGAGGTCGGTGCCCCATACATCCGAACACGCGTTGGTTGTACCCGCCGATATTGCGTGATATGCGGCAAAAATAGGTGCTCCGCCGAAGGAGAGCCATTCGCCCTTTACTGCATTGACACAGTTTTTTATTTTTGCAATATATTCGTCGGCCTTTTCACCCCAACGGGCAGCCGCCTCTTCCTTTGTAATATAACACTGTGCGGTTTCGGGGTCGGCGGCTATGTCATATTCGCTGTTTGTATTATTGGCCTTTCGGTAGCAGGCAAAGGTGTACGCGGCTACGGCCTGAGCCTTTAATGCTTCCTCGTGGTAAAGCGCGGGCATTTCGGCGGCTACCACACCGAAAATATAATCTTCGGCGGAAATTTCCGAAATATTGCCGTCTTTAAGCACCTTAAAACTGTCGAAGGTTAAATTTGATTTTGGCTTTTCGTATGTAATGCCGTCGGTTGAAACGGCGGTTTGTATAGCCGTTTTCGGCGTGTCCGCCAAAGACAGAAGCGGTATTACAAGCATTGCCAAGGTAATTGCCAAAACCGATATGAATTTGAATTTCATAGCATACCCACTTTTTATTTTATTGACTTTTAACACTTTTTTATATAAAATGTATATGTTTGAAAGTTTTGTAAAATTCTTTGAGGTGACCGTGTTATGAAGTTTCGTCACAGCGTTACTCTTTTTTGTGTTTGCATGCCCGTGTGTTTAATACTGCGTGCATTGCAGTTGATTTTCACTATTGATGAAAAAACGGGATTCATAAAACAACAATACACAGGCATAAGCGTGGCAATAACGCTTGTTATTCTTGCCGGCGTGGCTTCTGTCGGGCTTATTTCCTTTGCGGCAGACGGTATAAAAATGTGCCGAAAGGGTAAAAACCCCGTTCTTGCGGCGGCTTCGGTTCTGGTAGGCATAATGTTTGTTTGCGATACTGCGGCGTTTATTTCGACCGGCATAATTTTTGTGTGGTATGATGCGCTTTTAATAATTTCGGGTTTGCTTTCGGCGGGTGTTTTTATTGCGTTCGGCGTAAAAAAAGTGTATCCGTACAAATTTTCGGACATTCTGCTTATAATACCGGCATTTTACTGCATTGTAAGACTGATAAGCATTTTTGTAAGCACCTCCGAGCTGTCATTGGTTACCGAAAATGTGTTTTTGCTTTTTACAAACGGCGTTTTATTGCTTTTTATGTTTGAATTTTCAAAAGCTGAAAATAACATTGATGAAACCCCGAAAACAAAAAAGATTTCCGCTTCGGGAATAACTGCTTGTATGCTTTGCTTTATACAGTCGGTTCCCAAAATAGCGGTTTACGGCAGGTCAATGTCACGCAGAGACATAACCTCTGCGCTGCTTACGCTTGCTTTCGGAATATTCGTGCTTTCCTATGTTATATCGGAGTTTTCCGAAGAATCAAAGTCAAAAACAACCCATACGGCAAAACATTTGGCAGAATAGTTTGACAAAATGGGCTTATGCTTATATAATTGGTATTATAAATGTCAACTTGGTTATGCTATTTTTAATGTAATAATTCAAAAGACGGGAGTGCCGTACTTGGAAAAATTTGTAATAAACGGTGGCAAACCCTTAAGGGGCAGCGTTCATATAAGCGGCGCAAAAAATGCCGCGGTTGCTATTTTGCCGGCAGTATTGCTTGCAGACAGCCCCTGTGTTATAGAAAACCTGCCCGAGATATCCGATGTTTCTACGCTTTTGCAGGCTATGAAGCAGCTTGGCGCCGATATCAGCTTTATAAATAAATCGACAGTAAAAATCGACCCCAAAAGCGCGAATTCTTATGTTGTGGACAAAAAAATGGCAGAGGGTATGCGTGCTTCGAGTTATTTTTTGGGTTCCTTGCTCGGCCGTAACAACCGCGCACGCGTGGCTCCTCCGGGGGGTTGCGATTTCGGTGTCAGACCCATTGATCAGCACATTAAGGGCTTTGAGGCTTTGGGTGCGAAGGTTGTAATTGAAAACGGTATGGTTGACGCCAGAGCGCATGAGCTTCGCGGCTGTTATATTTATCTTGATATGGTGTCTGTCGGTGCTACAATAAACATAATGCTTGCCGCCGTCAAGGCACGCGGTCTTACCGTTATTGAAAATGCTGCACGCGAGCCGCATATAGTTGACCTTGCAAACTTTTTGAACTCAATGGGCGCCGACATTATGGGCGCAGGTACAAGCGTTATAAAAATCCGCGGCGTAAAAAGCCTGCACGGAACGGATTACAGCATTATACCCGACCAAATCGAGGCGGGCACCTATATGGTTGCCGCCGCCGCAACCATGGGTGATGTGCTGATTGAAAACGTAATACCCAAACACCTTGAATCTATTGTTGCAAAGCTTACCGAAGCGGGCGCAAAGGTCGAGGAATATGACGAGGCCGTTCGTGTAACAATGACGCATAGGCCCAAAAGCTGCAACATAAAAACCATGCCGCATCCTGGCTTTCCTACCGATATGCAACCCCAAATCGCCACACTTTTGTCGGTGGCAGAGGGGACAAGCATTGTAACCGAAGGTGTGTGGGACAACCGTTTTAAATATGTTGATCAGCTTACCGGAATGGGTGCGAAAATTCAGGTTGACGGTAAAACGGCGGTTATAACAGGCGTTAAAAAATTAACCTCCGCGCCCGTAAAGGCGGTTGATTTGCGCGCGGGTGCCGCAATGATAATAGCGGGGCTTATGACCGACGGTATAACCGAGGTTGAAAATATTGTTTATATCGACCGCGGTTACGAAAATGTCGCCGAAAAATTGCAAAAGCTCGGGGCAGAGATAAAACGTGTGCCTATTTTAACAAAGGAAACCACGCTTAAAAACGCATAAAA
>CAJMBP010000039.1 GCA_905211675.1 uncultured Oscillospiraceae bacterium
AAGCCTGTTCTCACGGGTTTGGGGGCTTTCGTCTATATGCTTTTGGTTATATAAAAATTGTGCTTTTCTTTCAACTGATAATCCTCCCGGTAATGTTCCGCTTTTGCTCAAACCTTCGTTAATGGCATTTTGCATGGTTTTCCAAACTGTCATTAGATATTGCTTAATGTCGCTATCTTCTTTTTCGAAAACGTAATCGGAAAGGCGGATGTTTCTTGATTTACACATATTAGCAATTTCAGTAAAGTTATTTTCACTGTAAACTTCTTTAGGGGAAACTGAGTCAGCACCATCAAACTGAATTTCACCGCCTCCAATACTGTAAAACTCTTTTTTATCTATTTCTTTCCCCTCTTTAAAAGCTATAAACTCTAAAGTATTTGGGTGAATGGGTGTTTTGCTTTCATAATCGAAAACAATTTCGTGAGGGATGTTTGCCAAGGTTTCAGAAATTGCTCTGTCGGTACCGTGTCCCTTACCCGTTTTTGCAAGAGAACCAAACAACGTTACTTTAATAAAATCTGCTTGCGGAGATATTTTTAAAAACTCGGTCGCAGCAAAGGAAGGCCCCATAGTGTGTGAGCTTGAAGGTCCCAAGCCGATTTTATATAAACTTTTTATAGATTTCATATTTTTATACCTCGCTTTATTTCATTATACCACACCGCTGATTTAATGTAAATATTTTGCAAACTACTGTGTCCTATATTGACAGCAGCAGAGGTTTTATACTCGGAGTAGGTGCTAAAATCTTTACAATAGCGGGGCCTGTAATAATGTACGGCACAGTCGCGAGCGTAATATATGGGCTTATTTATTGTATAACCACATTATTTTAGTGAAAAAGGGCTTGACTGATTAGGTCAAGCCCTTTTATGTTTTATTAAAAGAAAACCGTTAATATTCGGTTTTACAATAAAACCTCTTTGTTCGTGCCGTAAAAAATATCGTTTTTATTAGCTATGAGCTTAAAAAATTCCTCTAACTTTATCCAATAATCAGGGTAATAATCCATTTCGTAAGAATGTCCCCATATATAGAATATTTGCGGTTTATCGGAATTAAGGTTTATAAAATCTTCGCTGAGTTTCATTAAATTGTCAAAATCAAGATGAAACGCTGTAGGGTTAAAGCGGTATAAATTGTTTTGCAAGTCAAAACTGCTGTTGCATGTGATTGTACGGCTGTATTTAACACCGGTGCTCGTTTTTAGTATTTCGGCAACACGGTCATCGTTATTAACGCCGCCGCAAGGATATGCCATACCCACAACTTCATAGCCTGCAAGCTCCGAAAGATTAAGACGGTCCTGCTCGGTTTGTCTTATAACCTCTGCGTCATTCACGGTTGTAAGATTGGTGTGTGTCAGAGTGTGAACGGCAATCTCGTGACCTTCATAAATGCTTTTAACATCGTCGGGGTGAATTTTATAGTGCGAAATACGCTTGCCTTCTCGAATAAGTACACCTTTGTTATTTAACAACTCTGAATTCAAATTAAAGGTGCTTTTTAAATTGTATTTATTAAGCAGTTCGACAAGCCGTATATCTTGAGTCACACCGTCATCATAGCTGAATGTGACCGCTTTTAGTTTATTGCTGTCTTTAAAATTCATATAAACACCCTATATTTTAAGTATTTTATTTTTTAAAAATGCCTGTGAGCTTTGATATCACAGCCGAGTAAGCTTTTCGCATTTTAGGATAAGCGCAAACAAAATAGGCAAATTCTGCTATCAGAATGCCTGAAATAGAATCTGCAATTACATGCTGGCTTGTTGTAAGGGTTGATATGCATACCAAAATTGCAAAAATCAACGAAAATAACGGTACGCAAGGGGAATACTTTTATTTTTTCTTATGCCTACCCAACACAGCCAGATGTTCGTTTTTTGTTTTTTAATTTTTCACAATTTCATACCGCCGAATCTTGATGCTACACCAATAACTTTAATATATAAAATATAACACATTGGATGTTGATTGTAAATAAAATAATTTTATGTAAAAAATGCTGTGTAAAAAATATTAGCGTGAATTTTGCAAACACTAAATAAAAAACAAAGAGGTTAGTGTTATGGCAAAAAGAATTGGTAAAAGAACCGTCATTTTAGAAAACAAACCGTATATAGCAGGCTACGGTTCTGTTGTGGGTAAAAAAGAATTTGAAGGCCCTTTGGGTCGGGAGTTTGACGCGCATGATAATGACAGCCGTTTCGGAGAAGAAAGCTATGAAAAAGCGGAAAGTCTGCTTCAAAAAATAGCGCTTGAAACGGCAATGCGAAGGGCGGGCGTTAACGAAAACGATATAAAAATAATTTTTGCAGGCGATCTGCTTAATCAGTGTATAGGGTCATATTTCGGGCTTCGAGCAAAGGGCATACCGCTTGCGGGTCTATACGGAGCGTGTTCTACTATGACATTGGGTTTGTCGCTTGCGTCGGTCATAGTTGACAGCGGCGCCGCAGACTGCGCCGCAGCGGTAACTTCATCGCATTTTTGTTCTGCCGAGCGGCAATACCGTTTTCCGCTTGAATATGGAGCCGTGCGTCCGCAAACAGCACAATGGACGGTTACAGGCTCGGGAGCTACTATATTGTCAACCGAAGGCAGTAAAGACAGGTCTTATATAAATGCCGTTACATTCGGCGAAATAGAGGATTTGGGAGTTACTGACACAAACAATATGGGTGCGGCAATGGCACCTGCCGCAGCGTCTACCATAAATCATTTTCTTGAGGATACAAATACAAAAGCCGAAGATTATGATTTGATTATGACGGGTGATTTAGGTGCTGTCGGTACAGACTTGCTTTATGAACTGCTTGAGTCAGACGGTATTGATATTAGATGTAGGCACAGCGATTGCGGACTTATCATATTCGACCGTGAAAAGCAGGATGTTCATGCGGGCGGTTCGGGTTGCGGTTGCAGCGCGGCGGTGCTTAACTCGTTTGTGATGCACCGTTTTGAAGTGGGTGACTTTAAAAATATACTGTTTTTGTCTACGGGTGCGTTAATGTCGCCTACGTCCTCTATGCAGGGGGAGAGCATACCGGGAATTGCTCATCTTGTAAATATTAAAATTGACATTTAAACCTTAAAATGCTATAATATTTAGATAGAAAAAAATTTAAGGGGGCTGTTTTATGGATGAGAAAGTTGTTGAGTTATACGAAAATGTATTTGATTTAATCGAAAATAAAAGATTTTTAGAGCTTAAACAAATACTTTCCGAAATGCAGCCTGCCGACATTGCGGAAATTTTTGAAGATGCAAACCCAAAGGACATTCCGGTAATTTTCAGAATTTTG
This sequence comes from uncultured Oscillospiraceae bacterium, assembly GCA_905211675.1. GTDB lineage: Bacteria > Bacillota > Clostridia > Oscillospirales > Acutalibacteraceae > UBA737. The sequence continues at coordinate 3,314 of CAJMBP010000039.1, forward strand.
CCAAAAGAGCTTGCCGCTGAGGTATTTGTTAATTTAGACAGTGATATGCAGCAACTGCTTATTGACGCGTTCAGTGATAAAGAGCTTCGTGAAGTAATAGACGAGCTTTTTATGGATGATACCGTTGATATTATCGAAGAGATGCCGGCAACTGTGGCAAAGCGTATTTTAAAGCATACCGATGCCGAAACCCGACGAATGATAAATCAGTTGCTTGCTTACCCCGAGGACAGCGCAGGCAGCATTATGACCACCGAGTATATCGACCTTAAAAAAGATATGACGGTGGATGAGGCGTTTGACCGCATACGAAAAATCGGCATTGATACCGAAACAATATATTCGTGTTATGTTATAAGTAACCGTCGCAGGCTGATAGGCACCGTATCGCTCAAAGATTTGCTTTTGAACGATAAAGATTGCGTTATCGGAGATTTGATGGACGAGAATGTAATCTCGGCAAACACGGTTGACGATAAAGAAGAAGTTGCCCAAACATTTGATAAATACGATATTTTGGCTTTGCCGGTTGTTGATAAAGAAGGCAGACTTGTCGGAATCATAACGGTTGACGACGTCATCGATGTTATTCAGGAAGAGGCTACCGAAGATATTGAAAAAATGGCGGCTATTCTTCCGAGTGAACACAGTTATTTTAAAACGAGCGTATTTAATACTTTTAAAGCGAGAATACCGTGGCTGTTGTTGCTTATGATTTCTGCCACATTCACGGGCAGTATAATTTCGGGCTTCGAAGGTAAAATTGCAATTTTTCCTGCGTTGGTAGCATTTATTCCCATGCTTATGGACACAGGCGGAAATTCGGGCGGTCAGGCATCGGTAACAATAATCCGCAGTATTTCAATGGGTGATATTGAGTTTAAAGATATTTTTAAGGTTATTTGGAAAGAGATAAGGGTTGCGTTTTTGTGCGCGTTAACGCTTGCCTCGGTAAGTGCGTTAAAACTGTTTTTGATTGACAATCTGCTTTTCAATAACCTTGACGCGGGCAAGGCGGTAGTTGAAATTTTTGTTGTTTGCGCAACGCTGTTTTGCACCGTTATAGTTGCTAAGCTTATAGGCTGTATTTTGCCTATACTTGCAAAAAAAATCGGCTTTGACCCTGCGGTTATGGCAAGTCCGCTTATTACAACTATAGTAGATGCGGTATCGCTTTTAATATACTTCGGCATTGCCTCTGCTATTCTGTTATAGAATTCTGCATTTTTCTGTTTAATTTAAATACACGTAAAGCAAAAAACGGCCTCTCCCTACTTTTAGGGAGAGGCCGCGAGGGTTAATAAAGCAGTCTGTACTTGAAAATTATATTTAAGTTTTAGCTCTGATCAATAATACCTTGCTAATATTACTAATCTTTAAATCAGCCTTCGTAAACGAGGTTATCTTCAATCATTTTGTCAACATTTGTTGCATCCCACCATGCGCCTGCAATAGCCACATCTTCGGTAACCTCTTTGCCTTCGAGAGCAAAAATAGCCTGCTCTACGGCATTGTAGCCGATTTGGAAGGAATCTTGCGCAACAGAGCCGATAAGCTTTGCACCTGAAGTAGCCTTCATCCATTCAATCTGCTTTGTTCCTGCGTCAAATCCGCAGAACTTAATGTTGTCATACTTAGTGCCGGCGGCGCCTATAGCGTCATAAACCTGCTTAACAACGCCTTCGTTAGACATAAAGATTGCAGAAGCGCCCTTTTCATATAAAGCCTCAAGAGCTGTTTTATATGCATTGTCAGCATCGCCGGGCTTAACCTCATGAGCGATTTCATATTTGCCCTTTGTAGATTCATCTGCATCTGCTAAAGATTTGAATGTATCTATGAAGCCATTGGCTCTGTCGATACCTGTTTGGGTTTCGTCGTGCTGAATAACACCGACAACATATTTTCCGTCAGCAGCGGCGATGTCGCCCTTAATAGCTTTGAAGAAGTTTTCTGCGGCAACACCTGCAGCCTTAACATTACTTGTTGCAACCGAAGCTTTAATCGGGTTTTTATTTGCTTTGTCAAGAGCCTCAATATCTTCTGCCCAGATACCGCTGTCAAACTGAACAACGGGAGTGCCGTTATCGAAAACTGTTGATAATTTGTCAACAAAGCCCGTTCCGATTGTTGCAAGAACTATAGCGTCCGCATTGTTTGAGATAGCGGTTTGAACCATTTCCATCTGAGAGGGAAGGTCTTTTGCCGATTCGCTTGCGGGTCCGCGGAAGGTAACTTCATAACCGTATTTTTCGGCGGCGGCCTCAGCACCGGCCTTAACCGATTGCCAGAAAGCATGCGATTCGCCCTTAGCTATAACGGCAATTGTTTTTGAGTCGCTTGCTCCGCAGCCGGCCAAGAGTGTAAATAACATCATTGCGCTTAAAAAGATTGCTAATAGTTTTTTCATAGATATTGCTCCTTTGTTATTTATTTATTGCAAACGGTCTTTTGACCGTTAAACAATCGCTAAAGGGGTCAGACTTTTACAGAGCCGCAATTTGTTTCTCAAGCTCATCAATCTTTTTGTTCTTTTCCTCAAAGCTTAAATCAGATGATATGGTTACATCGATTTCGCGTTCAAGGTCTGCAAGCGTCTGTTTCTTATTACGCTTGGCGATATCTTTATCGGTTTCGATTTTAACCTTAGAAGCGTTTCTGTTCTTTATAACATCCATAAGGACAGCCGCAACAACGATAACACCGGTCAGCGCATAAGTCACATAGGTTGAGTTGAGATTCAAATTGTATTTTGCAAGTACGAAATTAAGACCGCTTCGTATAATAACCAACATAACATTACCGATTATTGAGCCTACCACAGACGCAGTACCGCCGGCAGAGCTTGTTCCTCCAATGTAAACACCGGCTATGGCGTCAAGTTCCATTCCGTTACCGGTTGCAGCTGCAACGGTGGGGAAGGAGGCTGCCCAAAAGATTGCTGCAATACCTGCCGCAACACCGCTGAAGGTATAGGCAATAACCTTAAACTTTTCGGTGTTTATACCCGAAAGACGGGTTGCTTCCTCATTACTTCCGATTGAAAGAATGTAACGGCCGATTTTGCATTTATACATAAGATACATACATATCGCCGCAAAAAGGATTATCCAAAGCAGACCGGTCGGAAATCCGTTGGCATTTGAAAATACTTTATTAAACCAAGTACCGCTTGGGAAGAATATGTTCGGAATGGCGGCTATGATGGCGCTGATACCTCTTGAGAACATCATAGTTCCGAGGGTTGCAATAAATGCGGGTAGCTTAAGCTTTGCAACTAACAGGCCGTTTATAAAGCCGAATAACGTTCCGACGGCAATCATAACGGGGATAGTGAGCCAAAGCGGCATACCAAGCATATAAAATTTACCTGCAATAACTGCGGATGCGATACAAACCGTACCAATCGAAAGGTCGATTCCGCCGGTTGCAATTACAAAAGTAACACCGAGCGCTAACATGGCATACGGCGCTAAAGATTGGGCCATGCTGACTATGTTGTTTTTGTTGATAAAGTTTGGATTTAACAATGCGAACACCAGAACAAGCACAACCAAAGCTGCGATAACAATAAGATTTTGCTTGCCCTTGTTGGCGATGAAATCAATAAACTTTGTTTTTGTTCTTCTGGTACTTCTTGCAAAACTGTTATTGTACTTCATATTACTGTTCCTCTCTCATAGTGGCATATTTCATAATGGTTTCTTGGGTTGCGTCCTTAATGTCAAGCTCAGCTGTGATTCTTCCCTCGCACATAACTATGACTCTATCGCTTAATCGCTGTATTTCGGAAAGCTCCGAAGAAATCATAATGATCGATTTTCCTTGACGGGCAAGGTCTTCCATTAGGTTATACATTTCGCTTTTTGCACCGATGTCGATTCCTCTTGTCGGTTCGTCAAAGATAAAAATGTCGGAGTTCTTCAAAAGCCAGCGTGCAACGATAACCTTCTGTTGATTACCACCTGATAGATTTTTGGCGATTTGCCTTATTGAAGGTGTTTTTGTTTTGAGTTTAAAGTTTTCTTTTTTGGCATCTTCTTCGATGGCGCTTTCGTCAATCCAACCTAATTTGATATAGTTATCTAAGCAACTCAAAACGGAATTTTCGGCAATTGATTTATCGAGCAGTAAGCCGTATCTCTTGCGGTCCTCCGATAGATAACAAATACCGTTATCTACCGCAGCCTTAGGTGTTTTTATATCAACCTTTTTACCGTTTACATATATTTCGCCGCTGTCAATCGGGTCGGCGCCGTAGATTGCTCTTGCAACCTCGGTTCTTCCTGCGCCCATAAGTCCTGAAAAACCGAGAATTTCGCCCTTGCGAAGATTAAAATTAACATTTTTAATTTCTTTTCCGCGGTTTAGATTTTTAACCTCTAAAATAACCTCGGCATCATCCGATACGGCGCTTTGCTCTTTTTTATCACCGTATATAACGCGACCTACCATCATCTTAACAATTTCGTCCTTGGTAGTGTCTTTGGTGATAAGCGTTCCGACATATTCACCGTCTCTCATAACGGTTACACGGTCGGAAATACGGTTGATTTCATCCATTCTGTGGGAAATATAAATCATGCCGATGCCGTTACTCTTAAGATCGTTCATTATTTTAAAGAGTTCCTCAACCTCAGGCTGGGTGAGTGCGGCAGTCGGTTCATCCAAAACAAGGATTTTGGCATTTCGCGAAACAGCTTTTGCAATTTCAACCATCTGCTGTTTTCCGACAGTAAGCGAACCGAGGGTGGCCGACGGGTCAATATTTACGCGGATTTTTCTAAAAAGCTCAGCTGCATCCCGTTCCATTTTTTTGTCATCTATATACATACCGTTTATCATGGGCTCACGGCCGATATAAATGTTTTGCGCTACCGTCAGGTGGTTCATCATATTAAGCTCTTGGTGAATCATACTGATTCCGGCATCCTGCGATTCCTTGATGGTTGAGAAGTTTACCGGCTTACCGAATAAAACTACATCACCCTCGTTGCGCTCATAGATACCGCAAAGAACCTTCATCAGGGTTGACTTTCCTGCACCGTTTTCGCCCATCAGTGCATGAACCTCTCCGGCACGCAAATCAAAATGAACACCCTTTAAAGCATAAACACCGTGAAATCGTTTATGTATGTTATTCATTTCAAGGATTGTATTTTGCATTGCGTAGTAACCTCCTTTATTGCTTTGTATAGTTAAATTGTAATACGGCTTTTTAAATTTTGCAATATCATAAACAATAATAAAATTCGCAAAAATCGACACAAAAAATGTTGAATAATATTCATTTATATGTTAATATATATGAAAAACGATAATTTTCATGATTTTTCTTAATTAAAAATATTGAAATTTCACTATTGATAATAAAAATAAGTGATTTTGTTAAGAACAAAAATCAACACTATATCAGAGTGTATTTGAAGCTGTGATTTGGAGGATTTATGCGAGAACATTTAGACAATTTATACACGGAAAAAAGAAAGGTAACCTATAACGCATTAGACGCCATTAAGCTTGATACTAAGTGTTTATATGCAGGTAAGCTTGAACGAATTAAAAAATGGAACGAGAAATCGCACGAGCATCCATTTTGTGAAATCTTATTTGTTTTTGAGGGCAGTGGAAAAACAGTTATAGATGGCAAGGTTTATCCGATTAAGAAGGGCGATATCATTATTTATAATCCTAACACAAAGCATGAGGAATCAACCTCGGCAGAGGTTGGACTTGAAATGGGATTTTTCGGAATAACTAATTTTAAGATAAGTGATTTTCCTTATAATTATTTGATATCCCCCGAAGCAGTGCCTGTCATACACGCCGGAAAAGACGAATATAAGCTTGCGTTTTATTTTAGGCAGTTGATTGAGGAAACTCAATGGGATGAAAAATATAATGATTTAATTGTTAAATATCTGGCAAGGCTTGTACTTATAGATATTTTAAGACTGGCAAATATTTCGGAAGCAAAATTTGTTACCAATGCGATTTTTAACGATATACATAAATATATAAATAAAAATTTTGCGTCAATCAGTTCTCTTGATGAAATTTGTGAAGAGCTTCGCGTTACGAAATATTATATATCCCATGTTTTTAAAAAATATATGGGTATGCCCCCTATGCAATATATAACCGCCAAAAAAATAGATTATGCCAAAAAGCTTTTGCAGGAAACCGATCTATCTGCAACCGAAATCGGTGAAAAATGCGGATATCCCGATCATGCCATGTTTTTTAAGGCATTTAAGCGTACGGAGGGAATAACACCTATTGAGTTCAGAAAGGAAACCTCAAGCCCCGGGCTTAGAATGGTGAAATAATACTCATAAAACGGTTTGTTGATATACAAAAGAAGATGCTTTTCAGATTGAACCGAAAAGCATCTTCTTTGCTTTATTTGTTATTTTTTTCTCTGATAAGGTAAATTGCCGATGAAATCATATTGAAAGATTCACATATAATGCCACCGACCGAGAGATTAAAGCAATTGTAAACTATCCAAGAGGGTGACATAAATCCGATTTGGAAATACCTGATATGCTTTGTGTTTCCTTTCCACATAAATACGCTCATTGCGATAAGTGCCGAAAAAGGAAGAAGAGTCAGCAGGATTTGCCTCGGCGTGCTATCCAAATAAATCGAGAAACCGATGCAAAAAATATATACTGCTTCAACCGTAAGCAGTTTCCAGAATTTTTTTGTATTTTTTGAGTACAGAAGACCTCTGATAAGATTTGCCAAATTAAAGAAGGCTCCGCCGTATGCTCCGATCAGCAAAAAATTCAAAAAGAAGAAAAAGCTTCCGAATCCCTGCATAAGAAAAAAATTTTTGTTTTGCTTACATTGAAAGGAAAGTACTATAATCACAAGACCGAGCATACCCAGAACTTGAGGAATAACAGGATTCATAATCGTTTCAACTCACAATATTTAATTAAACAACGCCCTTTTGCAAAATTATATTTGCATAAACGGCACTTTCTCCCGTAGCTATGATGCAGTAACATTCCTTTGCTTCATCATAGAATTTAAAGCGGTCAATATTAGTTATGGCGTCATTTCCACGGGCGTCATGCTTTGCTATTATGTTTGAATATTCGTTCCAAATCGGTGTTTCTATTTTACCTTCATCGCACTTCATAAGCTGCATTAAAACTGCGGGCTTTTCGGTGTAGGTATCAAGAGGAAATACTTCCAGTATGGCATCAAGTATTTCGGGAACACCGTGGCCGTCCATTCGGATAACTATTGAGTTTTTACCCATCGATTCGCTGGGGAAATTGCCGTCGGCAATACAAAGCCTGTCGCTGTGACCCATTTCGCATAAAACCTTAAGAAGCTCGGGAGATAATATTTTAGGGATACCTTTTAACATAAAAACCACCTCGTATATTTTTTTGTAATTTTAACATACTTACCGCTCTTTTGTCAAAACAAATTTATTTTAAGCAATAAAAACACATCAACTGCGTAGCTTTAATCTGCTAAACGGTTGATGTGTTTTGAAAAAACGCATTTATAAAGGCTTGCGGTTTATCGAACTTCAATTTGTTTCATTATAAGCTTTTTTATTTCGGAATAGGGAAGTATTGCAAGGGCGAGCAAAATGCTGTAAATAAACTGTTTTGTTGTAAGAATTGAAAGTCCGAAAATATAACCTGCAGGGGTAAGCACCAGGAATACGCATATAAACAGCGTAATTACGGTCGAAAAGTTCATAAATTTATTTGATTTAAAATCGGTTTTAAACAGCGATTGGCGCGATTTAAAGTTAAATGAATGGAAGATTTGAACCGTCGAAAGCGTGGCGAATGCCGCCGTGCAACCCCCGATATTAAATGAAAACAGCGTAAATACCGCAATTACAACGGTATCGCAAATTATATTTATTATCGAGCTGCGATCGAAAAGATGACCCGAAAGGGTAAGGGGCTTCCGCCGCATAACATCAAGCTCTGATTTTTCGACCGTAAGCGAAATTACAGACGCACAGTCGGTAAGAAGATTTATCCAAAGCAGCTGTACTGCGGCAAGGGGAGGCATACCGAAAATAATCATACCCGATACAAATGCCAAAATTTCACCAAAATTGCAGGAAAGCAAATAGGTTACCGCCTTTTTAACATTGTCAAAAAGTCCGCGGCTTTCACGGATTGCATTTACTGCCGACATAAATTTTTTGTTTTCAATTATTACATCGGCGTTGCCCTTTGCGACATCGGTTCCTAAACTGCCTACGGCACAGCCGATATCTGCCTGCAACAGCGCGTCGGCGTCCTCGTAACCGTCGCCCGTAACCGCAACAACCATACCTTTTTTCTGCCAGGCATTTATTATTCGTAGCTTATCTTCGGGTGAAATACGCGCGTAAACCGAGTATTTTTCGATGCAGTCTGAAAATTCTTCATCAGACATACTGTTAAGCACGGCACCCGTAACTGCCTGAGAGTCATCGGTTAAAATGCCTATTCGTCGGGCAATGGTTTTAGCTGTGATAATGTTGTCGCCTGTTATCATTACGGTGCGAATACCGGCAATTTTGCAAATATTTATGGCTTCAACCGTGTCAGACTGCGGCGGATCGAAAATACCCAACAAGCCCACAAAGGTAAGCTCTTGCTCGATTTCATCGGGGTTGGGGCTTGACGGAATTTCGTTAAGCTTTTTTATCGCAATGCAAAGAACGCGGTATGAATCGGCGGCTAATTTGTTACAGGCGTCAAGCACGGCGTCTTTATTGTTCAAAATGCACTTTTCAAGCAAAATTTCGGGAGCACCCTTGACAATGGCAACCGGATTGCCGCCTATCATATTTATGCTGGTCATGGTTTTTCTTGCACTGTCAAAGGGTATAGCCGAAAGACGGGGAAAAATATTTCCTATATCGGCTTTGGTCATTGAAAGGTATTTTTTGCAGGCGTCTTCAATGGCAGATTCGGTTGAATCATTTTCAAGCATTGAACAGGAAACCGCAAGCTGTAAAACACTTGCCGCCTTTTCGGGCAGAATGCCGTCATCTAATTCGGTTAAACCGTCACCGTCATATATGCGGCTTAACACCATGTTGTTTTTGGTAATGATGCCGGTTTTGTCAACACAAAAAACCTCGGTTTTTCCCATAAGCTCGAGAGCTTTGGTGTTTTTAATAACCACATTATCGGTTATCATTCGTTGAATACCGAGTGCTATTACTATTGTAGAAACGGCAGGCAGGCTCTCGGGAATAGCGCATATTCCCAAGGCAACCGCGTTCATAAGCGCATTTACGGTTATAGACGCAAACGGCGCATTCGAGTTGAAATTTTGAATTAAGCCTATAAAAAATGTGACAACGCACACCGCAAAAATTGCAATATTTAAAACCTTGTTGCATTTATTAAGCGTCTCGTTTATAGGCAGGGTTTCGGAATTTGTTTGACGGCTTATATCGGCTGCTTTGCCTACTTCGGTTCTGATGCCGGTTTCGACAACAACAGCGTGCGCACCGCCGTGAACTACACTGCAACCCGAAAAAACCATATTTTTACGGTCTTTTACAGAGGATATGTCATCGGTAATGATATCGTCATTTTTCTCTACGGGAATAATATCGCCCGAAAGAACCGATTCATTACAGCGAAGGGCGTCTGACTTTACAAGACGCGCGTCTGCCGTAATATAGTCACCCTCATGCAAAACAATAATATCCCCCGGTACCAATTCGTCAGACGGTATGCTTTTTTGGGTACCGTCGCGAATTACCGTAACTTTAGGCGTAGAGGCATTTTGAATGCTGTTAAGCGCTTCATCGCATTTGTGCAAATGAAAGGCACTTATCAGGGCGTTAATAATTACAATGACGATTATCAGTATTGAAAAGTAAAAATCACTCGGGTTGTATATTAAATTTACCACCATCGAAATCAGCGAAACCGCAAATAAAAAATATACAAGCTTGTTGTTAAGCTGACCGAGGAAGGTCGAAAAAAAGCTTTTACCTTTTAAGGCTGTGGTATTTTTGCCGTATATTTCAAGGCGGTCGGCTGCCTCGGTGCTTGTAAGGCCTTGATCGGCGTCGGTTTTAAGTTGCTTTAAAACGCTTGCCGTATCAGAACTGTGCCAAATCATTTTATCACTCCGTTTGTGAATATTAAAAGGGGCATTTTATCAGTCATTATAAATCGGGAATTGCGCGCAAAGGTCTTGCACCTCTTTGGTGATGCGTTCTTTATTGCCTTCAAAATCGGTTATTATGTCTTTAATCCAGTCGGCAATAAGCAGCATCTCTTTTTCTTTAAAGCCGCGTGTGGTGACGGCGGGTGTGCCAATACGCAAGCCGCTTGTAACAAAAGGACTGTTGGGGTCATTGGGTATTGTATTTTTATTGGCGGTAATGTGAACTTCGTCAAGGCGTTTTTCAAGCTCTTTGCCCGAAATGCCGAAGTTTGTAAGCTTTAGAAGCATCAGGTGATTATCGGTTCCGCCCGACACAAGCTCAACGCCGTTTTTCATAAGTGCGTCGGCAAGGGTTGCGGCATTTTTAACAATCTGAGTCTGATATGCCTTGAATTCGTCGGTAAGCGCCTCGCCGAGTGCTACTGCCTTTGCGGCAATAATGTGCATAAGCGGGCCGCCCTGTGTACCGGGGAATACAGCCTTGTCAATCTGCTTTGCAAGTTCCTCACGGCACAATATCATACCGCCGCGCGGACCGCGCAGGGTTTTGTGTGTGGTGGTTGTTACAACATCGGCGTATGGAACGGGCGACGGGTGAAGCCCTGCCGCAACAAGACCTGCAATGTGCGCCATATCTACCATAAGGTAAGCACCCACCTCGTCGGCAATCTCGCGGAACTTTTTAAAATCAATGGTTCTCGAATATGCGCTGGCGCCTGCGATAATCATTTTGGGTTTACATTCCAAAGCAATCTTTCGAACATTTTCATAATCGATCTGTTCGGTTACATCATCAACGCCGTAAGGCACTATTTTAAAATACTTACCCGAAATATTAACGGGTGAGCCGTGTGACAGATGACCGCCCTGCTGTAGGTTCATACCCATAACGGTATCGCCCGGTTCGAGCAATGCAAAAAACACGGCAAGATTTGCATTGGCACCGCTGTGCGGCTGAACATTTGCGTGTTCGGCACCGAAAAGCTTTTTAGCGCGCTCGCGCGCAATGTCTTCAACAATATC
>CAJMBP010000040.1 GCA_905211675.1 uncultured Oscillospiraceae bacterium
AAATAAATAAAAAAATAAAAAGTTGTTTATTTTTTAACAAAATACTTGAAAAATCATAATAAATAGGGTAAAATACCATATAGAAAAATTTAGGAGGTTTATTCCAATGGTTAAAGTTGCTATTAACGGATTCGGCCGTATCGGTCGTCTCGCATTTCGTCAAATGTTCGGTGCTGAAGGCTACGATGTAGTAGCTATCAACGACCTCACAAAGCCCTCAATGCTTGCTAATCTTTTAAAGTATGACACAGCTCAGGGCGGTTACTGCGGTTATATCGGTGAAAACCGTCACACTATTTCCGCCGACGATGAGGCAGGTACCATTACTGTTGACGGCAAAACCCTTAAAATCTATGCTGAAAAAGACGCAAAGGATCTTCCTTGGGGTGAGTTGGGTGTAGATGTTGTTCTTGAATGCACAGGCTTCTACTGCTCAAAAGAAAAATCACAGGCTCATATTGATGCAGGTGCTAAAAAGGTTGTTATTTCTGCTCCCGCAGGCAATGACCTTCCCACAATCGTTTACAGCGTAAACGAAAACACCCTTACAAAAGAAGATACCATCATTTCAGCCGCTTCTTGCACAACAAACTGCCTTGCTCCCATGGCTAAGGCTCTTAACGATTATGCTCCCATCCAGAGCGGTATTATGAGCACAATTCACGCATATACCGGCGATCAGATGATTCTTGACGGTCCTCACAGAAAGGGCGACCTTCGCCGTGCACGCGCAGGTGCCGCTAACATAGTTCCTAACAGCACAGGTGCTGCAAAGGCTATCGGCCTTGTTATCCCCGAACTCAACGGCAAGCTTATCGGTTCTGCACAGCGTGTTCCGGTTCCTACCGGCTCAACAACCATTCTTACCGCTGTTGTTAAAGGCGCCGATGTAACAAAAGAGGGCATCAATGCCGCTATGAAGGCTGCCGCTTCCGATTCTTTCGGTTATAATGAAGACCAAATTGTTTCTTCAGATGTTATCGGTATGCGTTACGGCTCACTCTTTGACGCTACTCAGACAATGGTATCAAAGATTGCCGACGACCTTTATGAGGTTCAGGTTGTTTCTTGGTACGATAACGAAAACAGCTACACCAGTCAGATGGTTCGTACTATTAAGTATTTTGCTGAAATCTAATCTTACTATGACAAGTTTAAGGCTCTGCTTGAAATACAGCAGAGCCTTTTAATTTTTGGGTTTATTTTTCTGTAAAAGTACCGTTGCTTAAATGCAAAATTTTATCGCAAACGCCAAGCGATGTATTACGGTGCGTTATAAAAATAATGGTTTTATCGGTAAGTGTTTTAAGGTTATTAAGCAACTGTGTTTCGGTTGTTTGGTCCAATGCCGAGGTTGCTTCGTCAAGCAATATTATAGGGGCGTTAAACAACAGCGCTCGCGCAATGGCAATTCTTTGCACCTGACCCTCCGAAAGGCCTTGTCCGCGTTCTGAAATCACGGTGTCAAGCCCATCGGGCAATGTTTTTATAAAGTCATAAATAGCAGCGGCTTTTGCGGCTTTTATAATATCATCGTCGCCGACTGTTTTATCGCACAGTGAAATATTATCGCGTATGCTGCCCGATATTATCATATTGCCCTGCGGCACATACGAAAACATATTTCTGGTGGTTTCGTTTATGGGTATTTTACCGTCAAAGGTAAGACTGCCTGCCGTTGGCGGAAACAAACCGAGCAGTAGTTTAAATAGGGTACTTTTTCCGCTGCCAGAACGGCCCGTGACGGCCGTTATTGTTCCGCGTTTGACAAAAAAAGTATTGTCACGCAAAACAATTTCGTTTGTATAGGCAAAGGTTAAGTTTTCGGCGCATATATTCTCAAATTCAAAGGTGTTACAGGGTGTAGGTAACGCATTTTCATTTTCTAAATTTTCAAGCTCAATCAATCGCTCGGCAGAGGCAACGGTCGAATAATATTTAGGAATAATACCCGATATGTTTTGCAATGGTGCGCGAAGTATTGCGATTAACTGCAAAAAGTATATGAGTGTTCCCACTGTGATAAAACCGTTTGCAATTCGGTTTGCTCCCCATACAAGAACCGCATAATAGCCAAGGCTGAAAAACAGATACAGAAGTGTTGAAATAACGGTCGCAAAAAGACTTCTTTTTACTCTTAAGTTTCGGTTGTCCTCTAAATATTCATTAAGCTTAATCAAAAACGGTTTTTCACCCGAAAATGTTTTAACTACAACAATATTTTCAAAACATTCCTGCAAAAACGAACGGGTTAAACCTTCGGTTTGTTGAACCGATTTGTGTATGTTCTTATATTTACGGCTAAGTATCCTGCCCATCAGCGGAAAAATAAAACCGACAATTATTATTGCAAAAGCAAACATATAATTCTGAATACAAATAGCGGCAAAGCCGGCAATAATTTTTGTAAGCATTGAAACCAAAGAAGGCACAAGTCCGATGCTGCCGTTTACAACTATCTCGACATCTGATGAAAAACGGTTGAGCAGGTCGCCCGAATGATATTCGGATACTTCGGCATACTTCTTTCGCATCAGAACCGAAAACATATGATTTTTCAAACCGACACTCATTTTAGCCGAAATTTTGGCGGTTATAAGCGATACCGAGGCTTCAATCAGAGTATGTAGCAATAAAAAAGAAAATAGCAATACACTCGCTGTTATAAATGAATCGGCAATGCCGCCCTTTGCACTGTCGATAATTTGCTGAGAAAGCTTTGCCAAAACAATGTATGCAACCGACGATATTATGTTTAAAACAGAAATGAAAACCACCCACGGAATGAACGGCTTTGAGTGATTAAATATCCATTTGTTTGTGACAGTTTTATTTTTCATTCTTCTAAAATTCCGTTTTCTCTTAAAGTTCTTATAATGACATCAATGTCATTTAGCGCAAGCACGGTTGAAATATCGAATTTTTCAAGCAGACCGTTAAGCATTTGATCCTTGGTTGTATTACCGTTTTGCAACATTTTCCACAAAAAAACTGCCCTGTCATTTAAGAAAATAGATGCGTTATAATCTGGGTTTATGCTTTTGTCGCATGTAATAAAGGTTTGACCGTTTTCGGTTTCTAAATTAAATCCAGGTTTAATTTTCATGTTTTCACCTTAATTCTGTATTATTTTTAAACCTATACTTGATTTTTTTACAATTATATACTAAAATGATATATAATGCAAGTACAGCATTCGGAGGTAAATTAAATGGATACATTTTTTGAACAGCTTGTTGTCATTAAAAAAACAGCTAAAACTTATTTTGCATATATCGGCATCGCCATTGCTGCTGTTTTGTTAATGACGGTTTCGTTAAATCTTTTAGGGAACCTTGCGCTGATTGTTATATTTTTAATCCTGTACGGCGTATATAAATTGTATTCAATGTTAAGTATTGAATATGAATATATTATCACCAATTCGAGTATGGATATTGATAAAATAACATCAAAAAGCTCAAGAAAGCGTGTTTTAAGTTTTGATCTGACCGCGGTTGAACGCATAGAAAAATACCGAAACGATTTACCGCAGGACATTTTAAAGGATTGCCTGTTTGCCTGTAATAAGGATGATTCAAACGCTTATGCTTTGGTAATTCACCCCGAAGGCAAACAAAAGCACACCGTTGTTATTGCGCCTGATGAAAGAATGCGCGATGCTATGAAAAAGTTTTTGCCTAAATATGTGGCGGAAAATTTGATATAGGGTGATTTTATGAAGGTTTTAACTGCCGCTCAAATTAAAAATGCAGAAGATAATGCCGTAGAATGCGGCATTTTTTCTTATACTCGGTTAATGAAACTTGCGGGTGATGCCGCAGCCGATGAGATTTTAAAAAGATACAATGTAATAGGTAAACGGATATGCGTTTTGTGCGGAAACGGCAACAACGGGGGAGACGGTTTGGTTATTGCCGCCGACCTTAAAAACAGGGGCGCCGATGTATGCCTGCTTACACCTATGGGATTTCCGGCAACCGATACTGCTTTGAATTTTAAAGACGGGGTTAAATCAATAGAAACAATTGATGATTTTGAAGGTGATTTCGACTTCGTTATTGATTCGCTTTTCGGAATAGGACTCAATCGGAATTTATCGGAAAAGCTGTCAAATCTTATTCGAAAAATAAATGCTTATAAATGTGTTAAAATAGCAGTCGATATTCCAAGCGGACTGTTTTGCGACGGCGGTGAGCCTGCGGTTGCATTTAAAGCAGATTTAACACTTACATTTTCTGCGTATAAGTTATGTCAGCTGCTTGACGCCACAAGCGAGTTTTGCGGTGAAACCGTAGTTCTTGATATCGGCTTGCCTATCGAAGAATATGCCTACCTTACAATAGACAAACCCAAATCTGTTAAAAGGCCTAAAAATTCACATAAGGGTACCTTTGGTACGGCGTTACTGTTTTGCGGTAGCTACGGTATGTGCGGCGCCGAAATTTTGGCTGCCCGTGCGGCGCTTCGAAGCGGGGCGGGTATAGTCAAAGCGCTTGTTTGCGACAAAAATTATTCGGCATTTACTTCGAGCGTGCCGGAGGCGGTTACAATACCCGTCGAAACCGCAGTAAACGGGGCGCCGCTGTTTTATGACAGAACTGTCCTGTCGGCAATATCATCAAGTGATGCATTGCTTATAGGTTGCGGTTTAGGTCGCAGTGAAGATGCAAAAAAATTAGTTTTAAGAGCATTGGAAATATCACAAATTCCCATGGTTATTGACGCCGACGGCATAAATGCGTTACAGGGCGGCATAAATATTATAAGAAAAGCCAAAGCCCCTTTAATTCTGACTCCGCATCCTGCCGAAATGGCGCGGCTTTGCGACACAACCACCGATGTAATTCAGTCAAACCGAGTAAAATATGCCAAAAGATTTGCCGTTGAAAATAATTGCTATTTGGTGCTTAAAGGCACTAACACAATTGTTGCAACACCTAACGGCAGAATTTTCTTTAACACAACGGGAAACGACGGTCTGGCAACGGGAGGCAGCGGTGATGTGCTTTCGGGTATGATTGTATCGCGCCTTGCTCAAGGCTATACTCCGCTTGACGCGGTACTTAATTCGGTTTGGTTGCACGGTGCTGTTGCCGATAAGCTGGCAAAGACCGTTACAACAAGGTCAATGCTTCCGAGCGATATTATTGAGGGGCTTAAAACAATTTCAGATTAGGTGATTTTTTTGTTTAAAAGACCTTTTGCTTTAACGCTTGCCTTGTTATTTATTTGCCTGTGCGGATGTTCAAAAAGCACAAAAGCCAAGCCGATTTTAAATAACATTTCTTTTGTTGCGGAAATTGATTACGGCAAAGAAAAATTTGTTTGCAACACCGAAATATCCGATGATGTTATAAAATTGGTTGTGAAAGAACCGATTGAAATTGAAGATTTATGTTTAACAATATCGCAAAACGGTGCTGAGGCCGAATTAAAGGGTGTCAGATACACAACCGACTCCGACACGCTTCCGAAAGGCTCGGTTATAAAAATTTTATATAACCTGATAAAAGATATTTCTGAAAACAAATCGGCAGATTGTGATGATGAAAACTGTAAAATTACCGGTAAATCCGATGATTACAAATACGATTTTATATATTCACTTTCGGGTTTGCCTATAAGCCTTGAAATCGAAGAGTTAGATTTGAAAATAGAATTTAAAAATGTTACCGTAATTTAGGGGGAAGTTTAAACTTGATTTGCGAAAACGCAAAAGAATTTACGGAAAAAATGAATTTTCCGAAGGACGCCCGAGAGGAGCTGCTTACCGTTCTTGAAAAATGCTCTAAGTGTTCGGATTTTTCTGAAATTGTATCACGCTACGGCAAGAGTGATTTTGATTTTTACAAAGCTTTGGAGGATATAAAGTCATTTGCCGAAAGGTCTGATATTTGTGAATACACCGCATACATGCTGCTTTTTGTTTGTATGCTGCCCGAACTTCACAACAAATACAAACAAAAGGGTATAAGCGATAAGATTTTTTATGACACAATATGCAATTTGAAATATAAGTTAGAAGAATGCCGTCTTGTTTACGGCAAAAACGGCACCTTTGTGCCGGAATGGTATGCAGGTATTTTTGATTTAAAAATCATTGCCTTGGGCAGATTGCAGTTTGAAACAAAGTATATCGATTTTGAATGTGACGCATTCGGCAGACACATAGCGAAGGGTAAAAAGGTTTTGGGCATACATATTCCGCGCACGGGAACCCGATTGGAGCACGAATCGGTACTTGACTCATACCGCCGCGCAAAAGAATTTTTTATGCATGAATACGGAGAAGAAATAATTTTTATGTGTGACAGCTGGTTGCTTTACCCTTGGAACAGAACCGTTTTAAATGGCGACTCGAATCTTTCGAAATTTTATGACGACTTTGAAATAGTAAAATCAAATGACCACAAAAATTATAGCGAGGTATGGCGTTTGTTCGACTGTTTGTATGACGGTGATGTTAAAAAACTGCCCGATGATACCTCGTTAAGACGCGCGTATATACAGCGTATAAGTTCAAATAAACCTATCGGCTCAGGCACAGGTATTATGGTGTTTTAAAACTAAAAATTCTCGGCAGTAATCTGCCGAGAATTTTTATATATATACGGTTTTTGCATCAAGCAGCTGTGCATCTTCTTCTATATGCGTGATAAGTAAAACAGGCTTGTTTTTTTGAATAAACTCACGCTTGATAAGGTGTGCCGCAATCGCTTTGTTTTCCGAGTCAAGTCCGTTAAACGGTTCGTCAAGAATTAACGCATCACCCGCAAAGGCAACGGCTCTTACAAGCGCGACGCGGCGCTTCATGCCGCCGCTCAGCTCCGAAACCCGTTTTTTCCGAACCTCAAATAAGCCCAATTCTTTCAACAAGTCATCTGCGAGATTATATTGCTCCTTTGTTAAAACCAATCGGACATTTTTTTGCACATCGGCGTTTTGAAGCAATCTTTCCTCTTGAAAAACGGCAGATATTTTTGACGGCACAATGATGCTGCCTTTTTGCGGCTTTTCAAGGCCTAAAATAATGCGCGCAACAGTTGTTTTGCCTGCGCCCGACGCACCGCAAAGCTGAACACATTCGCCGCCCTTTACCGATAAATTAAAATCTTTTAAAACCTGAAGCTCACCGTAAGAAAACGATATGTTTTTCAGTTCAATCATTCGGCATACCTCCGTTTTTTAAAAGATATTTGTTACAGAGAAATTTAAGCAAATACTCAATAACTATGCTAAGCAAAATGACGGTAAGCGTTAATGCATAAACCTCATCATAATTTACATTGCCTTTACTTTGCCAAAGCATACTGCCGATAGATTTTTCGGGCAGACAAATAACCTCGGCCGCAACACCCGATTTCCATGCAAGCCCCAATGCGTTAACGCAGGCAGTTATAAGACTCGGCGTAATGGCGGGTAATTTTATTTTGGTAAATACCTTAAGTTTTGAAAGGTTAAATACATGTGCCATTTCCAAAATTGATTTGTCGGTGTTATTAAGACCGTCATGAACGGTTTGCCAAATAATGGGTAATACCATAAGGCAAACAATCAAAACGGGGAGGGTAGAGCTGTTAAAGAAAAGGTACATCAATATAATAATTGCAACAACGGGTACTGCGCGTATTATTTTAAGTATCGGTGACAGCAAAGAATAGGCAAGACTTGAAATGTGGGTTGTAACACCTATAAAAAATCCCGAAACACAGCCTATAATAAAGCCTGTGAAAATTCGAAGCAGGGTTGTCGCTTCTGATTTTATAAAGGGCATTGTAAAGGCAATATTAACCCATTTTTTAAAAACGGTAAACGGGCTCGGTAAAATAAGCAACAGTAATTCGTTGTTACGGCTTACAATACGGGAAGCGGCCTCCCAAACAAGTATCCAGAAGGTCGCTACACATACGAATTTTATAATCTTTTTTAAAATATCTGTTTTAGTTTGCTTTGTAGTACAAATCATCAGCGGGCAATTTACCTCCGATAGATGTTGGGTCTGCATTAAATAAAACGCCGTAATAGCCGTTTACATTGTTTTTCATATCCTTGCCGGTAACATAGCAGAGGTTGCAGGTGGGTATTGCTTTTTTTGCTATAACATCGCTTGCCGTAATTTTATAGGTTGCGCAGTGGGTAGCTGTTTCGTCAATATTTTCACTTGCAAATTTAATAGATGCCTCATATTCTTCTAAAAACTTTTCAACGGCTTTGGGGTTTGCCTCAATATAGCTGTCAAGTGCTATAACACAGCCCATCATAAGCTTGGTGTCTGAAACCTTTGCCCACTCGTCGTTAATGCTCAGCACGCGGTTAAGCTCTTGATTTTTAACCATAACCGTGGTAGCGGCAGGCTCCGGCGCCATTGCAACTTCAGCCTCGCCGCTTATAAGCTTTGCAACTAAATCTTCGCTTGAAACAAAGTTGATTGTTAAATCTTTTTCGGGGTCGATGCCGTTTTCGGTGAGAATATATTTTAAAATAAATTCGGGGTTTTGACCCTTGCCGGTTGAATAAACGGTTTTGCCCTTAAGATCGGCTACAGATTTAATTGTGTCGCCTTTTTCAAGAATAGAAAGCACACCGTAGGTGTTAACCGCAAGCATTCTTACCTTGCCTTCGGATTTATTATAGAGTGTGGCGGCAACATTTGTAGGAACCGACGCAATGTTGATTTCACCGTTTAAAAATTTACCGGTTATATCGGTAGCCGCAGTTGCTACCGTGAATGAATAGTTGTTTGCTGTGGTTTTGGCTTCGGCATCTGCCATAAGCTTTGCCATTCCTATACCGGTAGGACCTGTCATGCAGGCAACCGACATATCAACGGCGGTATATACCTCGGGTGCGGAAGAAACTACATCTTTGTTGCTGCCGCAGCCTGCAAAGGCAAACACAAGTGTAAGGGTTAAAATAATTGCTAACAGTTTTTTCATTTTTTATCACCTATTTTAAAATTTTGAAGCTGTGACCGCATCTGTTTAAAAGTCCCTTGGATTCAAGCGCCGAAATGTCTCGGTAAATGCTTGTTCTGCCTACTTTAAGCCTTCGTGCAAGCTCTGCAATACCGAAGTTTAAATTAACATTACCCTCGCTGTCTGACTGCGACAGTAAAAATTCGTACAGCTTTTCTTCGGTAAGTTTTGCGGTAAATGCGTCAAGCTTGCGGTTTAAAAAGCGTATTCTGTCGCTTAAATATTTTATGTAGTTAACCGACATTTGCGGATATTGCTTTATTATGTTGCAAAACTTTTCCTGCGAAATATAAATTACTTCACATACGGTGTCGGCAGTTATACTGCTTGTAACGCAATTAGAATTGCCGAAAACCGAAGCCGCACCGAAAATTTCTCCGCATGAAATTGAGCGAATGGTAATACTGTCGCCCATGTCATTAAGCCTTTTTATTGTTGCCTTGCCGTTTACCAAAAAAGCAATCACACCGTTTCGGTAAAGTTCCTCACCCTTTGAAAATTGAACGGGTCGGTCAAGCGAAGAGCATATATCCGATACTTCATTACCTGTTAATCCGTCGAACAAAAAACAGTTTATGGTTCACACCTCCTATTCTGTAAAAATGTTCCAAATGGAACACTTTAATTATATTATACATAAAATAAATAAAAAAGCAAGATGCAAAATACATCTTGCTTAAAATTTATCTTTTAAATATGTTTCCGCCGTGGCAATCAATGGCAACAATCAGCGGAAAATCGGAAAATTCAAGCTCTTTTACCGATTCACAGCCTAAATCTTCAAAAGCAATAACCTTGCTTGAGGTTATATGCTGTGCCGCAAGCGCTCCGGCGCCGCCGATGGCGCACAGATAAACGGCTTTGTTTCTTATAATAGAGTCAATCACTTCTTCACTGCGCTCGCCTTTACCGACAGTTGCAGTAAGTCCCAAATCGTGAAGGCGGGGTGTGTAAAAGTCCATTCGTGACGATGTAGTCGGCCCGCAGCTGCCGATTGCCAAATCGGGAGGAGTTGGGGTAGGACCTGCAAAATATATAACCGAATTGTTTATTTCGTAGGGGAGTTTGTCGCCGCTTTCAAGTAACTCGAAAATACGCTTGTGCGCGGCGTCGCGGCTGGTGTAAACCGTGCCTGAGAGCAACACTCGGTCACCGGCGTTAAGTTTTTCGCACAGAGCCTTTAAATCTTTGGAATTTACTTTATATTCTTTCATTTTGTCATTTCGGCAATAATGCTGTCAAACTGCTCGGCAAGTTTGCGGCTTTCGGTGTTATTGGTGTTAATTTGCTCACGGGCAGAGCTTAAAGAAGACACAAGCGTATCAACCTTGGCGACAAAGTCCGACGAAGTTTGCATAATTTCGGCTTTAAGCGCCGCCAGCGATTCTTGTGCGTTGTCGATTGAATGAAGGTTTTTTTCAACCTCGCGGTTTGCTATATCACGGTTTTCGGCAGAATTTTGCATAACTGATTTTGCGTTTGCCTGTGCTACCAAATAAAGCTTGCCTATGTTTTGTGAAAGGCGTTCTATTTCGTCGTATTTATCGGTGTATTCTTTAAGCTGTGCTTCAACGGCCGTTTTTGCGCTTTTGACATCCTCAAGCTGTGCGTTAATGGTTTCTATTGTGTTGTCAAGTGTATCTATTTTTTGGTTTAATTGATTTTCTTTTTCGGAAAAATTTTTATGTGACTGCTCAATATATTCAATTACATCATCACAGTTAAAACCGAAAAGACTTTTTCTGAAACCGACTGACATTTTATTCATCCCTTTATTTTTAAAGTTCCATACAAAATAATTATAGCAGATATTTCTCTGTTTTACAAGAAAAATATCTGCTACTCAAATTCAACAGTAAAATATTACTTAAATTCGGGATCTATATCGAGAGTTGCAAAGTAATCGTTCATGCTTTGCGCACGGCGTATAAGCTGTACGCTGCCGTCACTGTTTAACATAAGCTCGGCACACCTCAGCTTGCCGTTGTAGTTATATCCCATTGCGTGACCGTGAGCGCCCGCGTCGTGAATTGCAAGATAATCGCCTATGTCAACCTGAGGCAATTCGCGGTCAACGGCAAATTTGTCATTATTTTCGCAAAGTGAGCCTACAACATCAAACTTGCCGATCGTCGGCTCGTTTTCTTTGCCTAAAACCGTAATGTGATGATATGCACCGTACATTGCGGGGCGCATAAGGTCGCAACAGCTCGCGTCAACTCCTATGTATTCTTTGTATATATGCTTGTGATGAATAGCCTGCGTTACAAGATATCCGTAAGGTCCTGTTATGTAACGGCCCATTTCGGTAAAAATAGAAATATTTAAACCCGAAGGGGCAATAATTTCTTCATATACCTTACGCACGCCTTCACCGATTGCAAAAATGTCAACGGCCTCTTCGGTGGGTCTGTACGGAATGCCGATACCGCCCGAAAGGTCAATGAATTCAACATTGATACCAAGCTTTTCTCTTATCTCCAAAGCAAATTTAAAGAGTTTTTTCGCAAGGCGGGGGTAATATTCCTCTACAAGTGAGCAGCTTGCAAGCATTGAGTGAATTCCGAAGTGTTTAACACCCTTTGATTTCAATATGGCAAAAGCTTCGAGTATCTGTTCGTGCGTCATACCGAATTTAGTATCGTAAAGGTGACCCATAATGTCATTTGTAATATTGAATGTGCCGGGATTGTAACGGCAACACATTGTGTCGGGCAACGGTGCTATTTTTTCGAGAAACTCAATATGTGTGATATCGTCAAGATTTATTATGGCACCTGCTTCTAAAGCGGTCTTGTATTCTTTAACGGTTGTTTCGTTAGATGAAAACATTATATTTTTTCCTGTTATGCCGCTTTTTTGAGACATAACCACCTCGGGTACCGATGCGCAGTCGGTGCCGCAGCCGAGACTTTTTAAAAGACGCAAAATTGCAGGAGTGGGAGTAGCCTTAACAGCAAAATATTCTTTAAAGCCCTTGTTCCATGAAAAAGCTTTATATAAATCGGTAACACATTTTGTTATACCTTTTTTGTCGTACACATAAAAGGGAGTGGGGTAGGTTTGCGCCCAATTTTCTACATTTGCTTTAGAAAAAGGAACTGTTTTCATACAAAAATCACACTCTTTTCGGGAATATAATTAAAAATTTTACACTTTAAAGAAAGCTTTGTCAAGTAAAATACAAACAATTTGTAACTAAATATGAATTTTTTTGTAAAACCGAAAATTACTATTGATTTTTGCAAAATATAAGTTTATAATATATAAGGCAAAAATTTGTATTATTTTGTAAGGAGAAATCACAAATGACCACAAACAAAACTGTATTAAAATGGCTTGATGAGATGAAAGAGCTTCTCACACCTGAAAAAGTTGTTTGGATTGACGGAAGTCAAGAGCAGATTGAAGCACTTCGTGCAGAGGCTTGCTCTACCGGTGAAATGGTTAAACTCAATCAGGAAAAACTTCCGGGTTGTTATTTACACCGCACCAACCCGAACGACGTTGCACGCGTAGAAGACAGAACTTTTATCTGCACCGCTACAAAAGAAGAGGCCGGTCCTACTAACAACTGGTGCGATCCTGCCGAAATGTATAAAAAGCTTTATGACATTGCCCGCGGCAGCTATAAGGGCAAGACTATGTATATTATTCCTTATTCAATGGGTCCTATCGGCTCACCCATAGCTAAGGTTGGTATCGAGGTTACAGATTCAATATATGTTGTTCTTAACATGGTTATTATGACACGCGTAAGCCCCAAGGTTTTTGATGTTTTGGGTGACAGCAATGACTGGGTACGCGGCTTACACGCACGCTGTGATATTGACCCCGAAAAGAGATATATCTGTCATTTCCCGCAGGATAACACCATCATTTCCGTTAACTCAGGTTACGGCGGTAATGTTCTTTTGGGCAAAAAATGCTTTGCACTCCGTATAGCATCTTACCAAGGCTGGAAAGAGGGCTGGATGGCCGAGCATATGCTTATTTTAGGTCTTCAGAATCCCGAGGGTGAAATTCGCTATATTGCGGCGGCATTCCCGTCTGCTTGCGGTAAAACAAACCTTGCAATGCTTATTCCGCCTGAATATCTGCGCAAAAAGGGCTATAAGATTTGGACAGTAGGCGACGATATTTCTTGGATGAAGATTGGCCCCGACGGCAGACTTTATGCCATTAACCCCGAAAACGGTTTCTTCGGTGTTGCTCCCGGCACTAACAGCCATTCTAACTTTAATGCTCTTGAGTCAACCAGAAAGAACACTATTTTCACAAATGTTGCATTAAATCTTGACGATAACACTGTTTGGTGGGAAGGTCTTGACAAAAATCCGCCTGAAAACGCTCTTGATTGGAAGGGCAATGCTTGGAATCCCGCAAAGTTTGTTAAGGCTGATAAGTCAACCTACGCCGCTCATCCCAATTCACGCTTTACGGCTCCTGCCGAAAACTGCCCCTGCATTTCCGATGAATTTAACAAGGGCGCAGGTGTGCCGATTTCTGCAATAGTATTCGGCGGCCGCCGCGCTAAATGCGCTCCGCTTGTATATCAATCAAAAGATTGGGTTAACGGTGTATTCGTAGGTTCTGCAATGGCTTCCGAAACAACGGCAG
>CAJMBP010000041.1 GCA_905211675.1 uncultured Oscillospiraceae bacterium
AAGCAATAGTAAGGAGGGACATGAACATGAAACATGTAAAATCATTGAATAAACCTATGAACAGCAACCTGAAAAAAAGTGGCTGTGGCGAATGTCAGACATCATGCCAGTCAGCATGTAAGACATCCTGCACAGTAGGAAATCAGACTTGCGAACAGAACAAATAATTTAAAATCATATGGATACTCGGGACAGCGGTCTTTAGGGTCGCTGTTTCTTGCTGTTCATGGAATTATCTGACAGCATGAGATTTCAGACAATCAGAGAAATAACAGGAATTTTCCGATATAGAATATGAAAAACAAGAAAGGGGTACCAGATATGATTCATCAGTACCGTAATAATGGATACAATATCGTTATGGATGTGTACAGCGGCTCTGTACATGTGGTAGATGATGTCTGTTATGATGTAATCGCAAAATTGAACGGATCAGAGACAGAACCAACTGCCGGAACATTAAAAGAAACAGGTGTAAAAATGAAAATTTTAATAGGTATGAGCGGCGGCGTTGACTCTGCCGTTACTGCGTCGCTTATATCGCGTGAACATCAAGCCGCGGGGGTTACATTAAAGCTTTACGGCGGCGAAGACACTTCGCTTGCAGAAAAGCTTGACCGCGAGGCGCTTGACGCCGCCGAGGTTTGCAGAAAAATAGGTATTCCGCACAGCGTTTTAGACCTTAAAAACGAGTTTAAAAACAGCGTTATAGATTATTTTGTAAACGAGTACATAAACGGTCGCACACCAAACCCCTGCATACAGTGCAACATTCATATAAAGTTTGGCGCAATGCTGAGCTTTGCCGAGCTTCGAGGTTTTGACCGTATTGCTACGGGGCATTACGCGCGCATAGAAAAATGCGGCGACCGCTATTTGCTTAAAAAAGCGGTTGACACTGCCAAAGACCAAAGCTATGTGCTTTACGGGCTTACGCAAGCCCAGCTTTCAAAGACCGTTTTGCCACTTGGCGATTATACAAAAGCGCAGGTTCGCGAAATAGCCGACAGCCTAAAGCTCTGCGTGGCGCGTAAATCTGACAGTCAGGATATTTGCTTTGTGCCCGACGGCGACTATGCCGCTTTTATAGAAAAGACAACCGGCATAAAGTTTGCATCGGGCGACTATCTTGATATTAACGGCAATGTTTTGGGCAGACACAAGGGTGTAATTCATTACACTATAGGTCAGCGAAAGGGGCTTGGCATAGCACTCGGCAAACCCGCATTTGTGCTTAATAAAAACGCCGATACAAACGAGGTTATATTGGGTGAAGAAGAAAACCTATTTTATAAACAGGTAGAGGTTGAAAATGTTAATATTATTGCGGCAGATACCCTTGACGGCGTAAAAGCGCACAGCAAGCTGCGTTATCGCCACACCGAACAACCCTGCACAATACATCAAACAAGCCGCGACACCGTTATTTTAGAATTTGACACCCCCCAACGCGCACCGAGCGCGGGGCAGACGGCGGTGTTTTATGACGGGGATACCGTTTTGGGCGGCGGCACCATAGTGAAAGGACTGAAATAATTATGACCGAACAAATACAAAAGCTTTTTGAAAATCTGAAAAAGAATAAAATGAAACCTATTTTTGCCGAAAACAGCAGCGAGGCGGTAAAAATTGTAAAGGATATGCTTTTTGACGGCTGTGTTATAACGGCGGGCGGCTCGGTATCGCTTGCCGAGAGCGGCGTCAGAAAGGTAATAGAAGACCCTCGCTATAACTTTATGGACAGGTCACGCGAGGGCATTACACCCGAACAACAGCAGGAATGTTTTAAAGCCGCCATTGGCGCCGACTTTTTCTTCTGCTCCGCTAACGCCGTTACCGAAAACGGAGAGCTGCTTAATGTGGACGGCTTTGCAAACCGCATATCTTCCATAGCGTTCGGCCCTAAAAAAGTGGTAATGATTGTAGGCGTCAACAAAATTGTGCCCGATTTAAAAGCGGCGTTTTTGCGCGTTAAAACCGTTGCCGCGCCTAAAAACTGCGTTAGACTGGGAATTGACAACCCCTGCAAAACACTCGGCCGATGTGTGTCGCTGTTAAATAACCCCGACCCCGATTTTGCCGACGGGTGCAGCAAGGATACACGAATTTGCTGTGATTACCTTATAAGCGCACTGCAAAGACAAAAAGACAGAATCACGATAATTCTGGTAAACGAAAACTTAGGATATTAAATTTACGGCGACAGAAAAATCTGCCGCCGTTTCTTTGTGCTGTGTGACTCTAACGATATTCTTTGCTCAAAAGGTTTTCAAAAACACCTTTACCTATGGTAAATTCGGGTGTACCCATATAGCCGGGCGCCACCTCGTATTTATCAAATACAATTACTAATTCACCGTTTTCCTTCCAATAAAAATTATGTGTTTCATCCAGCTTGACAAAATCTTGACCGATTACCGCATCGTCAACCCAATACACTTTGTTTGAATCATTAGCCATTATTTCGCGCATTTGTCGTCTGATTTCATTTTCTAAAACGAAATAAAAATCACGGCTGTCTGACAAATCGCCGAGGTTTACTATTTTTCCGTTTGTTTTATCTATATGATAAAACTTGTAGTAGGTATTACCGCTGCCCGCACATTCGTTAACACGAATTTTAAGAGTAAACCATTTTTCCGAATTTGTTACAACCTCATAATCGGCATAAATCGAGCCGTGCCCGCTGTTACCTATTTCTTTTAAATCGGCGTTAAATCTGTCGGCAAGAATTTCGGTAAGTTCTTGAACATCCTTGTTTATATAATCAGCTGCGTCATTATTTTCGCTTTCGATTTTCGGCACTTCTATGTTCATTTCGTGTTTTTCGTCGGAATAGTAGTAATTGCGTATTGTGACCACCTTTACAATACTGCCGATAACAGGTATCTTTTCCAAGGCGAGAGCGTATGCCGTACTGCAATTAGGCATAACAATAAAGCATATAAACAAAAAACATGCGGCGGCGGCAACTAATTTGGGAAGAATTTTGCACTTTATCCGCTTTTGTTCTTGTTCGGGCAGTTGAGAAAGTGTTTCCTCTATTTTAATCTTTGCACCGTTTGGAATTTCTTGAATTTCCTCTTTGAGCTTTTGTTTTATTAAATCATCAAATTCATTCATTTATGAAATCCTCCTTTAAGATTTCCCGCAGTTGTTTTCTTGCACGGGATAATCTCTGTTTTACAGTAACGGTTGTGGCGTTCGTAATTTTGGCAATTTGCAAAATTGAAAGGTCTTCATAATAATGCAGCACAATAACCGTTCGGTAGGGTTGTTTAAGACTTTTCACCGCCTCCTTAACAGAAAGCGAGGCTGTGAATTTATTTTCGTTGCTTTCGGAAATCGGTTCGACCTCATCAAATGAGATTGTTTTTGAATTTTTACGAATAAACTCTGCCGCCGTATTATGAACTATGCGTAATATCCATGGTTTAAACGCCTGTATATTTTTAAGCGTATCCAAATTTTTATAGGCGCGAAAAATTGCTTCACTTATTACTTCGGTAGCATCGGCTTCATTTTTGACGATCGAAAATGCAAGATAATACATTGCTCTTTTCTGAAGTCTTATCTGGTCGCAAAATGTGTCCTTGTCGGTCAAAAATCATTCCCCCTCGATGCATTTTGCCGTTTCTTTGCAAATCCACTCACCCCAATCAACATAATATTTTGCATAGAGGTGCGCGTTATCCGATGTTTTATCGGCAGATAAATTGCCGTTATCATCATCAAATAAGCAGTTGGCGTCAATGTAATAGATTCTTTTGTTATCGGCAAATTTTGACAGTTCCGAATTCAATTTGTTGATTGCGGTGTTGTTTATATATCCGTCGCCATCGGATCGTTTTTTTGAAACATGCAAATTTGCCTGTATAAAAATTTGAGCGTCGGGCTGACTGTTTTTAATAAATTCAATAAGTTCACCGTATTTGTTTATTATGCTTTTAAAATTATAGCCAAGTTCGTTTATTCCGAGCATTAAATATATTTTACCATATTTTTTGTCAGACAGCAATTCGTTAAGCATTACTTTTCCCACACGGGGAACAGAAACACGGGTTTTAAAAATATCGAACACATTCATACCTACACTGCAAAAGAAATCTGCGTCGTTTAATTTTGCATATTCCATAATTCCTACCGTTCTTGAATCGCCGATAAACAACGCGTCCGACAAAGACACAGGCTCTGTGTCGGGGTTTTCAGGCATCGTTTGAATCGAGTCGGTCGCCGAATTTATTTCGTCTGCCGCGGACGTTTTTTTGTCGGACGATAAAACCGCGTCAGAAAAATTCTGCTTGGAAGAAGCCTCGACCTTTGAGCTTGCTTTGCCGGTATCGGAACAAGAAGCGAATGTAAGCGTTCCGACAACCGCAATGCACAAAACCAATAATGTGATGATGTTTAATTTTTTCATTTATGCCACCTCTTAAAATCTGAAATACAAAAACGGATCGTCAAAGCCCCGATACATACAGTACAAGCTCGTAATCAATATAACCAAAAGCAGTATGCCGATTACCGCTCGGTTTTTCAGCCGTTTCAAAATACGGTACGGCAGTTTTGTAGAAAGTAATATGCCCGCTATAAAAAACAGATAATACTGACCCAAGTATTTTAAATAATCGTACCGAAAGACCGACCACGCACCCTGTCCGAAAAACGGAAACAGGCGTGTAAACAAGACCCCTAAACAGCTTATATCGTCAACGGCAAAAATCGCCCATGTCAACGGTATAACGATTATCATATATGTATGCCCCAATATCGGATGTGCGGTTAAATATTTTCCGATAAACAGCTTTTCTGTAATAATTATTACAAAAAGCACAACGCCCCACAGCAAAAAATTATAACCCGCGCCGTGCCATAGTGCTGTTAACAGCCATACCGTAAGCAAATTCAGCACGGTGTTCAACATGCCTTTTTTGTTGCCGCCCATGGGTATATAAACATATTCTCTGAACCAATTTCCGAGTGTTATATGCCACCTTCGCCAGAATTCCGTCATGGTAAGGCTCGTATATGGATGATTGAAATTTTTCGGTAATTTAAAACCCAACATTTTTCCGAGTCCTGTCGCCATCAATGAATAACCGAAAAAATCAAAATAAATCTGAAATGAATAAGCGGCTATTGCCATCCACGCAAGCGGAGTGGATATACTTTCAAACCCGATTGCCGTAATTTGCGCCCAAAGTTTTCCCAAAGGATTGGCGAGTAACACTTTAAGCCCCAGACCGAAAATAAATGTGCCCAGCCCTTCAAACACGGCATAAGATTTTATACTTCTTTTGCGCAGTTCTTTTTTAACATGATTGTATGTAACAATAGGACCTGCTATAAGTTGCTCAAACATAGAAATATATACTGCGTAGTTTAACAGGCTTTTTTCGGCTTTGGTTGTTCCCCTGTAAACATCGGCAATGTACGAAATGCCCTGAAAGGTATAAAAGGATATTCCTATCGGCATGATAATTTCGGCGGTTATACCGAAATTGTCAAAAAATCTGTTTAACTCGCCGAAAATAAAGTTTGTGTACTTAAATGCAATAAGAGATATTAAATGAAAAACTATTCCCGATACCAGCAATATTTTTTTATGGTTATTGTATTTTTCAATACCAAGCCCAATCACAAAATCCAATAATATGCTTACTATAAACAGCGCAAAATGATATGGGGCGCCGAGTGTTCCTATAAAATAAAACGCAAGACTGCCTAAAAGTAAAATTGCATTTTTTAATTCGTCAGGCACAAGAAAATAAAAAGTAAAAAATATCGGTAAAAATATTAAAACAAATTGTAAACTGCTGAAAACCATAGTCCCGCGCTCTCTCTTTCGCCGTCTCTGATATATAGACAAATCAAAAGCAGAAAAGGTGACAATTTTTTTAAAATTTTTAAGCATAACCGAATTTTAGGCCGTAAAAAAACATTCCAAAAAGCGTTAACCGGCAAAGGTTTACTTTTTGAAATGTTTTTAGTGAAAATTTTATCTTTTTAAACCATCGTCATTCAAACATACTGAAAACAAACAGAACCTTTATAGTATGTGTTATATTTCATACTTATCTGTTTAATCGCAGCATTCGTCTTTCGGCAGGGGTTTTTTAGGCTTGGGCGCTGATTTTGTATTGTCGCCGAGGCCCGTAGTTTCCGAAAAAATTGCGTTGTTTGTAACGGCTGATACCGCGTCGGTGGGAATAATCAGCTTTGCGGCTGTACCGTTTGCCATATTAACAAGCGCTTCGTATTTTTTAAGCTCAAGCACAGCCGAGTCAACACCCGCTTCTTTAAGCGCGGCAAGACCGTCGGCTTCGGCTTTTTTAGAAAGATAAATAGCCTTAGCTTCACCTTCGGCACGGGCAATACGCGCGTCGCGTTCACCCTCTGCCGCTAATATCATAGCCTGCTTATCGCCTTCGGCGCGTGTAATAGCCGCCGCCTTGTGACCCTCTGCCTGCAAAAGCGTTTCACGGCGGTCACGCTCTGCCTTCATCTGTTTTTCCATTGCGTTTTGAATTTCGGCAGGCGGAATGATGTTTTTAAGCTCAACTCGGCTTACCTTCATACCCCACTGGTCGGTAGCCTCGTCAAGAATTTCTGCCATTTTTGTATTTATAATATCACGTGAGGTGAGAGTGCCGTCAAGCTCCATTTCGCCTACAATATTACGAAGGGTTGTTGCGGTAAGGTTTTCAAGCGCACGAACAGGGTTTACAACACCGTAGGTGTAAAGCTTTGCGTCGAATATGCGGAAGAAAACAACCGTGTCAATCTGCATTGTAACATTATCTTTGGTAATAACAGGCTGAGGGGGTGAGTCCATAACCTGCTCTTTTAATGTGATTTTATTGGCAATGCGTTCTAAAAAGGGAATTTTTACATGAAAGCCTGCGTCCCAAGTGCATTTATATCTGCCTAAAAACTCAATAACATATTGCGTTGCCTGCGGCACAATGCGAACATTCGGTATAACAAGCACCAAAAAAATCACTAATAAAACAATAAGCCAAACCATAAAAAACCACCTTTTTATATTTTATTTTAACAAAGCCGAGTTAAGCTTTTTGTTAGACTGTATAACGGGCATAAACTGTGTTATTGAATCAATAAAATGCTGATTGTCGCCCAGTGCCGCAACCGCGTTAGCCTTTATCTTTTCATCGTTTATGCAAGCGGCGGCAACTACGGCTACTATTGTGTTAACGGTGTCGCGGTCGCCCTGTAAATATCCGTTTTGCAAAACATCAAAAAGCTTTTTAACGCTTTTCTTATTATTTTCTGAAAGTACGGCTTTTATTTGAGGCACCAATTTTTCACCAAAGAAATTGAGATACAAAAAGTTGCCGTAAACCGCAACATGAGCCTTGTATTCATCTTTAAGTGCGGGGAACACATCGAGCATCTTTTTGGTGAAGTCGGTAATATTGTATGCTCCGTCTTTTGATGAGGTCGGCAGATCAATATTCGCTGCCGCACCGCTTGCACGCGTGTGCTTGATGCCCATTTTTTCTTTAAGTGTTGCCGTAAAATCAATGCCGACAGCCTCGGCATCCTTTTGGGTTTGACTGTCATCAAAAAGCCACGCGTTAACCTCCGACAGTTCATAACTGCCGTCCTCGGCAATATCGGCTGCTTTCAGAATATACATCTGACGCTCGTCGCTGTATTCGACCGACGCCGCAAGCTTACCGTTTTTATAAATTCCGTCTGCTGATTTAAAGCCGTTCTCATCAAAAAACGGCTGCATTTCGGCAATTACATTTTCTAAATATCTGTTATCCATTTTTAAACAAACACATCCACAATTTTTATTTTGTTCATTATAGCATAAAAAAGTCTGTTTGTCATCAAAAATTTCTTGAAAGGCGCGCATTTGTTATATATAATATATTCAGTTGGTGAAAATTATGAAAATTTCAAATAAAAAAGATTTAAAAGGCGTTCTTGAATCACAGGGGTTTTCATTTAAAAAATCTTTGGGTCAAAACTTTTTGATCGACGATACCGTCTGTCCGCGAATGGCGGCGGCTGTTTCGGGCGAAAATGTAGGCGTGCTCGAAATAGGGCCGGGTGCCGGCGTGCTTACTGCACAGTTGTCGGCGACTTGTAAAAAGGTTGTGTCGGTAGAGCTTGACACCCGACTTAAACCCATATTGGAGCAAACCCTTACAGATTGCGATAATGTGAAGATTATTTGGAACGATATACTTAAAATAAATTTAAAGCAGCTCATAACAGAGGAGTTTGCCGATTGCGATACGGTAAATATATGCGCAAATCTGCCCTATTACATTACCTCGCCTGTCATAATGAAACTGCTTGAAAGCCGCTTGCCCATAAGCACAATCGCCGTTATGGTGCAAAAAGAAGCCGCCGACCGACTTTGTGCCGAAGTGGGCAGTCGTGCCGCAGGTGCCGTTACGGTTGCGGTAAACTATTACGCCGAAGCGCAAACATTATTCGGCGTGCCGCGCACTTCATTTTTACCGCCGCCTAATGTCGATTCGGCAGTAATTAAGCTTACTTTGCGCGATATGCCGCCGGTAGGGGTAAAGGATGAAAAACTGTTCTTTCAAATTGTAAAAGCTTGCTTTGCTCAACGTCGAAAGATACTTATTAACACCGTCTGCAACACACTGGGTCTTGACAAAAATGTTTTCCGCGCGGTGTTAAATAAATCGGGTATTCCCGAAACGGTGCGCGGTGAAGCTTTGACTATGCAACAGCTTGCAAGTATTGCAAATGCGCTTTGTGAATAAAATGCTTGCATTTTTAAAAAAATGTGTTATAATTCACTTGATACTGAAAATGCGTTGATAAAGAAAAGTAAAATCACATGTGATTTTAAGAGAGGGTAAGCCTCGGGCTGTAAGTTTACCTATTTCGCGGTGATTTGAAGTTCCCTTTTGAGCAGTGTCGCTGAAATTGCAGTAGGCGGCAACGGGTAGTCGGTTCCGTTACAGACCGAAGAGAGTGTTTGCTCTTTGAGCGAAAATGCGGGTGGTACCGCGGAGTGTGTAATTTCAGACTTCGTCCTGTAATATCAGGATGAAGTCTTTTTATTTTGCAAATTAAAAAAGGGAGATAGATTATGAAACAACAGCTTGAACAAATCAAAGCGGCGGCGCTAAGCGCAATAGCCGAGGCTCAAACAAGCGCCGACTGTGAAAACATCAGAGTAAAATACCTTGGTAAAAAGGGCGAGCTTACCGCCATTTTAAAGATGATGGGTTCGCTATCTGCCGAAGAACGCCCCGTTATGGGTCAGCTTGTCAATACCGCAAAGGCAGAAGTTGACGCGGCTTTGGGCGAAAAGGCAAACGAGATAAACGCCAAGGCCACCGAGCTTAAATTAAAGCAGGAAACAATTGACATCACAATGCCTGCAAAAATGAATAAAACGGGCAAGCTTCATCCGCTTAACACCGTGCTTAATGATATGATAGACATTTTTCAGTCTATGGGCTTTGATGTTGTAGACGGCCCCGAGGTTGAAACCGACCACTACAATTTTGAATGTCTTAATGTGCCTAAAGATCACCCTGCACGCGATATGCAAGACACTTTCTATCTTGCAGAAAACATACTGCTTCGCACACAAACCTCTGCCGCACAAATAAGAACTATGGAAACACGCAAGCCGCCTATTCGCGTAATCTGTCCGGGACGAGTGTTCCGCGCCGATGAGGTTGACGCAACCCACTCTCCCGTGTTCCACCAAATAGAAGGTCTTGTTGTTGACAAGGGCATTACCATGTGCGACCTTAAAGGCGTGCTCGAACAGTTTGCGCACGAAATTTACGGCCCCGACACCAAGGTTAAATTCAGACCTTCCTTCTTCCCGTTTACCGAACCGTCGGTTGAGGTTGATGTTTCGTGCTCGGAATGCGGCGGCAAGGGTTGCCGCGTTTGCAAGGGTGCCGGCTGGATAGAAATTTTAGGCGCCGGTATGGTACACCCGAATGTGCTTCGCAGCTGCGGTATAGACCCCGAAGAATACAGCGGCTTCGCATTCGGTATCGGTCTTGACCGCCTTACCACAACCCGTTACAAAATCAGCGACATTCGTTTGTTGTTTGAAAATGACAAGCGTTTTCTTGACCAATTTTAAGAAAGGGGAACTTTAAAAATGAAAATATCTTTAAATCACTTAAAAACTTACGTTGACATTGATGTTCCCGTAAAAGAGCTTTGCGACCGTATGGTTATGGCAGGCTTTGAAGTAGAAAGCATTGAATGCGAGGGCGAAAACATCAAAAATGTTGTGGCGGCTCGCATTGTTAAACTCGAACCTCACACCGACAGCGATCATTTGCAGATTTGTCAAATGGATACAGGCGCCGAAAAATTGGTACAGATAGTAACGGGTGCGCAAAATATTAAAGAGGGTGACCTTGTTCCCGCCGCGCTCGACGACAGCTATTTGCCAAACGGTATGCACATTAAAGCGGGCAAACTGCGCGGTGTAGAGTCAAACGGTATGCTCTGCTCGGGTGAGGAGCTTTGCCTTACCGAAGAGGACTATGAGGGAGCCGGAGTTCACGGTATTTTGATACTTAAAGACGAATGGGCTGTGGGCACCGATATGCGCGAGGTTTTGGGGCTTGACGATTATATAATCGACTTTAAAATCACCGCAAACCGCCCCGACTGCAACTGCTTTTTAGGCGTTGCAAAAGAAGCGTCGGTAGTTCTCGGAAGTGCGTATCATCCGCCCGTTCCGACATACAAAACCGTAGGCGGCGATATAAAAGATTTTATTGATGTAGAGGTTCAAAACTATGACCTTTGCCCCCGCTATGTAGGAAGGGTGGTTAAAAACCTTCGCATTAAGCCGTCGCCGACTTGGATGCAAAAGGCGATTATCGCTTCGGGTATGAGACCTATTAACAACATTGTTGATATTACCAACTTTGTTATGCTTGAGACAGGTCAGCCTATGCACGCATTTAACTACAACGATTTGGCAGATAAAAAGATTATTGTTCGCAACGCAAATGAAGGCGAAACCATTACCACACTTGACGGAAAAGACTATAACCTTACCCCCGATATGCTTGTGATTGCCGACGGCGAAAAGCCTTCCTGCCTTGCGGGTATTATGGGCGGCAGAGAAAGCGAGATTGAGGACGATACAAAAGACTTATTCCTTGAAGCCGCTAAATTCCGCCGTGACAGTGTAAGAAAAACGGGGCGTGCGCTGGGCATTCGCACCGAGGCAAGCGGCCGCTTTGAAAGAGGCGTTGACATTGTAAATGTTGGCTTTGCTATGGACCGCGCTTTACAGCTTATCGACGAGCTTGACGCAGGCGACATCATAGACGGCACACTCGACCGAAATCTCGGTCTTCCCGAAGATAAAATTTTAAATGTTAAATCTGCAAGCATTATCGAGCTTTTGGGCGTGCAAATTCCCGAAACTAAAATGGTAGAAATTTTAAACAGCCTCGGTCTTGAAACGAAAGCGGAAAACGGCGTGCTTACAGTTCGTGTACCCTCTATACGCGACGACATTGAGGGCAGAGCAGATTTGGCAGAAGAGGTTATGCGAATATACGGCTACGACCACATTGTCGGCACGCCTATGCGCGGCGACGTAATGCGCGGCAAAAAGCTTCCGAACCGCATAAAGTCAGACAAAATGAAGTCTCTTCTTTGCGGTATGGGCTGCTACGAAATTGCGACATATTCATTCATATCCTCGGGCGCGCTTGACAGCCTTATGCTCGCGAGCGACGATCCGCGCCGAAACGCCGTTAAGCTTATTAACCCGCTCGGCGACGAATACTCGACAATGCGCACTCAGCTTGTAACAAGTATGCTTACTGTTATGGCTACCAATATAAACCGCAAAATCGACTCAGGCAGATTTTTTGAAGAAAGCAAGCGTTTTGTTCCGAAAGCTCTGCCCGTAACCGAACAGCCCGATGAACTGCCTACTCTTTGTATAGGAGTTTACGGCAAGGACGAAGACTTCTTTACCCTTAAAGGCATTGTGGAACAGGTAATGACACTGTTTGGCGCTCACACGCAGTACAAACGCTCTGCCGAGCCGTATTTGCACCCCGGCCGTCAGGCTGAAGTTTTGGCAAACAACACACCCGCGGCGGTGCTTGGTGAGATTCACCCCAAGGTTGCCGAAAATTACGGAATAGACACAAAGGTTTATGTTGCAGAAATTAAGCTTGATGTGCTTTATGCGATCAACAAGCGCAAAACAACCTACAAGCCGCTTCCTAAATTCCCCGCGGTTGAGCGTGACTTTGCAATGCTTTGCGACGCCGATATACCGGTAGGCGATTTGGAAAAGGCTATTGTAAGCGGCGGCGGCAGACTGCTTGAAAAAGCCGAGCTGTTTGATGTTTACCAAGGCTCTCAAATACCCGAAGGCAAAAAGAGCGTAGCTTACAGCGTATGGCTGCGTTCAAACGAGGGCACGCTTACAGACGCGCAAATTGACGATACCTGCGCAAAAATTGTTGCAAAGCTCGAAAAGCTGGGCGCCGAGCTGCGTAAATAACGCAAATTAAAAGAAAATTAAGATATTCTTATTGAAAATTTTCTTGAATTTTTGCATAGTTAGGTATATTATAATTATAATAATACATTAACGGAGGGTTGTTATTATGAACGACAAGACTATGACCTTTTCAATCGGTGACCAGACCGAGCAGGAAATCAGAAGAATTTTAACCGTTGTTTACGATTCTTTAAAA
>CAJMBP010000042.1 GCA_905211675.1 uncultured Oscillospiraceae bacterium
ATACTCAGCAGCGGCAGGGGAAATATGCGGGTCAAGTCCGCTGCCCGGGCAGGTCACAAGGTCAACGGGGATTGCCGTTTCGTCCATATCGGGGTTCGCCTCCCACAGTTTTTCCACACGCTCTTTCACCAAAGCCTCATATTCCTCGCTTGCCGGGGAAAGATTGGACGGTGCAGCATACATCAAAGTTTTTCCGTTTTCGTCCTTGTAGGTTGAAACATCAATATTCATAATGCGCCCCCACATATGTCCGTCATCCGTATACTGCTGACCGAGCAGCTCACAGCCGTACTTTTTTCGTCAACCTCAATAATACTTCCGTTTGCTTTATCAGTAAAAATAAGCTGTGTAATGCCTGTTACAACATCTGTGTAAACAACGCCGCAGAGCAATGTGAATATAAGAAAAATTATTGCCGCTCTCGGCAGTACATTTTTTAATGTTTTCATTGTAAAACCTCCTTATGCAAGCCCGAAAAGGACTAACAGCATATCAATCAGCTTAATGAAGATAAAGGGTGCCGCAAGCCCACCGAGGCCGTAAATTAACAGGTTGCGGGACAAAAGTTTGCCGGCGGGAAACTCGCGGTATTTAACGCCCTTAAGCGCCAGCGGAATAAGCGCAATAATAATCAGCGCGTTGTAAATTATTGCCGATAAAACAGCGCTTTGCGGGGAATGAAGTCCCATAATGTTAAGTGCCGAAAGCCCCGGATAAAGTCCCATAAACAAGGCGGGGATAATGGCAAAATACTTTGCAACATCATTGGCTATTGAGAAGGTGGTCAGACTGCCCCTTGTCATCAAAAGCTGTTTGCCGATGCGGACAATATCAATTAGTTTTGTGGGCGATGAATCAAGGTCAACCATATTTCCCGCTTCTTTTGCCGCCTGTGTGCCGGTGTTCATCGCAACCGCCACATCAGCCTGTGCAAGCGCAGGAGCGTCGTTCGTGCCGTCACCCGTCATTGCCACAGGGTGTCCCTTGCTTTGAAAATCGCGTATCATCTGAAGTTTGCCTTCGGGCGTTGCTTCGGCAAGGAAATCATCCACGCCCGCCTCTGCCGCAATAGCGGCGGCGGGCATCGGGTTATCACCTGTAATCATAATGGTTTTTATACCCATTTTACGAAGATCTGCAAACTTCTCTTTTACGCCCTGTTTGATAATGTCTTTCAGATGAATAACGCCTAAAATCTTATGGTTTTTCGCAACAATAAGGGGCGTACCGCCGTTGTTGGCAATCTCTTTAACGATTCGATCGCATTCTTCAGAATAAACGCCGCCGTTTTCGGTTACATATTCCTGCATGGTGTCGGCGGCTCCCTTGCGGATTTCGTTGCCGTCATAATCTACGCCGCTCATACGGGTTTTCGCCGTAAAGGGGATAAAGGTCATATTCTTGTCGGAAAGCTCTCTGCCCCGAATACCGAATTTTTCCTTTGCCAGAATCACTACTCTTCTGCCCTCGGGGGTTT
The DNA here is from genome assembly GCA_905211675.1 of uncultured Oscillospiraceae bacterium. Lineage (GTDB taxonomy): Bacteria > Bacillota > Clostridia > Oscillospirales > Acutalibacteraceae > UBA737. The sequence goes on from CAJMBP010000042.1 coordinate 1,478, forward strand.
CATCTGCAAGAGAGGATAGCTGTGCCGCATCGGCAAGTTCCTGTTCGCTTGCACCCATTGAAAACCTTTGGAAAGGCATTGAGCAAGGACAATCGGTTGATATGCTGACTGAGTGTCTGCATAAACGACAAGCAGAAAAAGAGGAATTAGAAACTCAGCTTGCTATTGAGAACAACAAGAAAATCTGCCTATCCGAATCGCAGATTTTAGCCTTTCTTGATTATGTGTGCGAAATGCCGCTTGATGACTTTAATAAGCGCAGAGCGATTACCAATATATTCGTTCAATCCATCTACTTGTATGACGATCATTTCACCCTAATTATCAACGCAAGTAAGAAGCCTTTGAGCATCGAGAATATCCCGCTTGATGATATTGAGGAAGCTTTTGAGGGCGAAAATACCGAAACGGAGGGGTGTTCATCCTTGATGACACCTGCTCCACCAGCGTGCCGCCGGAGCCAATCCGAACAAGTCTGTACAAGGCTAAGACTTGTACCACGGGACATAGGTTTGGGTGCTTTGCGGTATGTTCCACCAAAAAGAACGAAGTGAAAACTTCGTTCTTTTTTATACAATCCGAAGGATTGGTATGTAATCTCGCGTAAGCGAGTATATAATCTTCGCAGGCGTATGACATCACCTTTTAGCGCGTATTTTATTAGGATTTATAATTTATAAAATAAACTAAAGTAAATTTATAACCCCACAAAAAATATCCGCCCACAATTAAGCGGACGGAAAATAATCGTATGTTATCAATTCAAACCGTAACTGTCGCCGATAGACTGTTCTTAACATTATCATAAATTCGGTTTGATATAGAACAAATTTTTTCTGCTTCATCTTCACCGCAGGTATGCAATTTTTTATTTTTGGGCAAACCCCAAACATTGAAAATTTTCGGACCGATCCACTCATTTTGCCGGCAACCGTTAAAAATGCCGTAAATTAGGTTAAGTGAAGCTTTTTTAGGCGAAATAAAGATAATCTTCATAGGAAGCTTTATAAGCTTAAAAATGATTTTAGGATAGTGTGCGGTAATGTTAGTAAGTGTAATTCCCGGGTGAACTACCGACAGTGTGCAATCGTTTGCAAAAAGGCCGTACAAACCAAAGGTCAAATAACGCTTTGCGTTTCCGTAAACCTTGCTTGCTTGTCTTGTATTGCTGAAATCAATGTCATTTTCATTTATTTCGGAATAGTTATGCGCTATACTGCTTACGGCAACAATTCTGCCGTTTTATTGTTTAATAAACGGTGCGAGTTCGCGCGCTATGTAATAGGGCGATACAAAATTTATTTGAAAAACATTGTCATAGCCGGAGTCGCATTTGTGACGCGGAATTTTGTAGGCACCGGCGTTAAGTATTAAGTAATCGACAGAAGATTTTTTAAGCAGTTCGGTAACCGCTTTAACCTGAACAAAATTTTCAAGGTCAAGCGTTATGTGCTCTGCCTTTAAATTAGGATATTTTGCCTTTAAACCGTCTATTAAGCGATAAGATTTTTCGGAATTACGGTCAAGGCATATAATATCTGCGCCGAGATATGCCAAAAAATCGCAAAGTGCGCTGCCGATACCACCGGTAGCGCCTGATATTGCGACTGTTTTATTTTGTAAAGAAGAAAAATTTTTATTAAGCCAATTATAATAATTCATATTACTTTATTAACCTATACTGCTTCGATTTTAAAACATCGGAAAGTATTTTTTCGTCGGTAATTCGAATGTCTGATTCAATGCCTGCACGGCATACAAGCTCGACGGTATGCGCGTCTGCTCCCGAAAGCGAAATTAAACTTGGGTTATTTTCGGCAAATTTTTCTGCCTTAAGGTTTTCTTCGGGCTTATTGCAGTGATTATAAACTTCAATTCCGTCAATACAATCTAAGGGCAATGTACGGGGATTTATAATATATCCCCTATCTCTGTAAGGGTGTGCCTGTATGCACACGGCACCGAAGTCATGAAGTGCTTTGTACCAAGTTTCGGCGGTGTGATCTGACAGCAAATTAGGGTTATCGTATAAAAACTGCGGTGTTATTCCGTAACACAAAATTTCAAGACCGTCAAACAAGTTCTCCTCTATACCGAACAAGATGTCTAAATTGTATTTCTCGGCGGCTTTTTTACATTCGAGGTAATCTTCTTCATATTTTTTTATAAAATCATTATAGGGCAAATTTCGGTCGATTCCGCTGTTACCTTTGTAAAAATGATTTGTAACCACACAACCGCTGTATCCGCCGGAATAAAGGCTTTCGACAAGCTCAGCAGGTGACATCACGGCACATGCACTGCACGGTGAGGTGTGAGCATGCATTTGATATTTATATTTCATCTATTGGCACATCCTGATTATGAAAAATCTAAAACTAATGAATTATTGTTTACACCGGCAGATAATTTTCGGCTTGAAGATATGTTTTCGGTAATAATCATATCGACAACCTTAGTTTCGATTTCACGGCGAATAATATTACGCAGTTCGCGTGCACCAGTTTTTGTGTTATCGCATTTTTGCGCAATATATCTGCTTACATTATCGTCAAAAATAAAGTCGATATTGCGCTCTGATAATGCTGTTTTAAGCTCGTTGAGCATAATAACGGCAATTTTTTGCAGTGCGTCGGCAGATAACGGTTCAAAAACTACAATTTCATCAACACGGGCAATGAATTCGGGACGCAAAAATTCGCGCAAGGCTTTAATCGCCTTTTCTTTAGACGCTTCGGCAACCGTTTTTGCAAAGCCCAAAAGATTTTCACTGTTTTCACTGCCAGCGTTAGAGGTCATAACAATAATTGTGTTTTCAAAGTTAACTGCCCTACCCTGCGCGTCGGTTATTCTGCCCTCGTCGAGAATTTGTAACAGTATATTTAATACATCAGGGTGAGCTTTTTCGATTTCATCAATCAAAATAACCGAATACGGCTTTCTGCGAACCTTTTCGGTGAGCTGACCCGCTTCATCATAACCGACATATCCGGGAGGTGCGCCTATAAGGCGTGACACCGAGTGCTTTTCCATAAATTCGGACATATCAAGGCGAATAAATGTTTCGGGGGTATCAAACAGCTGTTCAGATAAAACCTTTACAAGCTGAGTCTTGCCCACACCCGTGGGACCTACAAATATAAAAGACGCGGGGCGGCGCAAAGCACTTGTTTTAACCCTTGAGCGTTTAACTGCGTCAGCCACAAGCTTTGTAGCTTTTTCCTGACCGATAATCTGCTCATTAAGTCGGTCTTCAAGGTGTGCAAGCTTTGAAAGCTCGTTCTCTTCGATTTTTGATGCGGGAATACCCGTCCACATTTCTATAACCTTGGCAAGGTGGCGTTCGCCTACGGTGTTGTTTGCGGCAAGCTCGCAAAGACTTTCTGATTTTTTTCTGTATTGCTCAATACTTGACTTTAACATTGCCCGCTTTTCATAATCGGTATTCTCAATATCAGATTCAAGAGCATCAAGCTGTGCCGAATACTCGGCAATCTTTTTGTTTGTCGTATAAAGCTCGTCAATGGCAGTGTTTTCAAGGCTTGCACAAGCGCAAGCCTCATCAAGCAAATCGATTGCCTTGTCGGGCAAAAAACGGTCGGTTACATATCTTTCGGAAAGATAGACTGCTTTTTTTACAATTTCATCCGAAACGGTTACAGAATGATAGCCCTCATAATACGACTTAATACCGAGCATAACATTAACCGCATCGGTTATCGAGGGTTCTTCAACCGTAATTGGTTGAAAACGGCGCTCAAGCGCAGCGTCCTTTTCGATATATTTACGGTATTCTTTAAAGGTGGTGGCACCTATAACCTGAATTTCACCGCGTGACAGTGCAGGCTTTAAAATATTCGCCGCGTTCATTGAACCTTCGGCAGAATCACCTGCGCCGACAAGATTATGAATTTCGTCGATGAAAAGAATAATATTGCCTGCGTCCTTTACCTCTTCAATAAGACCCTTTACCCTGCTTTCAAACTGACCTCGGAATTGCGTGCCCGAAACAAGTGACGTAAGGTCAAGCAAAAGTATTTCTTTATCAAGAAGTCTTGCAGGTGCGGTGCCGTTGACAATTTTTAGGGCTAAGCCTTCGACAATAGCGGTTTTTCCGACGCCGGGCTCACCTATAAGGCACGGGTTGTTTTTAGAACGGCGCGATAGTATTTGAAGCATACGGTCAAGTTCTTTTTCACGGCCTATAACGGTATCAAGCTTGCCTTCTTTTGCACGCTGAGTAAGATTATTGCAATACTGCTCGGTAAAGCGGCGTTTTTTCTTTTTAGGCTTGTCGCTTTTGGTATTGCTTGCGTCTGTCTTTTCGCTTGTATTACCTTGTGAACCGCCGAAAAGATTTTTGATAAACGGTATTGCAGGTGCAGTTCCTAAATCAAAGGTACCGTCATTCAATGCTTCATCGTCTATGTCTATATCATCGGCTGACATTGCTTCTAAAAATTGGTTACTCATCTGTTCAATGTCTTCGTCAGATATATTCATACTCTTGAGCATATCGTCTACGGGTTTTATACCGAGCTCTTTTGCGCAGGCAAGGCACAAGCCCTCGGTTTCACCGTTTGGATCAAGCGGATTGGACATAAAGACCACAGCAGGCCTTTTTTTACATTTTGAACATAATTTCATTTGCTATAAGACTCCTTGATTTGCCGTATAAAAATTTAAATAAAGGGAGAAAATCCCGCTAAAAACTTAAATATATACGAAGATTGAATTGCATCGTATGTAAAAATCAAAAATCCGTTTTTTGTAAAAGATATGATAAGTGTTATAATCATACAAAATACAACGGCCAAAGCTACGCCCTTTACAAGACCTAAAATTCCGCCGAGCGTTTTGTTGATAGTGCCGATCAGGCTGAAGCTGAACAGCTTATTGATATATTTGGCGGCTATTTTAACAACAAAAATCAAAGCCACAACCAATATTACCGATATCAAAACAGAAAGCAGTTTTGTAATAACAGGCTTTGCAAAAGAATTTGATACCGAATCGGCAAGTTCGGTAACGCCGTTTGCCGTTTCAATTTCAACCTGCTGTGAAATATTTTCTTTTGAAAGACCTAAAAAATTACTTTCGGTGACAAATGAAGGCATTTTTTGCCAAACTGCGTCAACAGCGTCTGATGCGGTATTTGCCGTGTCGGTTGAAACATTTTCAACCGTCTTTACAATAACGGGCTCAACCATTTTACCATAAACGGCAGATGCAATTGGTGAACTGAATGTAAACGCTATAAAAATAGCGGCAACAAAACCCACAACTTCAACAAGTGTTCGTACAAAGCCTTTTTTTGCCGATATAAACACCGTTATTAAAATTATTAAAACAAGAATGGCGTCAAGAATGTATGACATATTATGCTACTCTCCCTTTTCAATGTTGTTTTTCAGTATTTGATTTTCATTTATCAATGCTAAAGAGTTGAATCCGATAACCTCAATTTTTACGGCGCCGTAATCACACGGAGCTTCGCGCAAAACATTGCCCTTTTTATCGAGTATATACACCGTATTATCGCATATATAATAAATTCTGTTTTTTGAATATACAATGTCGGTAATAATTCCGTTTATTTTAAATTCGCAAATTTTTTCACCTTTTTTGGAGATTAAAACAACCGTATTGTCACTGCGGTCATTAGCGCGGTTAAAAACGATTAAAGTACCTTTTTTTGAAGCGCGGCAAATATTTATTTCGCCCGAAGCTGAAATTTCGGAAGTAGTAAATTTTGACCAGCCTATATATTTGTATTTATTATCGGTTACAACCGATATTCCGTTACCTGTGTCTTTAAGCGACAGCACAACCGAAGAATCAAGTTCTAATGTAAAAAGCGGGTCAACCAATTTAAAGTTAAATACCGAAACCTTTGAAGAATAACGGCCGGAAACGGCGTTTAGGGTTGAAATAGCAAATTTGTCACCCGAAGAATTAAGTAAAACATTGTTAACAATATCTTTAGCAGAATTCCATGTGTAAATCGGTTTGCAGTTTTTATCATAAAAGTTTACCGCAGAAGTATAGCGATCTGAGTGTGTAACAACCGCAATTTTACCCGAACGCGAGATTACTGCGTTAATAATTTCATCTTCGGCGGCAATCGAATTTATTTGTCCGCTTAAATTGTATATATACAAATTTTTACCGCCTTGGTCAAAAACCAAAGCTCTGGTTTCGGAAACCGAAATAATAGGATTTGAAAAACCGTGCAATTCGGAGAAAATCTTTTTGCCGTTGTTTGAATAGGCCGAAATATTTGTATCGGAAAGCACATAGTAATATGAGCCGTTAGATACGGTATTTAAAACGGCTGAACCCGAAACGTTTGCGGGGTAAGTGCCGTTACCTATGAGTGAAAAGGTATTTACAATGTTTTCAAACAGAGATACCGGTAAAATAACTGAAAGTAATACCGACACGGCAAGCAAAACAGCGAACACCGAAATAACAATGTTAATTCTACGCCTTCGCTTAAGCTTTGCACCGCGTACAACCTTTATATCATTTTCGGGCAGAACGCTTTTACGCTCTTTTTTTGAACTGCTCATTATTATGTCATTGCTGACATTTGGTTTTTTACTCTTTGATTTAAAGCCTCTGCGGAATTTTTTTCTTTTATAATCCGGCAATGTTACACCCCTTTCTGTCAGTAATAAACCTTATAAAGCACAAGCCCTAACGCGGGCAAGGTTTCGCCGGCATAGGATCTGTCAAGTGTTTTGAATACCTTGTTACAGCAATCGGCGTCAAGCCGTTTATAGCCGACTGCCAACGCGGTACCCGCAAGAATACGAACCATATTATACAAAAAACCGTCTGCGGTTATTTTAAAATGAATGTTATTTTCTTTGGTAAAGACGGTACATTCACTCACGGTCCTCACAGTGTTTTCGACTGTTCTTTTTGAGCTTGAAAAGCCTGCAAAATCATGCGTGCCGATAACATTACTGCAAAATTCATTCATAAGGTCGATGTCAGGCTTATTTTCAATATGCAGCATATATCTTGATTTAAATGGGTTTATTGCTCCCGAATACATGGAATAAATATATGTTTTACCCTTAGAATCGTATCGTGCATGAAAATCCGAATTAACCTCACTGTAATCAATTACAGAAATATCATTTGGCAACAATGAATTCAAACCCTTTAAAAAAGCATTTCCCGGGAAAACTTCATCACAGTCGAGATGACAGACAAATTCACAGGCGTGCACACCTGCATCTGTGCGGCTGCAACCGGTAACCGACGGTCGATACCCGAAAAGCTTTTCAAGCGAGTCCTGCAATGCTTGTTGAATTGTAATTCCGTTAGGCTGAACCTGCCAACCGTGGTAATCGGTGCCGTCGTATGAAATTGAAAGCTTAATTCTTTTCAAATAAACACCTCATATAGTTTACAGTAAAATATTTAAAATAATTACAAACGCGCAAATTACTGCCGTTATTAAAATGGCAAGTGCGTCGATTAGGGTGTATTTCAGCTGTTTCATTCGCTGCCTGCCTTCGCCGCCGTTATAGCAACGGCATTCCATCGCCTCTGCCAATTCATACGCTCGTCGCACGGATGATACAAGCAACGGAATCAAAATAGGTATAAGCGCTTTGATTTTGTCAATAAGTTTTCCGTTTTCAAGGTCGGCTCCGCGGGCTTTTTGAGCGTTCATTATCTTTTGTGTTTCCTCAATAAGCGTGGGTATAAATCTGAGAGCTATTGTCATCATCATAGCAAGTGTATGAACCGCATTTTTCAGCCCGATAAGGCTTAACGGTGACATAAGGTTTTCAATAGCGTCGGTAAGATCGTTAGGCGTTGTTGTATAGGTAAGCACGGCGCTTATAACAATGAGCAACAATATTCTTAAAGCCATATATGCGGCTCGGTCAACAGCGCCTGTGGTTATTGAAAGCTTCCAAAAAGAGAGCAACACCTTTCCGCCGTTATTATAAAACAAATTTATAATCATCGTAAAAATGATTATAGGTAAAATTGCCTTAAGATTTTTTAAATATAACCTTATAGGAACCTTTGAAAGGGCGATAATCGTAAATACAAAAATCGAAACAATACCAAGCTGCGGCCATCCGCCCGAAACAAATATAAACACGATAATAACAAGCAACAGCAAAAGCTTTGTGCGCGGATCAAGTTTATGAATTAAGGAGTCGCGTTCAAAATACTGACCGAATGTAATGTCTTTAAGCATTTATATCCGCCTCCTTTTTAACAGAAAGCAGATAATCAACCGCTTTTTTAACCGTAAAAATATTGTCGGGAACATCTATCCCCTTTTCCTTAAGCGATAGCATAACCTGAGTTACTATAGGAACATTGAGACCTATGCTTTTAAGAAAGCTATGCTGTTTGAAAACATTTTCGGTTGTGTCAAAAAGAACTAACTCGCCCTTGTTCATAACAATGAGCTTATCGGCAAGAACCGCCATATCTTCCATATTGTGTGATATTATTAAAACGGTTGCGTTGTACTTTTGGCGATAGTCGGAAATCATTTTTATAACATCATTTCTGCCCTTTGGGTCAAGCCCCGCAACCGGCTCGTCAAAAACAATAATTTCGGGTTGCATTGCCATAACTCCCGCAATTGCTACACGGCGTTTTTCACCGCCCGACAAATCAAAGGGAGATTTTTCAAAATACTCTTTTTTAATTCCTACCAATTCGCATATATCGATTATACGCCTGTTGATTTCTTCCTCGTTAAGTCCCATATTTTTAGGACCGAAGGCAATATCTTTGTAAACGGTGTCTTCAAAAAGCTGATATTCGGGATACTGAAAAACCAAACCCACCCGCGAACGAATTGTTTTAATCTCTTTGGGTTTTTCCCAGATGTTTTGATTTTCTAAAAGAATTTCACCGTCTGTCGGCTTTAAAAGTCCGTTAAGATGTTGAACGAGTGTCGATTTTCCCGAACCGGTGTGACCTATTATTCCGACAATTTCACCCTTTTCAATGCTGAAATTTACATTTTTTACGGCATCGGTTTTAAATGGGGTGTTATCACCGTAAATATGGGTAAGATTTTTAACTTCAAGAATTGGCAATTTTAAATTTCCTCCAAATGAATCGCATCGTAAATTTTTTGTGCTGATTCTTCTATAGAAATAACATCGGTCGAAATATTCATTCCGCCCTGTTTTAATGCATAAAGCAGTTCTGTTGTTTGCGGCACATCAAGACCTACATCTTTTAACAGTTTAATATTGCTGAAAATACTTTTCGGTGTGGAATCCGCAACAATAGCTCCGTCATTCATAACTATTACTCTGTCGGCGTCAACCGCCTCTTCCATAAAATGAGTGATTAAAACCACGGTAATATTGTTTTCACGGTTAAGCTTTTTTATGGTTGAAATTATTTCTGCCCTACCCTTTGGGTCAAGCATTGCGGTAGGCTCATCAAGCACTATACACTCGGGTTTCATTGCTATTATTCCCGCAATGGCTATGCGCTGTTTCTGACCTCCCGATAAGTTATGCGGTGTAGATTTGCGAAATTCATACATATCCACAGCCTTTAAAGCTTCGTCAACCTCTGCGCGTATTGTCGCGGGGTCATGACCTAAATTTTCGGGGCCGAAAGCAACATCTTCTTCAACAATTGACGCAACCAACTGATTGTCAGGATTTTGAAACACAAGACCGACTCTTCGTTTTGTTTCAATTTCATACTGTGGATCCGAAGTGTTGATTTCATCAATTAAAACTTCACCGCAACTGGGTTTATATAAACCGTTCAACAGTTTAGCAAGGGTAGATTTGCCCGATCCGTTATGCCCTAATATAACGGTAAAACTTCCGCGCTCGATATTTAAACTGAAATCTTTTATAACGGCATTTTTCTGTTCGCCGTCTTCGTATTCAAATGTTATGTTTTTAACTTCAATAATGTTATCCATTTATTCCGTCCAAATTGTTGTATTGCCGCAGGGTAATACAATGTCACGCTTTGTAACCTTTAAGCCTATTTCTTCGGTAAATATTTTTCCTTTGTTTTTAGGGGCTATACAACTTTTTACCATATAATTAAGTATTGTCGGCGAAAGACCGCCTGTGTAAGAATTCAAAAAGAAAAACAACGGTTTGTCGCTCAAAATTTTACCTACATTTGTAAGCAGCTCGAAAAGCTGCTGTTCTAATTTCCAAATTTCACCGTTAGGTCCCCTGCCGTATGACGGCGGGTCCATAATAACGGCGTCATATCTATTGTTTCGCCTGATTTCACGTTTTACAAATTTAATGCAGTCATCGACAAGCCATCTGACATTTTTGTCGGCAACCTTTGATGCCGCAGCGTTTTCCTTTGCCCAAGAAACCATGCCCTTTGAAGCGTCAACATGCGTTACTTTTGCTCCTGCCTTAAGGCATGCTACGGTAGCACCGCCGGTATAGGCAAATAGATTAAGCACAGAAATATCACGGTCTGCCTCGGTTATAAGCCTTTGCGCAAGCTGCCAGTTAACCGCCTGCTCAGGGAACAAACCCGTGTGTTTAAAACCCATAGGTTTAAGCCTGAAAACTAAATCATTATAGTTAATGCTCCAAACATCGGGCACCTTTTTTTTGACTTCCCAATAACCTCCTCCGCTGTTTGAGCGGTGATACACTGCGTGCGGGCTGTTCCAACGGTCATCAAGGTGACCTTCGCTCCATATTACCTGCGGGTCGGGGCGAATCAGAATAATATCGCCCCAGCGCTCAAGGCGTTGACCGTTATCGGCATCTATAAGCTCATAATCATTAAAATCGTTTACGGTTCTCATTAAAAAATCCTTTTACAAAAGTGATTGTTGTGCACTGCTGTTTTTTATTCCGAGATGGTCATAAGCCGATTGAGTAACACATCTGCCGCGAGGCGTGCGCGTTAAAAATCCTATTTGCATAAGATACGGCTCATAAACATCTTCAATAGTAACTGCTTCTTCGCCTACAGCCGCCGCCA
>CAJMBP010000043.1 GCA_905211675.1 uncultured Oscillospiraceae bacterium
CGCTCAAACGGCGCCCGCAGGCGGAGAGAGCGTAAATTCACCCATGCCCGGCAACATTCTTGATGTTAAGGTTGCAAACGGCGCATCTGTTAAAAAGGGCGATGTTTTAATGATTCTCGAAGCTATGAAAATGGAAAATGAAATAGTTGCTCCCTGCGACGGCACTGTTACCGTAGCCGTTACAAAGGGTGCGGCTGTTGAAACCGGCGCTCTTCTCTGCACAATAGCATAAGAACGGCTTTTTAGGGGAGAAATACGATGGAATTTTTGGAAAGATTACTCGACTTTTTAAAAAGCACCGGTTTTTACGGTTTGTTCGGTGACTTTTTAGGCAGCGGTTGGAAGAGCCTTGTTATGATTGCGCTTTCCTGCTTTTTGCTTTGGCTCGCCATTAAGAAAAAGTTTGAACCGTTGCTGCTTATAGGCATAGCCTTCGGTATGCTGCTTACAAACCTGCCCGGAGCCGATATGTATCACGGTGAGCTGTGGACAAAGTTTATGGCGCACGAAATAGGATACGGCGAGATAATGCTTAAAGGCGGTCTGCTTGACTACCTTTATATAGGTGTAAAAACCTGTATTTACCCCTGCCTTATCTTTATAGGTATAGGCGCTATGACCGACTTCGGTCCGCTTATTTCAAACCCAAAGAGTCTTGTCTTGGGCGCCGCCGCACAGATAGGTATTTTTATAACCTTTATCGGTTGCTTCTTCCTCGGCTTTCCGCAGGAAGCCGCCGCGTCTATCGGTATTATAGGAGGCGCAGACGGCCCTACGGCGATTTACACCACATCTACGCTTTTCCCGAATCTTCTGGGTCCGATAGCGGTTGCGGCTTATTCATATATGGCACTTGTTCCTGTAATTCAGCCGCCTATTATGAAGCTGCTTACAACCAAAAAAGAGCGTCAGATAGTTATGAAGCCGTTAAGACAGGCTACAAAAACCGAAAAAATTCTTTTCCCGATAGTTGTTACTATATTTGTTGCGCTTCTTGTTCCGTCGGCCACCCCGCTTGTAGGTTGCCTGATGCTCGGTAACCTTTGGAAAGAGTCGGGCGTTGCAGAGCGTCTTTGCAAGACCGCTCAAAACGAGCTTATGAACATTGTTACAATATTCTTGGGTATTTCGGTCGGCGCCACCGCTACGGCAGATGCGTTTCTTAACCTTAACACCTTAAAGATTTTGGCAATGGGTATTGCGGCGTTCGCGCTCGGTACTGCAGGCGGCGTGTTGCTTGCAAAGGTTATGAACATTTTCACAAAGAACAAAATCAATCCGCTTATCGGCTCGGCCGGCGTTTCTGCCGTTCCTATGGCGGCGCGCGTATCACAGTCGGTAGGTCAGAAAGAAAACCCGTCAAACTTCCTGCTTATGCACGCTATGGGTCCGAATGTTGCCGGCGTTATCGGCTCTGCTATTGCTGCGGGTGTATTGATTTCTCTGTTTGGTTGATAAATAGGAGGATATATATTTATGGCAAACAAACCTTTATATATTACAGACACCATTTTGCGTGACGCTCATCAGTCGCAGGCGGCAACGCGTATGCGAATTGAGGATATGCTACCCGCGCTTGAGCGTCTTGACAAAATAGGCTATTGGTCGGTAGAGTGCTGGGGCGGTGCTACGTTTGACGCTTGTATGCGTTTTCTTAACGAAGACCCGTGGGAGAGACTTCGCACAATAAAAAAGCATATGCCCAACACCAAGCTGCAGATGCTTTTCCGCGGTCAGAATATACTCGGTTATAAGCACTATGCAGACGACGTTGTTGATATGTTTGTTAAAAAATCTATCGAGAACGGCATTGATGTTATTCGTATTTTTGACGCGCTTAACGACCCGCGTAATTTAGAGCAGGCTATTAAGTCCTGCAAAGAATACGGCGGAATTTGCGAGCCTGCAATCAGCTATACCGTAAGCCCTGTTCACAACGAGGAATATTTTGTAAAGCTTGCAAAAACCCTTGAAAATATGGGCGCCGATGTAATATGCATTAAAGATATGGCAAATCTTCTTTTGCCTTATGATGCATATTCGCTTGTTAAAAAGCTTAAAGAAAATATTAAGGTGCCTATTCACCTGCATACCCACAACACCACAGGTACGGGCGATATGACCTATCTTATGGCGTCGCAGGCAGGCGTTGACATTGTTGACTGCGCGCTGTCTCCGTTTGCAAACGGTACTGCAAACCCCGCTACCGAAGCGCTGGTTGCAACATTGCAGGGCACCGAGCGTGACACAGGCCTTGACCTTAATAAGCTCTCCGATGTTGCCGTTCACTTCCGCGGTGTTGCCGACAGAATGAAGAAAGAGGGCATACTTGACCCGAAGGTGCTTAATGTTGACGCAAAAACACTTATTTATCAAGTGCCGGGCGGTATGCTTTCAAACACAATTTCACAGCTCAAACAGGCAGGTAAGGAAGATAAGTATTACGATGTTTTGGCAGAAGTGCCCAGAGTAAGAAAAGACTTCGGTTATCCTCCGCTTGTAACGCCCACCAGTCAGATTGTGGGCACACAGGCTGTTATGAATGTTATTTCGGGCGAGCGCTACAAGATGATTCCGAAAGAATCAAAGGCTCTGCTTCGCGGTGAATACGGCAAGCTGCCTGCTCCCGTTAATGAGGAGGTTCGCAAAAAGGCTATCGGCGATGACAAGGTAATTGACTGCCGACCTGCCGACCTGCTTGAACCCGAGCTTGAAAAATACGCCGCCGAAATGAAAGAAAAGGGCATAGGCAAATCTTATGAAGATGTTTTAAGCTATGCGCTTTTCCCGCAGGTTGCCGAAAAGTTCTTTGCAGTGCGCGACAAAGCACCCGAGGATGAAAACACCGTTCGCGAGCTTGTTGTAGAAGACCTTTCGGAATAAGAATAAATTTAAATTTTAAGCATCTGCCGTTTTATCGGCAGATGCTTTGTTATAAAAACGGTTTGACAAAATTTGCGGGGGGGGGTAGAATATTATCGGAATATGGTATATAATATGAAACGGGTGAAGATAATGAAAAATTACTTTAAAAATATAACGGTTATACTTCTTGCATTATGTCTTTTAAGTTTTTGCGGCTGTAAAAACGGCGGCACTTTGAGTTCTGAAATGACGGCAAGCGAAACCGATTACATACAAACCGAGCTTAACAATATTGCCGAAGACGAAACGGTTGACCCCGAAAACACCGAAACAGCGGCCGAACCGGGTGTGCAGATGAGCTTTAAAAATATTCAAGCGGCAAAAGGTCAGGCTAACGGAATTGACGTTTCAAAGTGGCAGGGTAAAATAAATTGGCAGAGCGTAAAGAACGCCGGTATAGACTTTGCCGTAATACGAATGGGATACCGCGGTGAAAACGGTGTTATTTACCGCGACTCAAACGCAGACTATAATATTCAGCAGGCTCAAAAGGCTGGAATTTTGGTAGGCGTGTATTTCTTTTCCACAGCGGTAAACACTTCGGAAGCCACCGAAGAGGCGGCGTGGGTTTGCGAAGCGGTTAAGGGATATGATATTTCATACCCCGTGGTTTATGATTGCGAGGGTTATACCGACTCATCAAGCCGAATGTACGGTGTTTCGGCAGCGTCACGCACCGATAATGCCCTTGCGTTTGCCGATTATGTGCATGGCAAGGGTTATACCGGAATGGTGTACGGGGCAAAATCGGAATTTGAAAACCCTGATTATTGGCAAATGGAACGAATAGAGCAAAAATGCAGGATTTGGGTGGCGCATTACAGTTCGCCCACATACCCCGACAAGCCTAACCCCGACTACAACCGAAAATACGATATGTGGCAGTACACAAATCGCGGAACGGTAGACGGCGTAATCGGAAACTGCGATATGGTAGTTTCATATTTTACGGCAGAGAGGTCGTCTGCAAAAGACAATTCCGCCACTCCGCCCGCCGCCGATGCGCCCAAAACCCAAGAGGAAATGGTTTATACCGAGATCAACGATAGGGTTACCGCCAAGGAAGAGGTAAATCTTCGCACGGGAGCCGGAACAAAATATGATATTGCGGGAAGCCTTAAAAGCGGTGAATTTTTAACAAGAACAGGCATAGGCACAAACGGCTGGTCAAGACTTTTGTATAACGGACAGACGGTTTATGCCATAACGAGCTATCTGTCAAACGAGATTGTAAATGTTGAAAAGCCCGATGTTGTAAACGGACAGATATTTACTGCGGCGGGGGATCGAGTGACCGCAAAATCCGAAGTGAATTTGCGCGCGCTTCCTACAACCGACAGCAATATAGTCGGCAGTCTTAAAAGCGGAACGTTTTTGACGCGCACAGCCATAGGCGACAAGGGTTGGTCAAGACTTGACTTTAACGGCACCGCTGTTTATGCGGTTACAAATTATCTTACCGACAAAGCGCCCGAAATAAGTTCTGACGATACACCGTCAGAGCAAGGCTCTGTGACCGAGTACGGTATGGAATTTAAGTTGACCGCGGTAAATGTTACCGCAAAAGAGGAGGTAAATCTCCGTGATAAGCCCGAAACCGGCGGTTCAAATGTGGTTTATACCCTTAAAAACGGTGAATATATAACAAAAACAGGTGAGAGCAACTCCGGTTGGGCGCGCCTTGATTTTAACGGGCAGACGGTTTACGCCATAAATTCGTTTTTAATGCAATAAATAAGAGCAGACTCTGACAAATAGAATCAGAGTCTGCCTGCTTTTTGTCTAAATTAAGCTTTCCCAAGCCTCTATATGTTGTAGCAATTCGGCTTCAAGCGCGTCGATTTGAGCCTGCAATTCAGACAGTTTTTGATAGTCTGCCGTATTTTCGGGGCTCTGCTGTTCGGCTTTGAGCAAATTGAGTTTTGCTTCGGTTTGCTCAACCCTTTCTTCCGCCTTTTTAAGCTCGCGTTCACGCCGCGCCTTTTCTTTTAAAGGGGTGGTGTATGTTTTTTTTGGCCGAATTTGAGTTACCTTTTGTTGAGGCTCGGTATTTTCCTCATTGCTTTTATGTTTTAAAAGATATTCGTCATATCCGTAATCGTGTATAACAGCGGCACCGTCTTCAAAAACAATCAGCCTGTCGGCAAGCTTTTTTACAAAATATCGGTCGTGCGATACAAAAATCAGCGTTCCGTTATAGCCTTGCAAAATATCTTCAAGAGTTTCTTTTGAAATTATATCCATGTGGTTTGTGGGCTCGTCTAAAATAAGCAAATTAGGCGAACGTCGAAACAACTTGCAAAGGGCAAGCCTTACGCGCTCACCGCCCGACAGCATATCAATGGTTTTGAACACCGCTTCGCCGCTGAATAAGAATGCTCCAAGCGCACTGCGCGCTTCAAATTCGGTCATAGCGGGAAACGCCGACAGCATATTGTCGAGCACGGTCTCACTGCCTCTTATCTGCGCCATTTGCTGATCGAAATATCCTATGTTTACAAGCGCGCCTGTGCTAAACGAGCCTGAAATTGCGGGAATTTTGCCTATAAGCGTTTTAAGCAGGGTGGATTTGCCCTTGCCGTTGCCGCCTATAATTCCGACGCGGTCGCCGCGGTATATATTAAAAGAGAGTGTTGCGAGCGGTTTTTCAAATCCTACCGTCAGATTGTTTACCGAAAGCACCTCTTTCGCGCTTTGAACCGAAGCTTCGAGTGTTGCCTTAAAGGTGCGGCGGTCTTCGGTTTCGGGAGCGTCAAGCTTTTGCATACGGTCGATTGCCTTTAGCTTGCTTTGCGCCATAGCGGCCTTGGTTGCCTTATATCGAAAACGCTCGGCGGTGGCCTCAATTCTTGCTATTTCTTTTTGCTGTGCCTCGTAATTTTTTTGAGCAAGCGTGCGGTTTTCGCGTTTTTTTGCGGTAAACTGTGTGTAGTTGCCCACATAACGCGCGGTTTTGCCGTGCTCTATTTCGCATATTTCGTTAACCGTGTTATCCAAAAACATACGGTCGTGCGACACAATAAGCACGGCCTTTTTGTAATTTTTTATGTAATCTTCAAGCCACGACACAGCCTCAATATCAAGGTGGTTTGTGGGCTCGTCTAAAAGCAACAGGTCGGGTTTAGACAAGAGCAGTTTTAAAAACGCGATTTTTGTGCGCTGACCGCCGGAAAATTCGCTTAAAGGGCGGTGCTTTTGCAAATCGTCAAAACCGAATTTTTTAATTGCCGCCTCGTATTCCTTTTCAAAATAAAAACCGCCCATTTGAGTAAAACGGTCAAGCAACGAGGTGTAATTTTTTATGTTTTCTTCAGACTGTGCCGACTCCATTGCCGCTTGCGCGGTATCGAGCTCGGACTTTACGGCAAGAATGTCGCTGTATGCACTGCGTATTTCATCAATCAAGGTAACGCCGTCGTCTGCGAAGGTCATTTGATTAAGCGCACCTATGCGTGGGTTGCCGCTGACGCACATAAAACCGCCGTCAGATTCGGTATTGGCAAGTGGTATTTCGCCTGCAAGCAGGCGCAAAAGCGTTGTTTTGCCGCAACCGTTTCTGCCCACAAGCCCTATACGGCTGTTTGCGTTGATTGTCAGGTTTATATCCTTTAAAATCGGCTCGCCCGAAAGGTCTACCCGACCATTATGAATTTCTATCTGCAAAATTTATCACCACGGTTATTTTAACACTGTTTTTTTATAATTGCAATGTTGATAACAATAAAATAATGTGGTAATATATATTACATCAAATAAAACTTGGGGAAAACAATGAAAAATTTTTACGAAAAACACAAAGTTGCAATTTTAATAGTTTTAAGCGTGTGCGTTGCGGTTGTTTCGGCAACCGTGCTGGCGTTTGTTTTGGCAGATCATGTAAAGACGGCCCTTTCTGACGATTATTTATCGGCAGGAACGAGCGTTGTCGAAACTAAGGCTTCACAGCCAGTGTTGCCGTCTGCCGAAAGCCAACCGCCCGAGCCTATTATTCCGCTTGTTATTACCTCGCCTCAAAAGGCCGACATAACCGTTTCGGAGTCGCATTATGCAATTACCGGTACAAGCGACCCGAACAAGCCGCTTACTATGAACGGAAACGAAATTCCAAGACTTGAAAGCGGTGAATTTTCGGTTGATGTTGAGCTTACTCCCGGCAAAAACGCCTTTGTTTTTGAGCACAATGACGAAAAGGTGACATATATTATTCGTTATGATTATGTTATTGTTAAGGGCTATGCGCCTTTTGAAAAACAAAGTTATGAAGCGGGCTCGTCGTTTGTTGCGGTGGTATATGCACGCATAAATTCGAGCTCGGTTACGGCGTCTTTTTCGGGGCAGACCGTAAATTTGCAGCCCCAACCTTATGAGGACGGCGAGGAATTTACCAACTTTGTCGGAACCTTTACCCTGCCTACCGGCAACGAAACCGACCTTGATCTCGGCAGTGTAAAATTTTCGGTGACCTGCAGAGGTATAAGCCGCAGTTATACTTCACCGTCGGTTATATGCCTGCGCGACAAGGCGCTCGACGGCACACAGGTGGTTGAAATTGTAGCAAGTCAGGCGGAAACCTTTAACGGCGATACCACCGATGACTGGTCGCGCCCCACAAACAGCTATTTGCCGCAGGGCACGATTGACTATAAGGTGGGCGGTATTGTGTATGAGGCCGAAAGCGGCAACAGCTATTATAATCTGCGTTGCGGAAAGCGCGTATATGTTACCAAAAAGAATTCGCCCGACCCCGAACGCGTTACCGTATCCAAGGTTTATCAGGGCGAGCTTCCCGAGTATAATACAATCTCGCTCGCTTCTGGTCAGTCGGGTGCAAAGCACACGGCGTTTACATTCGATGTCGCATGGCGCGCGCCCTTTGCGGTAGAGCTTGCTCCGCAAAGCTACACAAATCCCGCAAAGCAGGACTATTCTGTTTCGTCCGTTACATACAGTTATGTTGACATAAAGTTTTTCTATGCGCAAACGATAGACGGAAACTTTGCCGATATAAGCAATCCGCTGTTTTCGTCTGCACAGATAATTCATACGGATGACGGCTGTATTTTAAGACTTCACCTCAGAGCCACGGGTGCATTTTACGGCTGGCATGCCGAATACAACGCGGCGGGTCAGCTTGAATTTAAGTTTTTAAACCCTCCCGCAGTTACCGAAGTCAATAATTTGACGGGGCTTAAAATAGTAATAGACGCGGGTCACGGCGGCAGAGACATAGGCGCGTCGGGTCTTCGCCCCGATATAATGCCCGAAGCCGAGCGTAATTTGTCGCTTGCCTATAAATTAAAAGCCGAGCTTGAAAGTTACGGCGCCACGGTAATAATGACCAGAACGGGCGATGTGTCAATGTCGGCAGACGCAAGATGTGAATTTTTGCGGCGACAGGCGCCCGACCTATGTATATCGATACATCACGATTCAAGCACGCGGGCCTCGGCGTCGGGCGGCAGTATTTATTGCTTTAACGCCTTTTCGGACCGTGCGACAAAATTTGTTTTCGACCGCACCGCCGCAGGCGGCTTTTACAGCACAACACAAAAGGGCTGGCATTATTTTTATCTGGCTCGCGTTACGGCATGCCCCGTAGTTCTGACCGAAAACGGATTTATTTCAAACCCCAACGATTTTGTCGGAATAAGCGACGAGGGTGTGAACAACGCCAAGGCAAAAGCGCTTGCGCAGGGCGTGCTTGATTACTTTAATTCATTTGTAAAATAAAACAGTTGAAAATAAACGGATTATATTTTATAATGTTACAGAATAAATTGATATTTGGTGATAAAAATGGCTAAACAGGAAAAATTGGTTAAATCGATTACTTCAATGGATGAGGACTTTGCAAAATGGTACACCGATGTTTGCATAAAAGCGGAGCTTATAGATTATTCCTCGGTTAAGGGATGTATGATTATCAGACCTTACGGTTATGCTATATGGGAGAACATTCAGCATATTATGGACGGTATGTTCAAAGAGCTCGGCCACGAAAATGTGTATATGCCTATGTTTATACCCGAAAGTCTTTTGCAAAAAGAAAAAGACCATGTTGAAGGCTTTGCACCCGAGGTTGCGTGGGTTACCCACGGCGGTGAGGAAGAGCTTGAGGAGCGACTTTGTGTGCGCCCGACATCCGAAACCCTTTTTTGCGATCACTTTAAAAATATTGTTCATTCTTACCGTGACCTGCCAAAGCTTTATAACCAGTGGTGCAGTGTTGTAAGGTGGGAAAAAACCACACGCCCGTTCCTGCGCTCACGCGAATTCCTGTGGCAGGAGGGTCACACTCTGCATGCCACCGCAGACGAGGCTCGGCACGAGACCGAGCAGATGCTTAATGTGTATGCCCGTTTTGCAAAAGAGGCGCTTGCAATGCCTGTTGTAAAGGGTCAAAAGACCGAGAAGGAGCGTTTTGCAGGCGCAGAGGCAACCTATACAATCGAGGCTTTAATGCATGACGGCAAGGCGCTTCAAAGCGGCACCTCACACTATTTCGGCGACGGTTTTTCACGCGCTTTTGATGTTCAGTTTACCGACAAAGACAATAAACCCGTATATCCCTATCAAACATCTTGGGGCACAACCACACGCCTTATAGGCGCGGTTATTATGACCCACGGTGATGATAACGGCCTTGTTCTTCCGCCTGCGGTTGCGCCCATTCAGGTTGTGGTTGTGCCGATAGCATCGCACAAGGGCGGCGTTAACGAAAAGGCGCAGGAGGTTTGCGAAACACTCAAAAAGGTCTGCCGAGTAAAGCTTGACAATTCAGACCAGACTCCCGGCTGGAAGTTTGCGGAATATGAAATGAAGGGCGTTCCGATTCGTATTGAAATAGGCCCTCGCGATATTGAAAACAACCAATGCGTTGCGGTTCGCCGCGACAACCGCGAAAAAATATTTATAGATCTTGACGAGCTGGAAACGCGCATACCCGAATTGCTTACCGAGTATCACGACGCGCTTTACAACAAGGCGCTCGAGCGTCGTGAGGCTATGACCTATGACGCAAAAAATCTTGATGAAATTATACAAATCGCCAATACAAAACCCGGTTTTATACGCGCAATGTGGTGCGGTGACCGCGAGTGTGAGGATAAGCTTAAGGAGGTTGCGGGAATAACATCGCGCTGCATACCCTTTGAGCAGGACAAAATAGGCGACACCTGTGTTTGCTGCGGCAAGAAAGCCGACAAAATGCTGTATTGGGGCAAAGCATACTGATTTTAAGGAATACAGATAAAATGAGAAAAACGAAAATTGTTTGCACAATAGGACCTGCCTGTGAAGATGCCGCAACATTAGAGGCTATGTGCAAAGCGGGAATGAATGTTGCCCGACTCAACTTTTCGCACGGTAATCATGAACAGCATTTACAAAAAATAAAGCTGGTAAAAACCGTTCGTGAAAAGCTCGATATGCCGATTGCAATTTTGCTTGACACAAAGGGTCCTGAGTACCGAATAAAAACATTTGAAAACGGAAAAATAAATTTAAACGAGGGCGACCTCTTTACCTTTACCACAGAGGATGTTGTCGGCAACGACCAAAGGGTAAGCGTTACCTATAAGGGTCTTTGTAATGATATAAACATAGGCGACCGAATTCTGCTAAACAACGGTCTGCTTATTTTCGAGGTTACTAAAATCAACTCTCCCGAGGTTATATGTAAGGTTATTGCCGGCGGTGAGCTTTCCGACCGCAAGAGCATGGCTTTCCCCGGAAAAGTATTAAAGCAAAAATATTTAAGCGAACAGGACAAGGCGGATATAAAATTCGGAATTGACAATGATGTTGATTTTATAGCCTGTTCGTTTGTGTCAAACGCCCAGGATTTGCGTGATGTTAAAAGCTATATAAATGAAATTGCGCCCGACACACGCGTAAGTCTCATCGCCAAAATAGAAAACCGTTCGGGTGTTGACAATATAGAACAAATCTGTGACGAATGCGACGGCATTATGATAGGCCGCGGCGATATGGGAGTTGAAATTCCCTTTGAAGAACTGCCCGACATTCAGAAAAAGCTGATAACAAAATGCCGACTGCTCGGCAAGCGCGTTATAACCGCCACCGAAATGCTTGAATCTATGATTTATAATCCTCGGCCGACCCGAGCGGAAATCAGCGACGTCGCAAACGCGGTATATGACGGCACCAGCGCTATTATGCTGTCGGGTGAAACCGCCGCGGGCAAATACCCCGTGCTCACCGTTCGGACGATGGCGCGCATTGCTCAACAGACCGAGATGAATATACACTATAACAAGCGTTTCGGACGGTCAGAGTTTAAAATTAAAAATGTTGTTGACGCGCTGTCTCATTCGGCCTGCGCCATGGCTATGGATGTAGACGCGAAGTGTATTGTTGTATGCTCGCTTTCGGGCATGACAGCCCGTATGGTGTCGCGGTTCCGTCCGCCTATGGATATAATAGGCTTTACCGCCGACGAAAAAACCCGCAGGCAGCTGTCGCTTTCTTGGGGAATTATACCCGTAAAATCCGAAATTTACAAATCTACCGATGTACTTTTTTATTCGGCTGTAAACGCGGCTAAAAAAAGTCTCGGACTTCATTCGGGCGACAAGGTGCTTATAACGGGCGGCAACACAAACGGAGTATCGGGCAATACCGATATGATTAAAATTGAAACGGTAGAATAATTTGCGTATCGAAATTTTAAAAACACATATAAAAACACCCCGCTTTTAAATATAAGCGAGGTGTTTTTGCGTTTGATTACTTAAAAAGATTACCGTTTTCGTCAAGTACGGCGGTTCGGTTTACGGTGTAGTAAAAGTGCTTTCCGTATTCTTCAAAAAACTTATTTAAAAACAGTTCGGGGTTTAGGTTTTCTCGACTCCCTGCAGGAAGCGTGATTTTTAAAACGGTGTCGGTGCATTTTGTGCCAAATGAAAAGCCTTTGATTTTGTCGGCAATGTCGATTTCCTTTTCGGCACCCTTTTTGGTTTTCTTTAAAACGGTAAGCGTGTCACGGTTTAAAAACTCGGACAAAGCGTTTTTGATTTCGCCGCCGTCGTCAAAGGTGATTTCAAAGTACGCCGCCGCAATATCGCCCGATTTTAAAATCGGCTCTGCCGCGTCGAAAAATCTTATATACGGCGGGCAAACGGCATTGAGCTTTTCGGGAAGTTCCGATATGGGATAACCGTCATCTAAAATGCGTATATCCAAAATTTCATACTCGCTTTCAAAGCCTAATGACAGCGGAAGCGCAAAGGTCATATAAAGGTGCGGGTTAAAGCCCTCGGTGTACCAGACGGGCAGCTTTGCACGGCGAATGGTCCGTGTCATAAAACGGGTCATATCAAGGTGCGAAATAAACTTCATACGCCCGCTTTTTTTGTAAAAAAGCCTAACGTTTTTCAAAGCAAACACCCTTTCCGTAAGAATTTGCGCCGCAGCCCGCGCATTTTGCCAATTTAGTCAGCTTTATATCTTCTTTAATGGCCATTAAAGAAGATAT
>CAJMBP010000044.1 GCA_905211675.1 uncultured Oscillospiraceae bacterium
AGTTGTTAAATTGCTATGAGAGGTTGATTTTATGGCAAATAAAAAAAGCGATACCCTGCGTCAGCGCGAATTTGCACAGCGCGAATTTTTAGAGCTTAAAAAAATGCAAAGCGGTGAGCTTGCCGCACCGCCTAAACCGAGCGAGGTGTATTCGGCTCCGCTGACATTCGGTGAAAAGCTTAAAAACATTTGGTATCATGATAAATGGGCAATAATTATAGTTTTGGCAATTGCCGTATGTATTGCATTTCTTGTTGCACAATGCGCTACAAAAACACAGTATGACGCGACCGTGGTGGTTTTCACCTACTCTATAACGGGCGACAGTAACTGCTCTAAAATGGGCGAATATTTAAAACCGTACTGTGAGGATGTCAACAATGACGGCGAAGTAAACATAAATGTTATTAACTGTTCACTTGAGGCGTCGCAGGGTAATACGGATCACAGCTATACGGTACGAACCAAAGCGTCAACACTTATTGCAAGTGAAGCAAGTGCCCTGCTTTTTATAACCGATGACGAATCTTACAAGTATTTATCAGGTTTATCAAAAGATATTTCTTTATTTGAAGGCGAACCTTTAAAATTTGATGAAGAGTTTTATGAATTTTGCTCGCAAGGCGACCAATTTTATCCTACACCCGAAGGGTTGCAAATTTCTTGCCGAACGATAGACGGTACCACCATAGAAAACGACAAGAATATTGACACCTATTATAACCAAGCTCAAACAATTTTAAACGGACTTAAAGAAAAATATGCCGAGCAATAATGTTAAAGGAAAGGTAATCAACGAATGACTACCTTTCCTTTTTTTACTGCACATTAAAAACAAAATCTTCACCGTTATAATCGCAAACAACGCTATCGCCGTTTTTAATTTGTGTTTCAAGTATTTTTTCACTCAATGTGTCTTCTATTCGATTTTGTATTTCACGGCGAAGAGGTCTTGCGCCGTAAATCGGGTCAAAGCCCTTGTCGGCCAAAGCCGTAAGCACATTGTCGGTAAAGGTAACCGATATATTTAAGTTTTTAAGACGAAGCTTTAAATTTTCAAGCATTTTTCCCGCTATCTGCTTTATTTCTTCCTTGGTTAGCTTACTGAATACAATTATATCATCAACGCGGTTTAAAAATTCAGGTCTGAAAGCCGATTTAAGTTCTTCTAAAACGCTTGTTTTAATATCTTTTTCGTTTCGGTCGTTACCGTCGGTTTCACCAAAACCGAATGACACCTTTTTATCGGTTATAAGACGGGCGCCGATATTTGAAGTCATTATAATAACCGTATTTTTAAAATCGACCTTTCTGCCCTGCGAATCGGTCAATATTCCGTCTTCGAGTATTTGTAGCAAAATGTTAAATACATCGGGATGCGCCTTTTCAATCTCATCAAAAAGTATTACCGAATAGGGATTGCGGCGCACCTTTTCGGTAAGCTGTCCGCCCTCTTCAAAGCCTACATATCCGGGAGGCGAACCGACAAGACGCGATACGGTATGCTTTTCCATATATTCCGACATATCAAGGCGTATCATCATATTTTCACTGCCGAACATTGCTTCTGCCAAGGCTTTGCAAAGCTCGGTTTTACCTACACCCGTAGGACCTAAAAAGATAAATGAGCCTATTGGGCGCTTGGGGTCTTTGAGCCCTACCCTGCCTCGTCTGATTGCTTTTGACACGGCGCGCACCGCCTCTGACTGACCTACAAGTCGTTTGTGCAAAACATCTTCAAGCTTTAAAAGTCTTTCAGATTCTTCTTCGGTTAACTGCACCACCGGAACACCTGTCCAAAGAGATACTATTTCGGCAATATTTTCTTCAGTTACCTTGCCCGAAGCGTGAGCATTTTGCGCATTTTTCTTTTCTTTAATGTCGGCAATCTGCGCTTCAAGCTGTTTTTCACTGTCACGGATTGAAGCGGCACGCTCAAACTCCTGAGAATTTATTGCATCATCCTTTTCAGCCTTTAAAGAAGACAGCTTTTGTTCTATGCTTTTCAGTTCATCCGACGGTGCGGTAGCGCTGAGTCTTACGCGTGAAGCCGCTTCATCAATAAGGTCTATGGCCTTATCGGGTAAAAATCGGTCGTTAATATACCGTGACGAAAGTTTTACAGCCGCCTCAATGGCACCGTCGGTAATGACAACCTTATGGTGAGCCTCGTATTTATCCTTTAAACCTTTTAATATACTTACAGCGTCTTGCTCATTAGGCTCTGCAACCGTTACGGTTTGAAAACGGCGCTCTAAAGCCGAATCTTTTTCTATGTTTTTGCGATATTCGCTTATTGTGGTTGCACCTATAAGCTGTAAATCACCGCGTGCAAGCGACGGCTTTAAAATATTTGCGGCATCGGTTGAGCCCTCTGCCGAGCCGGCACCTATAATTGTGTGAATTTCATCAATAAACAGTATAATATCATCGGCTCGGGTTACCTCGTCAACTACTGCTTTAATGCGTTCTTCAAAGTCTCCGCGGTATTTGGTTCCCGCTACCATACCCGTAAGGTCAAGCGAGAAAACCCGCTTATCAAGCAAAATTTCAGGAACATTACCGTCAACAATGCGTTGTGCCAAGCCCTCTATTATTGCTGTTTTACCGACGCCCGGCTCACCTATCAGGCAAGGATTATTTTTAGTGCGACGGCAAAGTATTTGAATTATACGCTCAATTTCGGTTTCTCTGCCGATTACGGGGTCTATTCTTCCCTTTCTTGCTTCTTCGGTTAAATCTCTGCCGTATTTTTGTAATGTTTCGATTTTTGAATTTTTAGCCTTTGCGCCATCCTGACCCTTCATATTCATTTTATCGGCATTATATACCTCTACACCCGAGCTTTCAAGCGCGTCGGACGCAATTGCGTTTACATCTGCGCCGAGTTCCTTGATAAATTTTGTTGCAAAATTATCCTGCTCGCTGAGTATGCCTACAAGAATATGCTCGGTTCCCACATATTTTTTACCCATATTTACACAGCCCTGCATAGCCACTTCAAGCACCCGTTTTGCACGAGGGGTAAAATAATCGGGTGACAGCTTTGTAGGTGTGCCCGTGCCTATGCCTATGCGTATAAGCTCCTCAATTTTTTCTGCGGTTACTCCGTTTTTATTTAAAACCGTTGACGCAACACCGCTGCCCACCCTAAGCAGCCCCAAAAGCAAATGCTCACTGCCCACATAGGTATGGCCCATTTGGGATGCCGAATTTATAGCCTGATTTAACGCCTCATTGGCTTTTTCTGTAAAACCGTTGAAATTATACCTCATAATTTAATCTCCTTTCAGAAGGAATTTCTGATTATTTTAGCGCGTTCAATATCACGCTCTTCAGGCGACATTTCACCTAACCTTCTCATAATCATATAGGGTTGCCCCTCTATCATAAGCTTTACGGGTAATATATTTAAATCAATAATGCCCATACTCATTCCCAACTTAATTTCGCTTAGCTTCTCCATCATCTCGCCGCTCGTAAGTATTCTGGCGTTTTTCAGAATTCCCAAAGCGCGCATTGATAAATCCTCTGCACTTATGCGATTGAGTTGACCTCTGTAACTGCGCTCTTTTTCAATGAGCTGCATTGTAATGATTTTCAGATTATCAATGGCGTTCTTTTCGCTTATACCTAATGTTATCTGGTTTGAAATCTGATAAAGCGAAGCTACGGGCTTTGTACCCTCACCGTACATTCCGCGCACGGTAAGACCTATTTTATTTATTGAATCAACAAGCCCCGACATTTCGCCGCTGCTTTCAATAACCGGCAAATGCAACATGACCGACGCGCGAAGCCCCGTACCTAAATTTGTGGGGCATTCGGTTAAAAATCCGAGTTTGTCATCAAATGCCAAATCAAGACTGCCGCACAAAAGTGAGTCGATGCTTTCGGCAATATTGTAGGCATTTTCAAGTTGAAGACCCGCAAGAATTACCTGAATTCTGATGTGATCCTCTTCACCGAGCATTATACAAATGCTCTCATCCTCCGATATTATTATTGCCCTGTTTTTGCAATTCGAAGCAAAACGATGGCTTATTATGTGGCGTTCTACCATAGAAAAGCGCTCGTTTTCGGGTATATCCTTCATATAAATGAATTTCAGTGATTTTGCGTAAGGAGTATTACTTTCAAATACAGCCTTACGCACCTTTTCGTTTACCTGCTCAAACTGCGCATCTGTCATTTTTGAGGGGAACGGAATACCGTTTAAATTACGCGCCAAACGAATACGCGTGCTTACGGCTATATCAGATTCAGGGCCGGATAAATTATACCAACAACTCATTTGCTCTCACCCTCCAACCGTTTGATTTTGTCACGAATAATTGCCGCTTCCTCATATTTTTCTTCACGAATAAGCTGATTAAGCTTTGAACGCAAGCCCTCGGCCGTTTCGGTATCGACCGCTACCGTAAGCGGAGCGCGATTCGGTATTTTACCTATATGCTGAATACTGCCGTGTACCCTTTTTAAGTAAGGCAACAATTCGCTGTTGAATGTATTATAGCACTCGGGGCAGCCGCACTTTCCACTCTCGGCTATGTCGGCAAAGCTTGACCCACAGCATCCGCATCGGGTAACCTGACTTTCGTGTTTACCGATTAAACTATCTCCGAACATTGAAGAAAGCATTTTTGTAAGATTATTTCCCTTAATATCGTCATAGCCCTCATTTACGGCGCAATATCCGCACAAATGCTTTTCGGTTACCACTCCGTTTACTACCGAGCGAATATGTGTGGTTGCTGTATTTTTTTTACATTTTTCACAAAGCATAAAATCAGTCCTTTCAGATTTGAAGCAACAGCATTTCTTTTAAAATCGCGGCACGCAGGCTGTCTTGAAAAGCAACCGGTACCGTGCGCATAACATTGTTCGACAGTGCCGCATACATAAGCTTTGCGCTGTTTTCATCAATTAAATTTGATTGCAGGCAATTTTCAATTACTATTCTGGCACTCATTGTGTCAATTTTGTCACCAATTGAGTTAATTATATGCATAATTGCCGAAGATTTACGCATAACAACACGGCTGATTCTTATATAACCGCCGCCGCCGCGACGGCTTTCTATGATATATCCGTGTTCAGGCGTAAAGCGTGAAGACAGCACATAATTTATTTGACTTGGCGCACAACCTATTAAATTTGCAAAATCGTTTCGTTGTATTTCGGCGGTATTTTCCTCAGATTCATTAAGCATTCGTAATATTTCACTTGTTATTAAATCGCTTATTTTCATAGTAGAGCTTCCTTTCAATTGTGCGTTTGACTTTCTTTGACTTTAATTATATATTAAAAGTCAGTAAAAGTCAATGCTTATTTTTTGTAACACACAAATTATTTCGGCATAGTATGTGATGAAAGACAAAAAAGGAGGTCTTGATTATGTGTAATAATGGCTTTGGTGGTTGCGGTTGTACTTGGATAATCATCCTTATTCTCTTACTCTGCTGCTGCGGCAACAACGGCGACAGCGGATGTGGCTGCAATAACAACGGTTGCGGTTGCTGATTTAAAAATCCATAAGGTAAATCTGGGGGCGCCTATAACAAGGCGCCCCCAGAGATTTTTTAGTTTTAATAATTTTGCAGGCTTCGCAAATACTCGCCCGCCGTAATACCCGTATGCTTTTTAAACACACGGCAAAAATATGCAGGGTCGTCAAAGCCTGTTTCTATTGAAACCTCAATAACGGTCATACTTTCGGTTGATAAAAGCTTTTTGGCATACATAATGCGCCGTTCTATTCGGTATTCGGCAGGGCTTTTACCGGTGTATTGCTTAAACAGTCTACGAAAAGTGCTTTCACTTACATGGCACATTTCTGCAATCTCTTTAACGGTTTTTTTGCTTTTTAAATCGTTTTCTAAATGCGCTATACCCTGAGATATTGTATGAAATCCCCTTGAATAAATGCTTTGTTGCCTTTCGGTGTGGCTTAAATCTGACAGCAATCGGTAAACTAACGATTTAATTTTTGATAACGATATTACCGCTGCCGAAAACAACTCCGTCGCTTCATTAAACAAATCATCAATACTGACATTGCTTTTGTTTGTCAATACATACGGTCGCTCAGAAGCACGAAAATGATCACCGCACGGCAGATTTAACGAAAACTCCAAAAGAATAGTAGAGTGAAGTGAGGAATCACATTCAAAAAATGTTGATTCGTAAACCGAGCCTTCAGGAATATACACTATCGAGCCGCGTGAAATCGACAGCTCCTCCCCATCGTCTAATTTATATATTGCCGAGCTTCCGCAAAAATATAATAAACAGCTTGTTCTTCTTGGGGAGTTCATTCTAAATGTAAAATTATCTTTCCAAAACTGCCGAATTGCTAAAAGATCGCTTAAATTATAATCAAGCTCATAAAGTTTGGCAAATTCTATTTGCTTCATTTTTATCACCTGTATTATACTAACACACTTTTTCATTTTAAGCAATCTATTTGAACGAAAAGTACAATACTTATACCGATATTTCCATTGTTATTAACCTATGAGTTATTGTATAGTACAATCGGAGGGGATAAAATGGAACATTTGAATTTAACTATATGGAACGAATTTATACACGAAAAAGACCAAAAGATAGCAAAAATATATCCAAACGGTATTCATGGTGCAATCGCCGAGATGCTTAGCGGAGAAGATTGGCTTAACATACGCACAGCTACCCTTGATATGCCCGAACACGGTCTCACCGATGAAGTACTTAACAATACCGATGTGCTTATATGGTGGGGTCATATTGCGCACAACCGTGTTTCTGAGGAGGTAGCCGAAAAAGTAAAGCAACGCGTACTCGACGGAATGGGCTTTATAGCATTGCATTCGGCGCATCTCTCAAAACCGTTTGTAAAGCTTATGGGAACCGCCTGCCGTTCAAAATGGCGTGAAAACGATGAAAAAGAAAGAATTTGGGTAATAGAACCTGCGCACCCGATAGCGCGCGATTTACCCGAATATATTGAAATTGAGCAGGAAGAAACCTATGGCGAACGTTTTGAAATACCGACTCCCGACGAACTTATTTTCATAAGCTGGTTTTCGGGCGGCGAGGTTTTCAGAAGCGGCTGTTGCTATAAAAGAGGTCTCGGCAAGATATTTTATTTTCGTCCGGGTCATGAAGAATATCCAACCTTTTACCGTAAAGACATAACTCAAATTCTTAAAAATGCAATTGATTGGGCAAGACCGTCTAACGGTCCAAAGCCGACCTTAGGTCATTATGAAGCGCTTGAAAATGTCAAAGATAAATTTTCAGGAAAATCCGACGAAGAACGCACTCACCAAAACTTATATAAATGATAGGAGCAATCTGATATGGAAATCAAGAAAATCGGAATAATCGGCGTAGGAGGTATTGCTTGCGGAAGGCACATACCCGAACTCAAAGCGGTTGCGGGCTGTAAAATCACCGCTATATGCGATATTGACAAAAACAGACTGAAAACCGTCGGTGACAATCTTGAAATTCCGCAACATCTGCGTTTTACCGACTATAATGATTTAATCAACTCACCCGAAGTTGATGCGGTAGAGATATGCACGCCGAATTATTTGCATGTACCCATGGCAATCGCCGCAATAAAGGCGGGCAAGCCTGTTAATGTAGAAAAGCCGCTATCAATAAATCTTGCAGAATGTGAACCTCTTAAAAACATATTGAGCGAAAAGCCTGTTCCGAATATGATGTCACTTACATACCGCTTCATGCCTGCCGTAAGATACGCCAAGCATATAATCGACAGAGGACTCATAGGAGACATTATAAATATTGATGTCTCCTATTTAAAAAACAGCGCCTTCTTCGAGGGTCGTCGACTTGAATGGCGTTTTGAAAAGGCAAAGGCCGGCACAGGTGTTTTAGGCGACCTTGGCGTACACTTAATTGATATGGCTGAATTTCTTGTGGGCAAAATCACATCGGTAAGCGCGGTAACCGATATTATAGTAAAGCAAAGAAAACGCATTGACAGCGAGGAGCTTGCCAATGTTGAAACCGATGACTACTGTTCTTTTTTATGTAATATTGAAAACGGTGCAAACGGAACCTTCACAATTTCACGTTGTGCATTAGGAAAATTGAACAGCATTAATTTTGATATTTACGGTACAAAAGGCGTTATTACCTTTGACTTGAACAACCCAAAGGTTTTGGGTGTGTGCTCGGGCGAGGTAGATCTTGCTACCGAAACCATTCACACCGTAAATGTTCCAAAAAAATTTCACACCACGCAGGAAGCCGAATTTATTAAAATGTTAAATAACGAAAATGACCGTATTCTTCCGACTATATACGACGGATTACGCAGTCAACGCATACTTGATGCTATATATGAATCGGCAGAAAATCACTGCTGTGTCAATATTTAACGGTTTATTGATAATGTCAAAGAGCAGATTTAGGATATAAGATACGCTAAATCTTACCTTGAAAGAATTATTGCCGATGTTTACAATAATCAAAGGTTTTCTTTATAATTTTGAATATATCAAACGAAAGGTTTTTACCGACATAAAATGACTGGCTATATATTTTTGGCAATCACCGTTTTTATAGGTGTTTCAAAAGGATACTGCGGCAAAAAGAGCAGCGCATATATCAACGGCATCACAGACGGATTGATTATGCAAGCAATGAGGCTTATACTGTGCGTTGTAATAGGCGCGGTTCTGTTTGCCTTCAATAATAGTACACAAATAGACTTTACCGTTGTCCTTATTTCTCTTTTAAACGGTACTGCTAATGCTGTGTTTTTACTAAGTTGGCTTTTTGCAGTTAAAAAAGGAGCATATTTATTTGTAGATATTTGTCTTACATCGGGTGGTATCCTTATTCCGTGCATATTGAGTTCGCTGCTCTTCGGCGATAAAATAACAGCCTTACAGTACATAGGTATTATTATTATGCTGATTGCTGTTTTTGTAATGAACGGTTACAATTCAGCGATCACCAAAAAGAAAATCAAATATACCGAAATTTTACTGCTTTTGTGCGTTGCAATATCAAACGGTCTGATGGGATTTTGTGAAAAGTATTTTTCACATCACATTAAAAACACAGTTTTAAACTGTGATTTGTCAGTATTCAGTCTAATGTCATTTGCTTTTGCCGCTATAATTTTGTTGGCTGCAATTTTTTTAATATGTGCAAAAAACAAGTGTAATATTATAAATGTAGCAAAAACCTTTCCTTTAAAGCAGTTATGGATCTATATACTGTTAATATCCGCATTATTGTTCTTCGATTCCTACTTCACCACGCTGACAAATACATTTATCAGCAATACAGTTTTGATATATCCGTTAAAATTCGGCAGTAATCTCATACTTTCGGCAATAATGGCAGCTACGCTTTTTAAAGAAAAGATAAATTTGCAAAGTGTATTGGGTATGTTCCTTATAACCGTTTCAATAGTTTTTATAAATGTTATTTGATTAAAAAACTCGGGGGCAGTAAAAACGCTAACACGTTTTCACTGCCCCCGTTATTTTTATGTATAACAATCAGTTGTTGTTATCGAAGAACTTTAATACAGAACCGAAGTTATCATCATCACTGTCGCCTGTATCACCAAGAAGTGCCGCAAGGTCATCCTTCTTTTCGTTTTTCTTGTCTTCACCGAGACCTGTTGCAACAACAGTAACACGAATTGTATCTTCAATGCTGTCATCAAGCTGAGCGCCCCAAATAATGGTAGCATCGGGATGAGCCATTTCGGCAATGATTGTAGAAGCTTGCTCAACCTCTTCAAGACCGATGTCATCAGAACCGGTAATGCTTATAATTACGCCGCGGGCGTTGTCCATAGAGGTTTCGATAAGCGGGCTTGTAATAGCCATACGAGCGGCCTGTTCTGCCTTGTCACGACCGGTAGCAACACCTACGCCCATGTGCGCATAGCCTGCATCTGCCATAATTGCCTTAACATCGGCAAAGTCGAGGTTAACAAGTGCCGTAACATTGATAAGCTCAGAAATGCTTTGAACGCCCTGACGAAGAACATCATCGGCGATATTGAAGGCATTTTTGAATGTAATCTTTTGTTCAGAAACAAATTTGAGTCTTTCGTTAGGAATAACAACAAGGCTGTCAACCTGTTCTCCCAAAGCCGCAATACCCGCTTCGGCCTGTGTCATACGCTTTTTGCCTTCAAAAGCAAAAGGCTTGGTTACGATACCAACGGTAAGAATACCGAGCTCTTTAGCAATAGCCGCAACAACAGGAGCAGCACCTGTGCCTGTGCCGCCGCCCATACCTGCGGTTATAAATATCATATCGGCGCTGCGAAGAGCAGCAGCGATTTCATCGCGCGATTCTTCGGCTGCGGCACGACCGTTATCGGGGTTGCCGCCGGCGCCCATGCCTGCTGCCGACTTTTCGCCTATCTGAATTTTTTGATCGGCCTTTGAAAGAAACAAAGCCGCTTTATCGGTGTTAATTGCAATAAATTCAACACCGCGAACGCCGGCCGCTACCATGCGGTTAACGGCGTTACCGCCGCCGCCGCCCACGCCGACAACCTTAATTTGAACTACATTTTCCATATCGTCTGCAACTTCGAATGGCATTTAAAATTCCTCCATTATATACTTAATTATAATAATACGCATTAGTATACGAATACATATTATCACAGTTTAAAATAAATTTCAATAGTTTTATTACACTTTTGTAATATTTTTATTCGCTTTTTTCTACGAAAGAGCCTTGACTGTTATCGGGCGACCACATGCTTAAGTTTATTTGGCCTTTACGGTCCCCTATTGAGTCTATCATACCCGATAAATGAGCTGTTTTTTGCTCTAAATATTCATTTGCTCCCAGATTTACGGTGAATTTGTTTTCGATTTCTAATGTTATATTTAAGATGTTGCTTACATCAATTTTATCAATATTGATTTCCTTTTCATTAAGCAGTGAAACAAGCGTTTTTACAAGCTCGGCTTCGGCAGAATTTTTATATTCGACCGCCTTGCCCACTTCGCAGTTTACTCCGCTTACAGCTATCTCAAAAACATTTTCGGGTATTTCGGGCCTACTGTTCAACACATAACCGTTTTCACTTACAATAAAGTATTCGTCGGATACTTTAAAGCAGGAATACTCTTTTGCATCGGTAACGGTTAATACCACCGCATCGGGCAGATTACGCTTGATTCTGACGCTGTCAACATACGGCAGGCTTTCTCTTATTTTCTGCTCGATTTTTTCTTGCGACAGGGTTAACAGATTATCATCGGTAGTAAGACCCGACGCTTTTATAATTTCGGCTTTTGAATACAACTCACTGCCCGAAACACTTATTCTTTTAACGGGAAAAAGCACCGTAAAGCACATTATCGCAAAAGCAACCGTTGCTATCAGCAGAAAAAAAACAAAACATATTTTAAGCCGTCTGCGGCGAGCTTTTCTTTGACGCGCTTTTCTGCGCTTTTGAACATCCTGCTCCTGCATTTTTTCACTCCTCGTAAATGTTTGCGCCTAACGCGCCCAGTCTTTCGGAAATGTTTTCATATCCGCGTTTAATGTGATGTATTTCATCAATTACCGATGTACCGCAAGCGGCAAGCGATGCTACCACAAGCGCCGCACCGCCGCGAAGGTCGGTGCATTTGCACGGTGCCGCCGACAGTATGTCGGTTCCCTCGATTACGGCCACCCTGCCCTGTATGCTTATTTTTGCGCCGAAGCGTTTTAACTCGTCAACATATTTGAATCGGTTTTCAAAAATATTTTCTACCAAAACAGATGTGCCGCAAGCCTTTGACAACATTGCAAGTACAAACGGCCCCGCGTCGGTAGGAAATCCCGGATACACAACCGTTCTTACGATGGAAACGCGTTTTAACCGTTTCGGCGCATAAAGTGATAACGAATTATTTGTAAGCTTTATATCACAGCCTGCTTCCTCGAAAACGGAATTAACAGCTTTAAGATGCTGAGGATTTACATTTTTTAAAACAATATCGCCGCCTGTTACGGCAGGGGC
>CAJMBP010000045.1 GCA_905211675.1 uncultured Oscillospiraceae bacterium
GGTTAAAAAAAGTCGATTATACGGTTCAGCACACCAAGCCTCAAGTTGTCGGCATTCAGATCTTCAATTTTACAAAAGTCAGCCTTGCGGTTAATAATAACACAAAATTCATCCCCACCTACCCTGTAACACAATCCGCTTTTGCGATACACCTTTCTTATGGCAGACGCTACGGATTTCAAGCACATATCGCCGGAATTGTGACCAAAAGTGTCATTTATACTTTTAAAGTTATTTACGTCAAACAAAATTATATATGCTTTTCTTTTTAATGAGGATATATGCACCTCATAGGCCCTGCGGTTTAAAAGTTCGGTCAAAGCATCGAGTTTGTAGATCATGTTACAGTAGTAAATGTAGAAAAGTATCATACCTATTGCCATTGTAAGCCAAACGATTTTGGCATCGTTGTCAATGTTTTGAAACACGACTCCCACTGTTAAAAACGCCAAAAGTATAAATAGTGAACTGCGGTTTCGGTTCTGAAATTGTGCTTCGAATTTTGCAACGGTGAAAAAAAGACACATCATACTTAAAAACACAAATAAATAATACAGCCAATACAGTTCACCGTGATGATAAACGTTTTTATCATCTATATAAAATATAATTCCTAAAAAGAGTGACAATATTTCAAAAGCGATATGAATAATGGGTGGCAGAAAAATCATTTTTTGGATTTTATCGGATAAAATGCAGATGAAAACACAAGCGTGAAAAAAGGTTGGCGATGAGAAAAGATACGGTTTGCAAAACCCGCGGAAACACTTTTACGCCAAAACGTTCCGATGCCGTATATTGCAGTAATGCCTGTCGGCAGAAGGCATACCGACAAAGTGTTACGGATAACGGTAAGTGCTCAAAATGAACACCTACCGTTATCTGTAACGTTTGAGGAGCCGAAAAGCTATTCCAAGGTGTCAAATTGGCACCTTGGAATCAGAAAAATTCAGATGCTTAAGTTAATTCAGATCGGCTGAAAAGTCGGTCTTTAATTATGCAAAAATTCAGAAAAGAGGCGATGAAAATTGATTGTATTAAAACGGAATCAGTGAGAGGCATAGGTTTAGCAAGCACTGAATTTGGGTGTACCAAATTCTATTCGCTTGCAAATGGCATCGCATTAGCAAGCATCGCGTTTGGGTGCACACACCGCAAACACACTTGTTAGGGGGTCGCTTTCCGCGCCCCCCTAAAACCCCGAAAAGAAAGGATGGTAATTATCGAAAAAAGAACAGAGAGAATCAAGTTTTGGTTGACAGATAAGGAGTTAAAGCAAATCGACCGTAAAGCCGGAAAGCTCGGTATGAATCGCTCCGAGTATATTCGCTATCTTATCGCCAACTGCAAGCTTGTTCACACACCGAACATTGATTATGAGGGCTATTACAACAGACTTAAATGTATCAGTGATGAAATAAACCACCACTTAATTGTTCTGAATCAAATCGGTACATTGGATGAGCCGCAGTTTCATAGGATCTGCGAGGAGGCAATCGAAACGGCGAAACAACTTTCAAATGAGCTGACCGAAAAGCTGGATATTGAAATTGAAAAGTCGAAGGAGGTGAACACTTGAGAAACGGAAAGCATTATGTCCCCGTTCGGATGACAAAAAGCGAAAAAGAGAATTTCTTAAAGTTCAGTGAGTTATGCCGTGCACCTGAGAAAACAGTTTTGTATTGGCTTCTAAACGGTATGATTGTCTACGAAAAGCCGCCCGAAATCTTTTTCAAAATCACAAGATTGATGTTGAGACTGGAAACCAATGTAGCCCATATTTGGCTCGGTGGCAGTATTTTATCAGAAGCGATAAAAACGAAATATTACAACCTATCAAAAGAAATAAACAATTACGATTGCGAAATTACCTTCAAAGGATTGTTCGCAGAAGCGCACTACGGCGAAAACCGAAAATAACAGTATTGAAAGGCAGTAATTATGACACAAGCAAACCAAACTGCCGTTTCAAGCATATTTTTCTATACACAATTTTCTACAAGAGACGGCAGACAAAAAGAAAAATGAATTATGAAAGGAATATGTTGAATGAAAAACGAAACCAAAATGTCTGCCGAAAAGGTAGTAAAAGAAACCTTAAAGCAACCCAAACCGAAGCTAATGAACATTAAACTCGAAAAGCTTCTCCCGTTTGAGAATCACCCGTTTAAGGTGCTTGACGATAGCTCCATGACCGAATTTGTAGCGAGTATCAAAGAATACGGACTGCTCAATCGCGTTATCGTCCGACCGATTGAGAACAACACTGAAGAATATGAAATCATATCCGGTCACCGCCGAGTACACGCCGCTGAGCTTCTTGAAATGAAAGAAGTCCCTGCGGTTGTTCATTTTATCGACCGTGATGAGGCCACGGTTATGATGGTAGATTCCAATTGCCATAGAGAAAACTTAACGCTTATGGAAAAAGCTCTTTCTTACCGCATGAAAGCAGATGCGTTATCGCACCAAGGTAAAGCTTTGGGACAGAATGTCCCGAAGCCCGAGGACAATCGAACTACGGCAAAAATAGGTAATGAAGCCGGCGACAGCTATAAAACCGTTCAAAGACTTATTCGCCTAACCTACCTTGTTCCCGAACTTCAGGAGTATGTGGATAAAGGCAAGATGAAAATGCTCCCGGCATATGAACTATCATTCCTTGATGAAGATGCACAGAGAGATATTGTTGACAATATTGATGAAACCGAAACTTTTCCGTCACACGCACAGGCTCGCCGTATGCGTGTCGCTTTTGAAGAAGGTAAACTTGACTACAATGCCGTAACCGAAATCATGAACGAGCTGAAACCGAATCAGGTAGAGAAACTCAAAATCCCAATGGACGATATACGCAAGTATATGCCGAAATCCATGACACCCGCTGAAATGCAGGCATACCTTCTCAAGCTCGTAAAACAGGATTACGACCGTCAGCATAACCGCGACGGAAGATAAGGAGTGTGCTTATGGATAAGTTTATTGTTGGATTCGGAAGTGCACCGCACGAGTATGTCATTAACGGTGTAAGATATGTAGTTGAGTCAAGATTTCAAAAACACGATTACAAGAAGCCAAAAGAAAATACCTTGATGAATAACCGTATCGGGAATTATCTCACAAGCGATTTCGCAGATTTGCCGTCTGTCGATACAGATAATATAATAGACACTGAATATGATTGTACGGCTGCCGGAAAGGAGGAAAACAATGCATCCAAAAACTAAAAAAGACAAAATCGGGATAACGGCGCTTTATTGCCGTTTGTCCCGTGACGACGGAATGGACGGTGAAAGCAATTCCATCGTGAATCAAAAGAATCTGCTCTTGCAAAAAGCAAAAGAAAAGGGACTGACCGATACAAAATTCTATGTGGACGACGGATATACAGGAACAAATTTCAACCGACCGGGATTTCAGCAGTTAATATCGGATATTGAAATGGGATATATCTACGCTGTGATGGTAAAAGACCTATCCCGTCTCGGACGAGATTTTGTTTCGGTCGGTAATTACACCGATGTGTATTTCCCTGATCATGACATTCGCTTTATTGCCGTTAATGACGGAATAGACAGCGAAGAGGGCGAGAGCGAAATTGCCCCTTTCAAAAACATCTTAAACGAAATGTACGCGCGGGATATATCCAAGAAAATTCGTTCGTCACACCGCTTGCGCGGCTCTATGGGAGAGCCGTTATCTCAGCCGCCTTACGGATATATGAAATCCGCTGAAAACAAAAAGAAGTGGGTTATTGACTCGGAGGCGGCGGATGTGGTGAAAAGCATTTTCAAAATGTGCCTTGAAGGTAAAGGTAACGAGACAATAGCACGAATCCTTCAAGAGCAAAAGGTTCTTGTTCCTATGGCATATTGGCAAAGCAAGGGTTTACCGCGAGGCGGTAAGAAAACACAGCCTAACCCGTATAAGTGGTGTAAAACTACAATACAAAAGATTCTGTCTCAGCAGGAATATTGCGGTGATGTGATCAATTTCAAAACCTGTTCCAAGTCTTTTAAGAACAAGACGCGGCTTCCAAACGCACCTGAGAACTGGGCAATATTTAAGGATGTGCACGAACCGATTATTGCACGGAACGATTTTGAAAAGGTGCAAACTCTAATATCCAAAACAAAGCGAAGAGCACCGAAACCTAAAAACGGTGAGAAAAGCATATTTTGTGATTTGCTGTTCTGCGGAGACTTTCACGGTAAGCTCCGTCATCATACAAATACAATCAACAAAGATATACACTATTTCGTATGTGCAAACAACAAGGTGGATTACAGAGGTGAATGCCCCGGCAGACACTATGTCAGAGCAGATGCTATTGAGCAGGTTGTTATGCTTGAACTACACCGAATGGCGAAATTCCTTGAATCGGACGAAGAAGCCTTTGCCGAGCTTCTTGCCCAAAAGACCGACAAGGAACTGTCGAAAGAAAAGAAACACGATGAAGATGAGCTTCAAAAAGCAATTATGCGAAACGATACCGTATCCAATCTATATGAGAAACTCTATGAGGACAACGCTACCGGCAAGGTAAGCGATGAATGGTTTATGCAGTTATCACACAAGTATGAAACGGAAAGGCTGGAGCTGAAAGCAAAAATTAAAACGCTTCGTCAAAAGCTTTCCGAATGCGGGCAGCGCGAACAGGAACGCGAGAATTTCACTTCGGCAATCCGCAGGTTTATGCGAATGGACAGACTGACCGCACCGCTTCTTCGTGAACTGATCGACCACATTGATGTGTTTGAAACGGAGGGCACAGGCAAAAACAGAACCCAAAGAATCGTTATCTATTACCGCTTTGTCGGGTATGTGGAAATACCCGAGGTATCTCAAAGACCTCGCATCAAAGCAGACACCCGAAAAGGCGTTGCCGTGGAGTATCTCACCGAGCCACTTCCGGCATAACAAAAGAGCAGACATCCCGCCTGCTCATACATAAACCCGTATCAGAATAGAAAAATCGAGTATTCATAAAGTCAAATCCCTTATGAATACTCGATATGGTGCGGGTGACAGGACTTGAACCTGCACATCGGTGACACTAGCTCCTAAGGCTAGCGCGTCTGCCAATTCCGCCACACCCGCATATTTAATTCATTTGAGGCATTCGCGCTCCGCGTGACTCTTGCGGTGCCCGACATCTGATGCGGCGATTATATTGCCTTTCACCTGTCGACCGCTGCGCCTTTTGAGCTGTCGCTGTTTCCTCCGCAGGAGGCGCTCCGCTCAAAACTGCCAATTCCGCCACACCCGCATATTTAAATTGCAAAATTTAAACTTTAATTATTCTACATTATATAAACCGAAAAGTCAAGTTAATTAAATGTGCTCTAAAATCACCCTTTGACCTTTATTTTAAAGACAAAGGGTGGTTTCTTAATCTCTAACCGAGCATAATTCTTTTAAATGAATCAATCTGTGACTGCGGTACGCCGATATAGTTTACCAAATAATGTTCTATAGATGACTGCAATGTAGTGCAACCGTTTTTCCGGCCGTATTCCATCATTCCTTTATAAAGCTTACCCCATGCAACATAGTTGCTTTGATCCTGTTGCATTATGTCGTCGTTTTCGGAAAATGTTCCGCCAAGACCGGCGCCGCGCCAACGCTTACCGCTTGATGAAAAAGATGTAAGCTCAAAATCGCGGGTTAAATCTTCATAAGACACGCCCAAAACACCGTTAGTTAAAAACGCAAATACACCCGTGCGATCCGCGCCCGCCGAGCAGTGTGCGTAAAACGGATAATTGCTCTCATTCGACAATAGCTCAAAAATCTTTTTATAATTGGTTTTTACCTCATTTGCATAAGCGTCATCAAAAATTCGGTCATACTGGGCAGATGTATCAAGAAAGACATAGTTCATACCCGTGCCCTGTTTTTGATTTTTTTGTCTTTCATAACGCAGGTCAAGCTCGGTTTTAAGCCCAAGCTGTTTAATGGTAGCTATTCCTGCATCGCTGATATTATCAATATTCTGTCCGCGGTAAAGCATACCGTATTTAACCTTTTGACCGCTTGCGGTGCTCCAGCCGCCCATATCGCGCACATTGCTTGCACCGTCTATCTTTATCCATCTTACAGGCGCGTCCTTAACTCTTATTCTGCCGCCGCCCAAAGCTTTGTCGGAAAGGTTGCCTACAACCTTCCAATAATAGGTTTTACCCGGAATCAATACAGTGTTATTTACCGTCATGCTGTTAGTCTTAAATGTAAATGAATTACCGAAATCGGCGTTCTCGGAAAAATAAAGTGTGTATTCAAGGCTGCCGTCAAAATTCCAGTCAAGAGAAAGATTTTGAAAATCGCACCTGAAACCGCTGTATTCGTTAAGCCAATCAAACTGCTTTTTTGCGCCCTGTGCATCTAAATAGCCGCGCACAACATCATCACATATATCAATCTCAACTATTGTGTCGTAATCGATTGCCGAGCCCTGAGTTTTTGATGATTTGGAAGCGTTGCTTACAACAGATGAACCCGAAGACGAGTTTGCCCCGACGCCCCTGTCGTCAGAAGATGTGGCGTCGGTATTTGAAATCACATCACCGTTTTCATTAACCGTCACATTTTGATATTCAATCACGGTAACTTGTGAAGAACTGTTGTCACTTTTACCTTTGCAACCGCATACGCAAAAAATCATAGAAACCACCAGAATATAAACGAATATTTTTTTCATAGTTTTAACCTCCTGTAATAAGGCTTTTGAACACATTATACATTAAAAACCGCAAACATTCAACTATTAAATACAAAAATAGGAAAAAGCGGCAAATGTTAATAAATTGTAAAAGGTCAATAAAAGTCAAATTTTTTTGACAAAAAACTATTGACTTTTGAAAAATGAGGGTTATAATATAATCGTTAGCACTCAAATACGAAGAGTGCTAAATGATAATGCGAACGATTGGCGGTGAGATTTTTGGAGCTTTCAAAGCGTAAGCTTGATGTGCTTTCTGCTATAGTAAAAAGCTATATCGAAACGGGCGAACCTATAGGCTCAAAAAGTCTTATGGCGATGCTCGAAAATTCACCGTCATCTGCCACACTGCGAAACGAAATGAACGCTTTATGCGGCTTAGGGTTTTTATCGCAGCCGCACACTTCGGCAGGCAGAACACCCACCAGTATGGCTTACAAGCTTTATGTGTCAAATCTTATGCAGCCGCAGTCTTTGCAGGAGCAGACAAAAGAGTTTATAAATTCTATGTTATCACAGGTCGGGTGCGATGCCGAAACTGTTCCGAGAACAGCGGCGTCTGTTTTGCACAGACTTACGGGGTATCCCGTTATTTTTTACAATTTTGTAAGCGAAGATGTTTTTGTAAAACAGATTAAGCTTTTGCCCGTCAACCGAAAAACGGTAGTGCTGCTGTTAATACTTTCTGACGGAAGAACAAAAAACAGCGTTTGCCAAATTCATTCGGGAACCAATGCCGACATCACAACCGAATTTATAAAAATTGTAAACCGCTCGGTAAAGGGCAGACGGCTAAACGAATTAACACGGGCTTATATGCAAAGCATAATAGCGGCGGCGGGCATAAATGCACTAAACCTCACACCGCTTTTTACCGCGCTTTTCAATATTGCTCAATCGGCTTGCGAATCTTCAACCGACATTCACGGCACCTCGTCGCTTTATAATTTTTTCAGCGATGAGCAATCGGAAAAAATAGCAATCGCCGCAAGCCGCGAATCGCCCGCCGATGTTTTAAGCCTTGACGGTGATGACACCGAAATAATTTTCGGAAACGACACCGAACGTGATGAATTTAAAAACACGGTTATTATAATGTCAAAATTTTACCGCAAAGATAAGTTTTGCGGCAAAATAGGAATAATAGGCCCCGACAGAATGAATTACGAGCAGATTATTCCGAGCATTGAATACATTTCAAAAAAAAT
The DNA here is from genome assembly GCA_905211675.1 of uncultured Oscillospiraceae bacterium. Lineage (GTDB taxonomy): Bacteria > Bacillota > Clostridia > Oscillospirales > Acutalibacteraceae > UBA737. The sequence goes on from CAJMBP010000045.1 coordinate 7,930, forward strand.
TACCGCTTTGCTTACCGCGGCGGTAGATGATATGGAGGATTAAAAGTGAGCGACGAGACAAAAATTCCCGAAAACGAGAAAGCACCCGAAGCCGAGAAAAAAGAAAAAAAGAAATCAAAAAAAGATGTTGAAATCGAAGAGCTTAAGGCAGAACTAAATTTAAAGAGCGATCAGCTTATGCGCACCGCCGCAGAGTTTGACAACTTCAAAAAGCGCACCGAGCGTGAAAAAGCGTCGGTTGCCGAATTTGCAAAGGCGGGTCTGATTAAGCAGCTTTTGCCTATAATCGATAACATAGACCGAGCTTCTGCCGCAGACCGAGAAAGTGCCGATTATATAAAAGGCATTGAAATGATTGTCAAGCAGTTTGAGTCGGTGGTTTCAAATCTTAATATTGAAGAAATCGCCAAGGCGGGCGACAGCTTCGACCCTAATTATCACGAAGCCGTAATGCATATTGAAGACGAAAGCGTAGGCGAAAACACCGTAGTCGAGGTGCTTCAAAAGGGCTATAAAATAGGCAGCACTGTAATCCGAGCCGCAATGGTAAAGGTTGCAAATTGATAAATTTTACAAAACATATAATTCTTAGGAGGATTTAAAAATGGGAAAAATTATTGGTATTGACTTAGGTACAACTAACTTTTGTGTAGCCGTTATGGAAGGCGGCGAACCTGTTGTTATTGCAAACGCCGAAGGCGCACGCACAACACCGTCGGTTGTAGCATTTTCAAAAACAGGTGAAAGAATGGTAGGTCAGGTTGCTAAGCGTCAGGCTATCACCAACCCCGACAGAACCATCAGCTCAATCAAGCGTGAAATGGGTACAAACTACACAGTTGAAATTGACGGTAAAAAATACACCCCTCAAGAGGTTTCTGCAATAATTTTGCAAAAGCTTAAAGCAGATGCCGAAAGTTATTTGGGTCAGCCCGTTACAGAGGCTGTTATCACCGTTCCCGCATACTTTACCGACGCACAGCGTCAGGCCACAAAGGACGCAGGTAAAATTGCAGGTCTTGAAGTAAAGCGAATCATAAACGAGCCTACTGCGGCGGCGCTCGCTTACAGCATCGATAAAGAGGACGACCAAAAGGTTATGGTATATGACCTTGGCGGCGGCACATTCGATGTATCGATTATCGAAATGGGCGACGGCGTTCAGGAGGTTCTTGCAACAGCAGGTAACAACAAGCTCGGCGGCGATGACTTCGACAACCGTGTTATGAAATATATTGTTGACACCTTTAAGGCAGAACAGGGCATTGACCTGTCGGGTGATAAAATGGCTATGCAGCGTATTAAGGAAGCCGCCGAAAAGGCAAAGATTGACCTGTCGGGTATGACAACCGCTGAAATCAATCTTCCGTTTATTACAGCCGACTCTACCGGTCCTAAACACTTCCAGACTACCCTTACCCGCGCTAAATTCAACGAGCTTACCGCTGATTTGGTAGAGGCTACAATGGGTCCCGTACGTCAGGCTATTTCCGACTCAGGCCTTGATAAGTCCGAAATCAACAAGGTGCTTATGGTCGGCGGTTCTTCAAGAATTCCGGCAGTACAGGAAGCAATTAAAAACTTTATGGGCAAAGAACCCTTTAAGGGCATTAACCCCGACGAATGTGTTGCTATCGGCGCTTCGCTTCAGGCAGGCGTTTTGGGCGGCGATGTAAAAGGCTTACTTCTGCTCGATGTTACTCCCCTTTCACTCGGTATCGAAACAATGGGCGGCGTATCGACAAAGGTAATCGAACGCAACACCACTATTCCTACCAAAAAGAGCCAGATATTCTCAACCGCTGCCGACGGTCAGACCTCGGTTGAAGTTCATGTATTGCAGGGCGAACGCGAATTTGCAAGGGATAACAAAACCCTCGGTGTATTCCACCTCGACGGCATTGCTCCCGCTCCGCGCGGCATTCCGCAGATTGAAGTTACCTTTGATATCGACGCAAACGGTATAGTGCATGTTTCCGCAAAAGATTTAGGCACAGGTAAAGAAAATAATATTACTATTACTTCCAACACCAATATGTCTAAAGAAGACATCGACAAGGCCGTTAAAGAAGCCGAGGAATATGCTGCCGAAGATAAGAAACGCCGCGAAGCGGTTGATGTTCGCAACAACGCGGATCAAATGATTTATCAGACAGAAAAAACCGTTACCGAGCTCGGCGACAAGCTGTCAGCCGACGAAAAGTCAAAGATTGAATCTGCAAAAGACGCGCTTAAAGAAGCCCTTAAAGGCGAGGATATAGACGCTATTAAAGCCCGTCAGGAAGATTTGCAGAAAGAGCTTTATGCAGTAAGCGAAAAGGTTTACAAAGCGGCAGCCGAAGCTCAACAGGCGGCAGATAACGCCGGCACCGGCGCACAACAGCCCCAGCAAGACAACGTTTACGAGGCAGACTTTACCGATGTTGACGACAACAATAAATAATTAAACTGTTATGGTGCGGCCAAAAGCCGCACCGTACATAAATTTTTAGGAGAATATTTGTGGCAGAAGAAAAAAGAGATTACTACGAAGTCTTGGGCGTTGATAAATCGGCGTCTGACGACGAATTAAAAAAAGCATACCGAAAGCTTGCTAAAAAATATCATCCTGACCTGAATCCCGACGATAAGGTTGCCGAAAAAAACTTTAAAGAGGTAAACGAAGCCTATGAGGTTTTGTCAAACTCTGAAAAACGCGCACGCTATGACCAATTCGGTCACGCAGGAGTTGACCCCAACTTTAACGCAGGCGGCGGCTCTTACGGCGGCGGATTCGGTGATTTCGGAGATTTGGGTGATATTTTCAGTTCGTTTTTCGGCGGCGGATTCGGCGGAGGCAGGAGCAGCAACCCCAACGCGCCGCGACGCGGAAATGACGCTTCATCTTCGGTTACAATTTCGTTTGAAGAAGCGGCAAAGGGATGCAAAAAAACCGTTAAAGTCACAAAAATAGATAACTGTTCCGACTGCGGCGGCACCGGTTGTCAAAAAGGCAGCAGTGCTAAAACCTGCCCTGTTTGCCACGGCAGCGGTCAGGTTAATACCGTTCAAAGAACGCCTTTCGGTCAAATTCAAACTCAAAGTGTTTGCAACAACTGTCACGGCTCGGGCAAGATCATCGACAATCCCTGCCGCACCTGCGCGGGAAAGGGCAGAATACGCCATACGGTAGACGCCAACGTCAACATACCGGCAGGTATTGATGACGGTCAGGTAATAAACCTTCGCGGCGGCGGCGATGCGGGCGTAAACGGCGGACCTTCGGGAGATTTACGCATAAATGTAAATGTTCGTCCGCATCCTATATTTGAGCGTGACGGATATGACATTTACTGTGAAATACCCATAACCTTTGCTCAGGCGGCCTTGGGCGATGAGATAATCGTTCCAACCCTTGACGGCAAGGTTAAATTTACCATTCACGAGGGCACCCAACCGGGAGATGAATTCAAGTTAAAGGGCAAAGGCGTTCAACGCCTTAATTATTCGGGCCGCGGCGATCAATATGTAAAGATAGCGGTCGAAATTCCGCGCGATTTATCGAAAGCGCAAAAAGAAAAGCTTAAAGAATTTGATAAATCAACCGATGAGAAAAACTATAAAAAGCAAAAAAATTTCTTTGATAAAATTAAAGACTTTTTTGATTAAAAACAAAACCACAAGCTTATAGAAATCTATA
>CAJMBP010000046.1 GCA_905211675.1 uncultured Oscillospiraceae bacterium
AAGCATACCTTTGTCGGTAAGCGAAATTTGCGGCAAATCGGCCTTTAAATAACCCGCCTTTTCAAGCATAGATATTTTTGCTTTTATGCTTTGCGGTATTTCACCGTAAATTTCCGATAGGTTTACGCCCTTTGACAAGCGAAGCCCCAACATAAGCTGTTCCTGTTTATCTCCGCCCGTGCCGTCTTGCACAACCGTCGGGTTTTTAATAAACTCGTGTAAATCACTCGGATAATAAAACCGCCTACCGTCAACGCAGGAATGAGCCGAAGGACCTATACCCAAATAATCTCGCCCTTCCCAATATTTCATATTGTGACGGCTTAAGTTTTCACCCTTTGCAAAATTAGATATTTCGTAATGATTATACCCGTTTTTTTGCAACCTTTCACACATAAACAAATACTGCTTGGCAGCAGAATCATCATCGGGCAGACTTAAAGAGCCTTGCATTTTATAAAACGCTGTGTTTTGCTCGATTTTTAAAATATATGCCGATATATGCTCAGGGTTCAGCGACAGCATAAAATCAATATCGCTTTCAAGCGTTTGCAAATTGCTGTCGGGCAGTGCGAGCATAAGGTCAACCGATATGTTGTCAAAGCCCGCTTTTCTCGCATTTTTAACCGTTTGTGCCGCTTCAAAGGCCGTGTGCGTTCTGCCGAGAGCCCTGAGTGTGTCATCACACCCCGACTGCACACCCACAGACAGACGGTTTACGCCTGCCTCTTTTGCAAGTTCTAAAAACTCACCGCTTGAAGACGGATTTACCTCTACGGTAAATTCAAGATTTTCGCACACAGTGAAATTTTCTTTTATAAAGTTATAAACCGAAAGTATTTCGAGCCCTAACAGCGACGGCGTACCGCCGCCTATATAAATAGTATCAATGGGGCGGTTAATACTGCCGCCCCATTTTTTTATTTCTTTTTTAAGCGCAGATAAATAAACACATAATGTGTCTTTATTATAAAACGCAGAATAGAAGTCGCAATAATTGCACTTTTTTTCACAAAAAGGTATGTGAATATAAAGCCCTAATGTGTTATCAGTCAAGTATTTCACCTATGCAGCTGCCGGGCACGCAGGCAGCATTTGCCTCGTCGGTGTCAATGTGCATTGCCAAAGCATAGCTGTCGCTTACGCGGGCAACAACATCGCCGAAAACAAGCGCTCTGCCCGCGGTCGGAATTTTAACGCTTACAATCTGTTTGTCGGTTATGTTATATTTTTCGGCATCTGCGCAAGTCATATGTATATGGCGTTTTGCAGCTATAACGCCCTCGGTAAGCTCAACCTCGCCGCAGGGGCCCACAAGCTTGCACACGCCGCTACCCGCAACATCGCCCGACTCACGAATAGGAGCTGTAACACCTATTGTGCGAGCGTCGGTAAGCGAGAGCTCAACCTGGTCGGCGCTTCTGCAAGGGCCGAGTATAGACGCTTTAAGACTGCCTTTAGGGCCTACAACCGTTACCTTTTCTTCACAGGCAAACTGACCGGGCTGTGAAAGATTCTTTTTGTTTGTAAGGGTGTGTCCCGCGCCGAAAAGCGTTTCAAGAGTCGCCTGTGTTACATGCACATGACGCGCCGAAATTTCAACCAATACTTCTTTTTTCATGAATAAGACTCCTTTAAAAATTCAATAGAGTTATTCTACCATAATGTGACAAATTTTGCAAGTATATGTTATACCTTCATTCTTAACATTGAGCCCGTCTTAACCTCGCGACCGAACGGAATTTTTATTTGCATCATAGGCTGATAAGCACTTTCAATCTGCTTGCCCTTTTGGTCATATAAAACAGATGTATCAACATTAAAGGGTATGCTGCCCGCTTCAAGACAGTCAAGCGTTGTGCCGCTTAAAAATTTGTTTTTAAGCGTGGCGGTAATACAACCGTTTTCATAACCGTCAACCACGGCGGCTATGGCATAATCGCGGATATAACCGGCGTTTTCATAGGTTTGGGCGTTTTCGGGTCTGCCGAAATAAAATCCGGTCGAATATGTGCGGTGACTCATTTTGTTAAGCTCTTCGCCTACCCACTGCGGCAATTTCCAATCACCGTCACAGCCGATAAGGCTGTCAATAGCACCGCGATAAGCATTGGCGGTTACCGCAACATAATATTCGGTCTTTGCTCTGCCCTCAATTTTAATGCTTGAAACACCCGCCGCTTGCATCTTGTCAAGGTACGGCGCCATACACATATCGTTTGCGTTTAATATATAGGTTCCCTTTTCGGTTTCGGTAATATCAAAATACTGACCCGGTCGCTTTTCTTCCATAAGGCTGTAGCTCCAGCGGCAAGGCTGGGCACAGTCGCCACGGTTAGCGTCACGCCCTGTCATATAGCTTGAAAGCAGACAACGCGCCGAAAATGACACACACATAGCACCGTGGGCAAAGGCTTCAATTTCAAGCTCTGCGGGTGTATTAGCCCTGATTTTTGCAATTTCGTCAAGCGATAATTCACGCGCAAGCACCACTCGCTTTGCTCCCATATTATAAAAAGCGTTTGCAGTAGCACTGTTTACAATACCGGACTGCACCGAAATGTGAAGTTCACAGTTTGGCGCATACTGTTTTACCAAACCTATAGTACCAAGGTCGGACGCAATTACCGCATCAACACCTATTTCATTAAGGTATTCGAGAAACTGCGGCAATCGCGCAATTTCATCTTCATGCGGAATTGTGTTGCAGGCAACATGAACCTTTACTCCGTGCGCGTGGGCATAGTTTACACCCGATTTTAAATCATCGCAGTTAAAGTTTGCCGACGCCGTGCGCATTCCGAATTCTTCGCCTGCAATATATACGGCGTCAGCGCCGAAATCTACCGCAGTTTTAAGCCTCGAAAGGTCGCCCGCAGGGCAAAGCAGTTCTAAACCTTTTTTAGTCGAAGTACTCATATATCCAATTATCACCCTGCTGTAATTTTGCTATGGTTGCATTTTGTTCAGCCATTGTTTTGTGGAAGTAAAAATTACCGTTTTTGTCTGTGACAAAATAATAATAGTCGCTGTTTTGTGTGGGATAAAGCGCTGCATTTATAGCGTCTATTCCCGGCGAGCAAAGCGGACCGGGCGGCAAGCCCTTTACATTGTAGGTGTTATATCTGCCGTCATCGTTTTTAAACGATTCGCCGTAATAACAGGTCGGTGACGAGCCAAGGGTGGCGAAATCTTTGCTGTTAAGCCGATTGTAGAACACGGCGGCAACATCTGCCATACTTTCGGTGCTTTGCCCTGCCTCCATTTGAATTATAGAAGCCATTGTCAAAATCTCATTCATCGTATAGCCTAACTCATCGGCGCGTTTATACATATCGTCGGTTATTTTGCTGTCGGTCTGCTTTATAAGGCGCTCAACAACCATTTTTGCACATTCTTTAGAATCATAGGCATAAAAATCGTAAGTATCGGGGAAAAGATAACCCTCAAGCGCATAATATGTTTTGCCGACATTACAGTTTTTGAGCAGTTTAGTATCAAACTCGACCTCGTTTAAAGCGTAAAGAAAATCAGCCTTTGAGCAAACCCCCGCCTGCTCAAGTAGGGTTGCAATGCCCTTAACTGTAACATCTTCACCGTTTACATTTTTTGTGTAATCGTTAATGCCTGTACCCTCGGGTATGGTAACGGTAACGCTTTCTGCTTTAGCGCCGTCGTTCATAAGCATATCGGCAATTTTTTCGTAACCTATATCGTTGCTGAAGGTGTAAAGCCCGTATTTATACTGGCTTTCATAGCCCTTAAGCTTTGAATAAAGTCTGAAAAGCAAAGGCATTTTAACGGCGCCGGTTTCTTCAAGCTTTTCGGCTATTGCAGAGGTAGGTGAGCCGTAGGGAATGTCCATTTCACAGCTTTCTCCCCTGCCGAAACCTATGCCCACATAGTCGGAAAGACCTATTATTGCGGTGACCGCCAAGCACACCGACACTGCAATAATACATAAAATCCATATTATGTTTTTAAGCGCCGAGCCGCCCTTTTTAGCGCGTTTATTGCGTTTCTTTTTTTGTTCGGGTTCTTGCTCAACGCTGAATCCGTTGGCGATTATAAAATCGTCATCGTTAATATTAAAATCGTTATTTTGCATATTCTTTTTCTCCGATTAGTATGATGCGTATCGCATATTTCTTGCTATTTTTTTAGCAATTTCCTCATTATCAAAAAGCGCCTCTAAATAAAGCAGGGCAAAATCAAAGGCACCGCCTGCGCCCCAACCTGTTATTATATTTTTATCGCGCACCGCGGGTCTGTCAAGCACATGGGCACCCGTAAGCTCTTTTTCAAAGCCTGTATAGCAAACGGCGTTTTTACCGTTAAGCAGTCCCTTACGGCCTAAAATCATCGGCGCCGCGCATATAGCGCCTATAAGCTTGTCGTTGCTTGCGGCATAATCTATAAAACGATTTACGGTTTCATCGGCTTCAAGATTAACGGTGCCGGGCATACCGCCGGGTAAGATTATACCGTCAAGATTATCAAAGCTCGCCTCTGCCGCGGTTATGTCACAGTTTACGGATATATTATGCGAGCCGCGAACCTGCTTGCCCGTAACACCTACCGTTTTAACCTCTACTCCGGCTCTGCGCAGTACATCAACGGGCGTCAGTGCCTCGATTTCTTCAAACCCTTTTGCTAAAAATACATAAACCATTTATATCACCTTAAGCGTTTCGTTTAAAATGTCATTTGCAATATCGGCTATAGAGCGCGGCTTATCGCCTTGGGCGCAGGGAATTACCGTCCAGTCGGAATAAGCGGCGGTAAACATTGCCGCCTTGCGGCATTTTTCAAGATAAGCGGTATCGCTTTCGTGAATATCCTTTTTAGCCTCGTCGCCCTTATATCTGCCCGACAGCAGCTTTTGCGATACATCTATCGGCATATCCAAAAAAATTACCTTGTCGGGCTTGGGAATACCCACCTTGTTATATTCAAGGTCATAAAGCCAGTCAAGAAAGCCTTGCCAATCCGCCTCGGGCATTTTAGAAGTTTGGTGCACCGCATTTGAGGTTGTGTATCTGCCGGATACAATAACTCCGTTTTTATTGTAATACTGCCCCCAAGTTGTTTTGTACGAGGCAAAGCGGTCAACCGCATAAAAAAGCGAAGCCGCGTAAGCGTTTACATCGTCGGGCTTTTTGCCGAACTCGCCGTTCAAATACATTTTTACAAGTGCGCTTGAATCGCTGTCATAATCGGGAAAAGAAACCGTTTTGCTGTCAATTCCGTTTTTACGCAAATTTTCGGGTAACAATTCAAGCTGCGTTGACTTTCCGCTGCCGTCAAGACCCTCGATTACAATAAGCTTACCCATTGTTTCTCATATCCTCATAAAACTTTTTAACCTCTTTTGCTTTGCCGCAGCTCATTTTACCCTCGGGGCAGGGGCCTGTAAAGCAAGGCGGACCCGCTTTTTTGAAAAGCTCGGGCGCAACTTCAAGCACTAACGCCAGCATTTGATTTGCAACCGACTGAATCTCCCACTGGGCGCGGTTACAACAGCGGTGACGGAAGAAGTTGTGAAGCGATCTTGCGTTCATTGTAACAACCATTTTTGTTTCGCACGCGTTAGGAAGCACAAATCTTGCGTCTTCGATAGCCTTTTTAGAGGCGAGCCTTGCGGCGGTTTTTTCGTCCTTGCCCTGCTCCATAAAGGTTTTTTTATGCTTTTCGGTAAGTATTTCGGCAATTCGGTCATAAGACTGCTGTGCAAGCTCCATAGATTTTTTGTACGCTTCAAGCGCCTCGGGGTCGGCAGACACCTCGGGCGGTGTAACAAACTCAAATGCGCCCTCTTTGACATAACGCTGACTTTTTACCGAGTAAGACGCCATTCTGTGACGGGTCATCTGCGCTAAAAAAGCACGCGACACGCCCTCTATTCCGAATGTGAACGAGGCGTGCTCGGTAGGGCTTTCATGGCCTATTTCGGAAAGCATTTCAACAAAATCGGCGGCTTTTTCATCGGTAAGACCGTCGTATAAATCGGTTATATTTGAAGAACTGTAACAAAGTTTTGCGGCAGAGGCCACGGTTTTTTCGGGGTTAGGCGTATGTGCAAGCAGCGTAACGGTTGGCATAATCTGACATCTCCTTACAAAAATCAAACATTTATAATCGTTTAAATTATATCATAAAGTAAGAATAATATCAATTAAATTTTATATATCGTATAAATTATTAAAAAAAGTAAAAAAATTGTAAAAAAAGTCTTTTTAAGTCGTCAAAAATATGTTACAATATTTTTGTAAAACTTTATTGCTTCTTGCGGAGGGAATTTTATATGTCAAGTATCAATTTCACACACACGCCCTACGGCGACCTTGCGATTATCAGTATGCGCGGCTGTGAGGATATTTCTTCACAGGTAGATTTTTATCTTAAACAGTGGCGCAGTATTGAAGACGACGACCAATCTTTTGTTATAGACGCCAATTGCCCGCGTTTCGGCACAGGTGAAGCCAAGGCTGTTCTTCACCACTCGGCTCGGGGACTTGACGCCTTTATTATTTGTGACTGCTTTAATTACAGCGTTACATACAAGATGTACGGTCAAACGGTTCCTATGAGCCCCGATGACCATTTTCAAGATTTAAAGCGAATTATCGCGGCTTTCGGCGGCAAGGCGCGCCGAATAAGCGTGATTATGCCCATGCTTTACGAGGGCAGACAGCACCGCCGCACCGCGCGTGAGTCTATGGACTGCGCAATGGCTCTTCAAGAGCTTGTTTCAATGGGCGTTAAAAACATTATCACCTTTGACGCGCACGACCCGCGCGTTAACAACGCCATTCCGCTTGACGGCTTTGACAATGTTCAGGCGGCATACCAAATGATTAAGGCGTTGCTTCGCAGTGTGCCCGATGTTAAGCTTGACCGTGAGCACACCATGATTGTATCGCCTGACGAAGGCGGTATGGGCAGATGTATTTACTATTCTTCCGTTTTGGGCTTGGAGCTGGGTATGTTTTACAAGCGCCGCAATTACTCGGTTGTTGTAAACGGCCGCAACCCCATTGAAGCGCATGAGTTTTTGGGCAACGATATTACCGGTAAAGATTTGATACTTGTTGACGATATGATTTCAAGCGGCGAATCAATGCTTGATATTGCCGCCAAGCTTAAAGAAAGGGGCGCCGGCAGAATATTTGTGTTCTCAACCTTCGGCCTTTTTGTTGAGGGGCTTGAAAAGTTCGACGAATACTACAAAAACGGCATTATTAATAAGGTCTTCACAACCAACCTGATTTACCAAACCCCCGAGCTTCTCTCACGCGAGTGGTATTGCAGTGTTAATATGTCAAAATATATAGCGCTGCTGGTTGACACGCTTAACAACGACAACTCAATAAGCAAGCTGCTCGACCCCGCCGACAAAATTAAATCTGCCGTAGCAAAATACGAGGCCGAAAAGAATAATTAAAAATTTAACTTGTAATTATACAGCAAGACTCTGCTTTAAATTTAAAACAGAGTCTTGTGTTTTTATGAAAATATAAACAACTCTAATTTGCAGAACATGATTATAGTGATTTTTCTATACTTTCAAGCGAATAGTAATACGCACCCTCAAACAGCTTCATTTCAAATATTTGAAACATACTATTACCATCTATATCCTAATAATTAATGATAATATTTTTAGGATATCCGTTTTCACTCTTTTCATATTCACTTTCTAATAGTTTATGTTTTTTCAGAGTTAGAGTAAGAGAATACAATTTCCTTTTTCTTACCAGTAGGCAATAATTGATATAAATAATGCCCATTTACAGCAACATTACTGATCGGGAACTCTCCAACATTAGAAATAGTTATCTTGAACTTTTCCTCGTCTTTACATAAATCCGAAAAATCAACTGCGAAGATTGGCCGTATTTTATTTATACGCTCTTTTGCCTGCTTATAATCTTCTTTATCATTATAATATGTAGTTTGCAAAACAGTAATAACACTGACGAATAATGTTCCGGCAAACGGCAGATAACCTCCTATAAAGGCAAGCCAATCGCTTTTATTTAAATTAATCCCTGCCGAAATAAAGCATTCATCTCTAAAAATAAAATATATAGAAATAAATCCTACTATCACGAGTAGCATTGTTGCCAATAAAATCCATTTATATGTTTTGACAAAAGATTTATGATTTTTCATACATATATCTCCTATAAACACAAGCCGGAGGGGTAAGCTCCGGCTTGTGTGGGTTATTATGTTACATCATTTTAGCGTCGCCGTTCCAAATTTTCTCATCATCATTTGACCATCTTATTTTTTCTTTGTTTTTAACAAAATTGTTACAAACATCATAATGAGTGAATTGGAAAAACGCAACTTTATTTGTATCGGTTGCATCGATTACCACTAACAAACGGTGGTATTCACCTTGATATTCATTTTCATTCAGCCAACTTTTATTGGCAAAATCAAGAGCGTCATATTCATTTTCAAACGAATTACTAACGGTTTCGAAATCTTTCACAATTTCTTCTCTAAATTTATTATATGTCATTCCGTAAAACATAGTTTTTAACTCCTTAAAACGATTAAATTGTTATCTTATAATTTGCGCCTACTGCGCTGAGTGGATGATTTGAGATTTGAAGATTTAAGAGTTTAGATCGATCCACAAAGCGGGGCGAACGGCACGATCACCGTAGCGGACACCGTAGCCGATCTCGTCGACAGTGCCGTCAATGTCGACATAGGCGGCATAATACTGATAGTAGCCGGGCGACCGCAGCCACCACCAGCAGTTGCCACTGTCGCTTTCCCAAGCGCCATTAGCAACTGCATAATCCGTAGGCTTACACTGTCTTGCACTATCGGAGCTGAAATACTTATTGACTTCTGTTATACTGAGTAAGAATACTTGATCCTGCGTTGCATTGCCCAGATTGGTGCTATAGTAGGGGTTCTTATCTGCAGAAACGGTCACTGTAGGAATCATCGCCTTTTCTTCGGCAGAAAATGCCGCATTAATAAAATCATTATTTAACCACTTACGAAGTGTGCAGGTCTCCCAAGTAACGCCCGTATAGCTTGTATTGTATGGCTTGCAGTCAAGGGCTTCTTTGCTAATAACAAGGATTTTTGTTCCTTCTTTTGCCAAACCCAGCCACTCGATGTCTTCTTGACCGTTAGATTTATTATTGTCCTGCTCATACGAACCAAATCTATATGTATCTCCAACATTTACGCTTTTAACTTTATTCCATACTTCTTCGCCATATATATTAATATTGCATTCCTCGATTTTATTAGCACTGTCTTTATATCCTTCAAGTGCCTCAAACACTAATATTGCTTCGCCATATTTTCCTGCATCCATCAGCGCCATCGCATCGTTGTATTTGCCGTTAGGAATAATAACAGTATTCAAAACGATTATAAAAGCAATAACAGCGCAAACGATAGGGGTTGTGATAATGGCAATTTTCTTGTTTCGTTTTGCAATGCGTTCTGCTTCTTTGCGTGCAATTTCCGCTTGGCGTTCTTTTTCTAAACGATCTGCCTCTGCCTTTGCCTTGATTTCCTCTATCTTCTTTTGGCAGGTGTAAATCTTTTCATCGGCATCCTTCCAACCGGAGATAGATTCAAGCAGTTTTATGGCGGCTTCGTAATTGGATATAACCTCACCGCTCATTTTAGATTTGCCTTCGGAGAGAATGGCATCCTTTCTTGCTATCTCCGCTTTTTCGTAGCATGACTGTACAAGAACGGCAGAATCTTGATATTCATCAATGGATTCAAAGAGATACGCTGCTTCCTTATAAGCACTCTCGGTATTTGCCGCAGACATCGCATTTTTTGCACGGGTATAGATACTATCAAGGCGGGCATTTTCATTGCGGGTATTGATATGTTCAATGTAGCCCGTAAGTGCGGACTTTAACTTCTCGTCAGCAAAGCGGACGGCTTTTTGATAATTATTGTTATGATCAAAGGGTTCTGCTTGGTCTTTTAAAGATTCCTGCTTTCTTACCCTTAATTCGGACAATAATTTGCCCAAATAGGCAGAGGCGTTTTCAGGATCAATATCCAGTACCTTTTCGCAGTATTCGTTGGCAGAGTTCCAATCGCCATCTTCCAGGAACATAAAGGCGCGCTTCAAAAGCGGAGCAGTGTTGGCATTTCCTCCGCTGATTACTGTTTCTTTGACAACGGTTGTTTTAGGGGTGTCTGCCTGTGCAATCTTTTTGATACCACGGATCAAGTCCTGCATAAAGCCGAGCTTAGACATATCCTGCGCCTGAAGGTGTGAAAATTCTTCGGGCAGGTCGTATGGGTCCATATCGCGATACGCGGGAATTAAAACCTTTTTACCGCCCGACTGCTTTACAAGCGCAAGGTAACGGCTCCATTCGTTCTTTACCCATACGGCGTTGAAATACTCCGGTTTCGTGCCGAGAACCACCATCACCTTTGAACTGTTAAGGGCGGCAAAAATATAGGGTTCATAAGCAGAGCCGAGCTTGTCTTCCAATGTAATACGGGCAAAGAAGACTTTGAACCCTTCCTGAGTTAACTGATGATAAAGATCATTTGCTAAAACGCTATCCGGAGTTCTTCTGCCGGAATTGTCAGTTTCTTTGTAGCAGATAAACACATCAAATGGCTCTTCTTTGTTTGAAATTTCAAGAATACCCTTTTGAATTTCGTTGATAGCCTTGGCTTCTTCCTCGTAAATACTGCGTTGATAACCATCTGCGTACTGTAATGCAGACTTATAGTTATCATCATCGAAGATAGATGTAAACTGAGCTCTGTTTACAGTAGGGATACGCTTATGAGAAGAAGGATCTTCAACGTACTCAATACCGTAACGGCAAAGCACCAGCGACCAATACGCCTCGGCATCAGTATTATCTTCGTTGAGTATCTGCTCATAGATGCCCATAGCTTTATCAAATTCATTATTGCGACGAAAATGGTTTGCACGATCATAAAGGTTCGCCTTTTTGTCATTGTCAAGGCGGGCAGGGTTTGCTTTGTGCCGCAGCTGTCGCATACGCCGACAGTTGCCCCCTGCTCAAATTCGATTGTGCCCCCGCACATTTTACACTTAAATACGGACACGGTTTATTCTCCTCACTTTAAAAGCTTACATCTTTTGTTTCTATCGGTTATCAAAACAATCAATTCATCTGCAACGGTGTTAATATCCTTATCGTCAGCGTTTGCCGCCGTGGCAAACTGATTAAATTTGATTGCGATTTCACTTTCTATTCCGGAAAGTCCGTCGTTTGACATCGGGTCGGAATAGCGAACTGCCTCATAAACCTTTTTGCAGGCTGCTTTTGCTTCGGGCGTTGCGGCACGGGCAATCAAGCCTTCGGAATCAACCGTAAGCGATTTTATAAAAGAGGTTTGCGATTTGATTTTATCATCGGTTGCAGATACAATTTCTGCCGCGGCGCTTGCCTTAACAAGTGAGATTGCATTAAAGCCTAAAATTACAAAGCAGGCGATAATTCCTATCCAATTAGGCAGATTAGGTATTACCATGCAAACGGTGCCTGCAATAAGGGTTAAAACA
>CAJMBP010000047.1 GCA_905211675.1 uncultured Oscillospiraceae bacterium
GGCCAGCCAATTCAGCCGCAGTCGGTTCGCGACACTGTTGACCTTAAGGCAGTCAGAGCCAAAGCGCTTTATGACGCCGATAAGGCAAGCACGCTTCGTAAATCGCACGAATCACCCGTTATTAAAACTCTTTACAGCGAATGGTATGACGGTTTTGGCGGTCACAAGGCTCACCACGATCTGCACACAAGCTATACCGCACGCAAAAAATATCGCGCAGACTGATTTAATAAGATCTATAAAAGCACTTGCTTCAATACGGCAAGTGCTTTTTCTTTTAAAACACAGTCAATTTCGTTCTTTTGTTAATCTTTTAAGCAGTGTTGCTGTATCTGCGCTTATATCATCACTCTTCATTTGCCACTGCCAGTTACCGTGAGAGGTTCCGGGGGTATTCATTCTGGCACTGCTGTCAAGGCAAAGCAAATCCTGCATGGGTATAATGCAAAGCATTGCAGGAGATTTTACGGCGGCTCGTATCATTCTGTGAGAGACCTCGATGTTAAAATCTTTCACAAGCATATCAAACATAATTCTTTGCTTTCGGTCGATACTTTTATACCACCCAAGCGTTGTGTCGTTATCATGCGTGCCGGTGTAGCAAACGCAGTTATAACCGTAATTTTGCGGCAAAAAGTTGTTTTGTATATCGCCCGTAAAACCAAACTGCAAAATTTTCATATTCGGAAAATCGGTATGCTTTAAAAGCGAAATAACCTCGGCGTCGTCCTCTCCGCCCAAGTCTTCCGCAATAATGTTGATATCCCCTATCTTTTGGGTCATTTTATTCCAAAAAGCAATACCTTCACCCTTTTGCCAACTGCCGCTTGCGGCAGTTGGACTGCCGTAAGGAATACTGTAATAGTCGGCAAAGGCTCTGAAATGGTCAATACGCAAAACATCGTACAGGTCTTTACAAAACAAAAGTCTGCTTTGCCACCACCTGTATTCATTTCGCCTCATATTTTGCCAATTATAAATAGGGTTGCCCCAAAGCTGACCGCTTGACGAGAAAATATCGGGAGGTACACCTGCCACCTCGGTAGGTGTGAAATCACGCCCCACCTTAAAATCATCGGGGTTTTCCCACACATCTGCACTGTCGGGCGACACATAAAAAGGTATATCGCCTATAATTTTAACGCCGTTTTTATTTGCGTAAGCTTTAAGTTCAAAATACTGACAGTAAAAAAAATACTGCATTATTTTATGAAATAATATTTCACTGCTGTGCTTTTCTTTAAATTTTTTCAAATCATCGGGCAGTTGATATTTTATACCGTCGGGTAAATCTGTGATTTTATGTGTTTTGTATATATCAAGAGCCGCGGCAAAGGTGCTGTACCCGTTTAACCAACTGTCGTTTTGCTTTAAAAAGTTTTTATACCCGCGGCTGTTTGTGTCAAAATTTTCTGCCGCCTTTATAAGCAATGGGATTTTAAACTTTTTTACCCTTTTATAATCAACGGCGTCAGAAGCCTTGTATTCACCTATTTCATCCGCCGAAAGCAGACCGTCGCGCACAAGAAAATCTAAATCGATATAAAGCGGTTCGCCTGCAAAACACGATACCGACTTGTAGGGCGAATTGCCTTCCCCCAAGGGATTAAGCGGTAATATCTGCCAAAAGCATTGCCCCGCGTCACGCAAAAAGTCGATAAATCTGTATGCAGACTCGCCGAATGTGCCTATGCCGTATTTTGACGGCAACGATGACACGGCACACAGCACACCGCTGTATCTTTTTAAGCGCTTATCCCTTGACGGCACCCGCGGCAACTCCCTTGATAATATATTTTTGACAGCTTAAATAAAAGATTACGACAGGTACTATTGAAAGCACAAGCATCGCCATCATAGCGCCCATACCGACCGAGCCGTAACCGCCCTTTAAATACTGCACCGCTATCGGTATTGTTTTATAATCACTGCCTATTACAAGGTAAGGCAAAAGATAATCGTTCCATACCCACATAGTATTTAAAATAGCAACCGTTATAGCGGTGGGCTTTAACATAGGAAACACCACATGAGTAAAGGTTTGAAAAACATTGCAGCCGTCTATAATTGCTGCTTCTTCAAGGCTCAACGGTATTGTTTTTACAAAGCCCGAATAAATGAAAACCGAAAGCCCCGCGCCAAAGCCCAAATAAATTAAAACAAGACCAATGGGATTATCAAGACTCAAAACATTTGCGATTTTCGACATTGTAAACATAACCATTTGAAAAGGCACTATCATCGAAAATACAAATAAATAGTAAAGCAAAATATTAAACCGAGTTTTTATTCGGGTTATATACCAAGCGGTCATTGCGGTAAATAAAACAATTATAAAAACCGACGCGACGGTAATAAAAAGCGACCACAAAAGCGCAGATACAAACCCTGTATCGTTGATACCCGAAATATAATTTTCAATTCCCGCAAAAATATCGCGGTTTGGCAATACAAACGGGGTCTGACTTATTGAAAATTTATCTTTAAAGGAATTAAGCACCACTGTAATTATCGGTATTAAAAACACAAAGCTTAAGGCGGCTAAAAAGATAAATATAACAATGTTTGAAAAATTTACTTTTTTCATCAGCTTTCTACCTCTTTGCTCTTTGTCAAATACAATTGCAACAGCGCTACAACGGCAACAATCACAAAGAAAACCACCGCTTTTGCCTGACCGACGCCCTCATTGCCTACTCTGCCGTAAAAGGTGTTATATATATCAAGCGCCACCATTTGAGTCTGCTTTGAGGGCGCGCCTGCGGTAAGGGCTAAATTTTGGTCAAACAGTTTAAATGAATTTGTGATTGTAAGAAAAAGACAAATGGTTACAGACGGCATAACCGACGGTATTATAATATTGAAAAGCGTACGAATAGAGCCTGCGCCGTCTACCCTGGCGGCTTCAAGCACTGCGGCGGATATATTTTGTATGCCGGCAATGTAGATGATCATCATATACCCTATCATCTGCCAAGCCGACAGCACAACCAACCCCCAATACCCGAAAACAGCCTTTGATGTTATTGAGTAGCCGTAATTATAGAGTATGCCGTTAATAATAAGCTGCCAAATATAACCGAGCACAATACCGCCTATAAGGTTCGGCATAAAAAACACTGTTCTGAATAAATTTGTACCGCGTATTCCGCGCGTAAGCAACAGCGCCAACAAAAAAGCCGTTACATTTGTTATAATTACGGTTGCAAAGGCAAATTTAACGGTAAACCACAGCGAATTCAAAAAATCGCTGTTTGCGGTAAATGCCTTTATATAGTTTTGAAGTCCCACAAACCGAGCGTCGCTTACCGTTCTGAATTCGCAAAACGAGAGGTAAAGACCCATAATAAAAGGCACTAAAAAAGCTATGCAAAATGCTATAAAGGTAGGAAGTACAAATACTGCAAACCATTTTTTAGAGGCACTTTTCACTTTCTTTCACTCTTCCACATTGATTTAACCGTGTTTTCTACATCCTGCCACTCGCGGTCGCCCTGAACATACGCAAGCAACGCACCGCCGACCTCGGTTTTAAACACTTCACTCGGAAAAGATGTGAATATCCACGGAACTGCAGTTAAATTGCCGTCATTCATATAACGCACAACCTCACGTGCCAACGGGTCATTAGGCAGTTCGTCTTCGGTAAAGCTGTTAAAGGGAGTAATAAAATCAAGTTCGTTTGTCACAAAATTTTTGCCCGTCTCACTGCTGAAAAGCCAATATAAAAAGTCAAGCGACTTTTTCTGCTGGTCTTCGGTTGCGTTTTTGTTTATGGCAAGGTAATTTTCGGTGCCTATGCAAAGGCCCTGCCCTTCTTCACCGTCAACGCCTATATAAAGCGGCAGAAACTTAATATCTTTTTCCGATACGGTATTACCCTTTACATCCTTAATCTGCGACCAAGCCCAGTTGCCGTTTTGCACCATTGCAACGCGGGAGAGCGCAAATTCCGCCATGGAATCGCTTGTAGATTTTGAGCCTAACAATCCCTTTTCGGTAATAGAGTTATTTATATAAAGGTCGAATAGATTTTTAAAGTTTGCCGCATATCTGAATGCAATTTGCTTTGCGTTAAGACCGGCAACAGTCGGGTCTGCGTAATCTTCGCTGTCGCGCAGTTCATAATAAAGCGGAACATTAAGAAGATGTGTCTGCCAACGCCAATCTTCACCGCTTGAAAGCGAGGTTGATGCAAAAACGCCCTCTATCTGAAGCTCGCTTTTGTGAGCAGTCATATCTTCAACGACGGCTTTAAGCGTATCAAAATTGTTTATTTGTTCTGCGCTTTCAATATTTGTAGAACGATCTGTGAGTGCAAAATATTTTTTCATTATCGCGTCGTTATATATAATTCCGTAGCCCTCTACAACATAAGGTACGGCATAAACTCCGTTGCCGTTATTGTCTTTTATGGCAAGTGTGTCATCGCTTAAAAGGCCTGCGAAATTACTGCCTTCAATATTAAGACAATAATCTTTCCATGACTGGTAGCCTATAGGGCCGTTGACCTGAAATATTGTCGGTGCATTTGATTTTGCAATTTCCGACTTTAAGGTCTGCTCATAGGTGTTTGCGGCGGCAGTTACCACCTTTACCTTAACGCCTGTTTCCTCCTCGTATTTATCGGCAATTTGATTATATACCTTTGCAGATTCAGGCTTGAAATTCAAAAAATAAACATCCGCCTTGCCGCCGTCCGAACAGCCTGCCGACAAAAGTAAAAATGCCATGCTTAATGCTAACGATATAAACCTTTTCATAACAGATTTTCCCTTCAAATAAGATTATTTATATCTTTGCCATCTTTTAAACAAAAAATACAAAAAAAGAAAAAACCGATTGCAATAATTTTCACAATCGGTTTAACATTGCCGTTATTGACTTTAAAGCGGTAAGATAATATAATATAACTATATAAAGGAAGGTGTTTACATTGAAAAATACCGTAACCATCTGCTTTGCAAACAACAAAGGCGGCAGCGGAAAGTCAACCACCTGCTGTAATGTGGGGTATGAACTGTCTAAATTGGGCTATAAAGTTCTGCTGATAGACGGCGATATGCAAATGAATCTGTCGTTATCGATTTTTTCAGAAGACGATGTGTTGCAAGCCGCCCAAAACGGCAATAATATTTATTCGGCTGTTACAAATCAAAATGATATTGCCGACTACATAACGCCGACAAACTACGATAATTTAGATATGGTGCTTTCTTCAAGCCTGATGAGCAATATTGAGTTTGACCTTTTTTCTAAATGGCAACGCGAGCTTATACTTAAAAAATGTCTTGAAAATGTTAAAAAAAGCGGTCAATATGACTTTATTTTAATGGACGCACCCCCGACGCTGGGCGGCTGGGTGATGAATATGCTGTGCGCGTCCGATTACATTATAATACCGGTCGAGGCAAGCCCGTGGGGGCTTTTCGGCCTTGCCAATATGTTTGAGTTTTTAAACACCGTAAAGCAAATCAACCCAGAGCTTTCACTGCTGGGCATCGCCGTTACAAAGGTTGACTCCCGAAAGAATTATTTTAAGCAGACAATCGAAACTCTGCAAAACGCCGACGGTGTTCATCTGTTTCAGAATTACATTCGCACCGACAGCTCGGTAGAGTGGGCGCAGGACGCCTCTTTACCGGTGGCGGTATTTAAACCGTCTGCCAGAAGTGCAAAAGAATATAACGCTCTTACAAAGGAGGTTGTTTCACTTGTCAATAGGTAAAAGCAGTATAGCCCGCGCGGTAAGTGCCAATACCGCAGTAAAAGAAAAAACCGCAGAACATACCGCAGTGAGTGTTTCAAGTTTTTCGGTTGAAAGTATTGGTATTTTAAATGCGGCTAAAACACCCGACGATATAGAGTCTTTAAAACAAAGCATTGAAAAACGCGGAATACTCTGCCCCGTGCTTGTTTGCGTAACTGCCAAAGGCGATGCGTGGCTTATAGACGGATACCGCCGCTTGTATGCCGCAAAAGAGCTTGGTATTACACAAATAAACGCGGCTGTAATAACCGCAGAAAATAAAGCGGAGGTTAACCGCATTTACGCGGAGCTTTCAAAAACAAAGAAGGCTGCCGTATCCTACGATATACATGAAGAAAAATTCCGTGTGCTTGCAGTAAAGGATCATGACCTTCCTGCATATTTATTGTAATTCGGTTAAAGTGAGGTAGTAAAAATGAATGTAGTATGTTTGGATATGGAAGGCGTTTTAGTGCCTGAAATTTGGATTGCATTTGCAAATGAGGTGGGTATTCCCGAACTTAAGCGAACCACGCGTGACGAACCCGATTATGACAAGCTTATGAAATACCGCCTGAACATTTTAAAGGAACATAATTTAGGCCTTAAAGAAATTCAGGCCGTTATTGAAAAAATAGATGTTATGGACGGTGCAAAAGAATTTTTGGATGAGCTACGCAGTGTGACGCAGGTTATTATTTTGAGTGATACTTTTGAGCAATTTGCGGCGCCACTTATGAAAAAGCTCGGTATGCCCACCATTTTCTGTAACACACTCGAAGTTAATGAAAGCGGTGAAATAACCGGTTATAAAATGAGATGTGAAAAATCAAAGCTTACCACCGTCAAAGCTCTGCAATCCTGTGGTTTTGACACAATAGCCGCGGGTGACAGCTTTAATGACCTCGGTATGATACTTAACAGTAAAGCGGGATTTCTTTTCAAATCTACCGAAAAAATTAAAAAGGATTATCCGCAGGTGCCCGCATTTGAGGAATACGGCGAATTGCTTGCCGCTATAAAAGCAGCCCTCTAAAATCGTCTTGGGCGCAATCCGCCTTTGGATTGCGCCCAAGTAATCTTTTTTAACACTATGCCGTATTCGGTACACTTGCCGTCGGCTTATTCACAGCTTTTGCCGCGACATCGGCTTATGTACATAGCACGGATTTATCCGTTGTTTTAATTATATTCTGAAATTTTGAAAAAATTAACCTAATTTTGTAAATAAACTTTTAAGGTGATAAAATGATTTATGAACGCATAGCAGAATTACAGCAAGCTTTAAATAAAGGTGAAGCCTTTTTGGTTACAAGCGATTCAAACAGGTTTTATCTCACCGAATTTGCTTCAAGCGCAGGCGCGGTTTTAATAACCGAAAGCAAAGCCGTATTTTTTACCGATTTCAGATATTTCGAAAAGGCAAAGTCTGCGGTAAAAAGCTGTGATGTTGTTCTTTACGATAAGGGTGACGCAGACATATATAATTTATGCAAGCAGGAAAAAATTAAAACCCTGTTTATTGAGCCTTCGTTTGTAAGTCTTTCTAAACACAATCACTACCGCAGTTTATTTGAGCAGATTGAAATTTCAAAAGAAAACAATTTAGAACGCGCCATTTTTGAAATGCGAGCCGTTAAATCGGAACGCGAGCTTAATTTTATTAAAGAAGCGCAAGACATAACCGAAAAAACCTTTGACTATATATTGCCGCGTATTACCGTGGGCAGAACCGAAAAACAGATTATGCTCGATATGGAATTTTTTATGCGCAGTCTCGGTGCCGACGGAGTATCGTTTGACTTTATTGTGGTATCGGGTAAAAATTCTTCTCTGCCGCACGGCGTACCCACCGACAAACAAATCGAAAATGGCGATTTTGTAACAATGGACTTTGGCGCAAAGGTAAACGGCTATTGCAGTGATATGACGCGCACGGTAGCGGTAGGCGGCGTAAGCGAAGAACAGCAAGCGGTGTATGACACCGTGCTTAAAGCGCAAATTTCTGCCTGCAACGCCATAAAAGCGGGCGACATTTGTGCCGACATAGACAAGGTTGCCCGTGACATTATTTACAATGCCGGCTACAAGGGCTGCTTCGGTCATTCGCTCGGTCATAGCGTGGGCATTGATATTCACGAATCACCCACACTGTCGCCAAACTGCAAAGCCCGATTAAAAGTCGGTAATACAGTCACAGTAGAACCCGGAATTTATATTGAAAATAAATTCGGCGTAAGAATAGAGGATATGGTTTATGTAACCGACAGCGGCTGTATAAACCTTACAAAAAGCGATAAAAAACTGATAATACTGTAAACAAAAAATCTTCTGCCCGAGCGCAGAAGATTTTTTGATGTCTTATTACTTTTCCTCAAACGAGGAGTATAGGTCGCACAAATCTATATATTTTTGTCTGCCGTCGGTTACCTTGTAAAAATCTTCATAATCTTCACCCAAACAGCAAGAACCGTTTTCATAAATAGTAAATATTAAAAATGTATCTTCATTTTCATCGTAAAACCGCATATAAAGGTATGCGCTTCCCATTTCGCCCTCGACATCGGTGTCAATGTTAAGCTTTTTAAATTCGTCAAGCATTTTTTGGGCGTAGTCGGCATTGTCAATATCGGTTTCATATTTTTCATCGCCTATACGGTCTATTATATACACACCGACAGGCTTAAAATCGTCGTATTCGTCATGCTTTTCGGCACAGCCGACAAAAAACAGCGTTAGTAAAACTGCCGTGAACAGCGCAATTGATTTTTTTAAGGTATTCATAACAATTCCTTTCTACATTAAAAAATACTGACCTATCACGCGAAGACGCGTTCCCTTTTTAAAGCCGTATTTTTGCATTGTGCGTATCTTTTTTAGCTTGTGCATTTTCTGCATTTTAACATAGGCTTGCAGAATTTCAAATTGATTTTGATTTAACCGCCCTCGGTAGCAGTTAAGCAGGGCTTGAGCCTGATTATATGTCGCATTGTAATTTTTTTTGACTTCGTCAAGCGTTTGAAGCTTGCGCCTTATAAGCGCCATACCGTAAGCGGCTTTTGCTCCGACCTGATTTTCGCTGTGCTGACGGTAAAGCATCGTAGGCTCTTGTATGCAAATTATTTTTCCGAATAACTGCGCCGCAAGCGCCAGCCACCAATCGTGCATAACACATTCTTCGGGTATTCTGCCGCACATCTGCTTTAAGGCACGATTTATCATAACGGTACAGCCGGTGACATAATTTTGAACCAATAATTTCGGCAGTGTGATGTTATTCTGATTTAAACGCTGAAATTCAAAAAATGAATTTGAAATTACATTCAAATCTTGGTCGACAACCTTTAAATCGCTGTGCGCCAGCACGGGTATTTCACGGTTTTCGCCCTCTGCATTGCGAACGGCGGCAAGAGTTTTTTCTGCCTTTTCGGGCAACCATACATCGTCTTGGTCGCAAAACATAATATAGTCATCATCGGTTTTATATAACAATTCCGAAAAATTCTGCTTTGCACTGCCCGTAGGCTTACCCTCAAGCTTTGAAATTATTTGCGGATATTTACTACAGTAATCATCAATTATGCGGGGCGAAGCGTCAATTGAACCGTCATCGCGTATAACGACTTTTATATCGGTTACGGTTTGCGAAAGTATTGAGTCAATCTGCTGTTTTAAATATCTTTCGCCGTTAAAAACCGCAAGTAAAACCGTAATCAATAGCTCACACCCATTCAGTATAATTTAAAAGTATGTAAAATAACGGTAAGACCTATCAGTTAATATCGGAAACATCGCCCTTATAAGAATTGACATAAATTCTTACTACTGCTTCGGCGGTGGTTTTTTCGCCGTATTCGGGCGACTGCTCAAGCACCATACCGGGTTCCTTATCGGCGTCGTATTTTTCGACAACCTCTATATTTTCATACAAAAAGCCCTGTTTAAGCAGTTCCATTTTTGCGCTCATTTCATCAAGACCGATTACATTTGCAACCGCTACTTCCTTAGGTCCTAAACTTATTGTTACCTGTATTTCGGTTTCGTTTTCAACCTCTTTACCGGCTTCGACCGATTGTGCGCAAATCATTCCGCGAGCGTATTTGTCGGAATACTCCTTACCCTTTATGCTGAATTTGAAGCGTTCATAGGCCTCGTCATCGGCAAGCTGATAATAATATTTTCCCGAAAGGTCAGGCACCTGATATAAAATAACCGACTCTGCGGCGTTCGGGTCAACATCCCCTATTGAAGGCACGCTCGGTATTGACACCTCATCTGAAGTGTTATATAAAACATCATGTTTGCCGAAAAGCTCATCCTTAAAGACGGTAAAGCACAAAATTATTGCTATAACCACAAACACAGCTGCGGTTACACCACATGAAATTGCGGCATATTTTACACTGCCGCCCGATTTTTTTTCGGGCTTCTTTACCGCTTCTTTTGCCTTTTGCTCTGCGGCTCGGTTGGTTGCCGCGCGGCGAATGTTCTCCTGTGTTTCGCCGTAAACAAGCTCGTTTTTAAAGGTGTCTATGCTGTCTGTACGGTTTTTGACTTCAAGCTGCATACCGTTGGCAATAGCCACCAGCACCTGACGGGGCAGTTCGTCGGCAAATTTTGCCGGAATCGAAAGGCTGTCGCCATGCGTTCTTGATTCGGCATTAGGCGGTGCAACGCCTATTAAAACACGGAACAGCGTTGCGCTTATAGCGTAAACATCGCTGTAACAATCTACAGAGGCTTCGATTTTGCCGTATTGCTCTAAAGCGGCGTAACCGCTGTAAAGCTCGGCAGGGCTGTCGGTATTAACGCGGCGCAGACGAGGTATGCAAATGCCGCCGAGACGCAGTTTACCGTCGCGGCCTATCATAACGGTTTCGGGTGATATTCCGCCGTGAATAATACCCATTTCGTGTAATCCCTTAACGGTATCAATAAGCGGTAAAAACAGCGGACGAGCCTGCTCCCACCGTAAACTTCCGCCGTTACGGTCAAGAAAGCTTTGCAATGTTATTGCCGAAATAACCGGAGTTACGGCATAAACCGTGCCGTTATCTTCAAAAACCGTAAGAACGGGTATAATCGCGGGCAGTTCGGTTGCGATAAGCTTTTTATTTATTTCAATGAATTCCATAAGTCCTTCATTAAAAACAAACTCGTTGCCCGAAACTACCGACACGGTTTTATCGGGATTTCGAACCGAAATATCTTTAGGGTAATATTCTTTAATATTTACCGCCGTATCTGCGGAATTGTCCCACGCAAGGTAGGTGATCCCCTCGGTATTTTCGGATAACGCCTTGCCTATAACATAGCGTTCCGACAATAAGAACTTTACGGGTAGGCAATTCTTACCGTTTTGGCTTGACATATCATATCCGCATATACTGCATATTTTTTCGCCGCCGTTGTCATTCATACAACCGGGGCACAGTCTGTCGGTGTTCAATATAACAACCTCCAAAATAATATGATTTGATTATTATAGCATAATTTACGAGAAATTACAAGTTTTTAGAATTGCTCTCTATCGGCAAAAGCTTTTTGAAAACACAGGTGTGATGCTCTGTGATAACGCGGTCCTCGTGAAGCGAACCGAAATACCAATGACGGTATGAGCACGATCTGCCTATTTCTTCAAGATAACCGTTAAGCTTGTTAACGCTGTCATTTCCGCCCCTGCGCAAAAGCATTGCGCTCTTAACCCTTGACGGCGGTTCGTGGGTTATTATATAGTCAACCCTGCAATCAGCCTCGTCA
>CAJMBP010000048.1 GCA_905211675.1 uncultured Oscillospiraceae bacterium
CTGTTCTTGGAAAATTGGATGAGACGACGCAAAGGCATTTGGTGGATTTTTACGATTACCTTGAAGTACAGCCCATTGGAAACAATGCCTTTTTGCTGCGTGACGATAGAGATGGCTTTTGGGTCCATAGCGAAGAAGATCTGCAGAACATCAACCGAAAGATCATTGCGTTGGGTAGGGAAAAAGGAATTCCGACGGTGGCTACGGGCGATGTACACTTCATCAAGCCACAGGATGAATATGTGCGTCGTATCTTGATGAGCGGGCAAGGATTTACGGACGCTGATCAGCAGCCTCCGCTGTATCTGCATACCACCCAGGAAATGCTGGATGAGTTTGCCTACCTGGGAGAAGATGAGGCGATGGAGGTGGTTGTAAACGCGCCCAATCGCATAGTAGATACCATTGAAACAGGCTTTGGCCCTTATCCACAGGATACGGCTGCGCCCAGGGAGGAAAATGGGGATGAGCTTATCTGTTCCATTGCGCGTAAAGGGGCAGAGGATATTTATGGCGCCCCCTTGCCGGAGATCGTCGAAGCCAGATTGGAAAAAGAGCTGGGAAGCATCACAAAGCATGATTTTTCCACGTTGTATTTATCTGCTTATCGATTGGTAAAGCAGAGCAATGACGACGGCTATACGGTAGGTTCACGCGGCAGTGTCGGCAGTTCATTTGTAGCAAAAGCAATGGGCATTTCGGAAGTCAATCCGCTGCCGCCGCACTATGTTTGCCCCGAGTGCCGGTACAGCGAGTTTTTCCTAAAGGGCGAGGTAGGCTCGGGCTTTGACCTGCCCGAAAAAAATTGCCCTCACTGCAATACGCCGCTTAACCGTGACGGTCACGACATTCCGTTTGAAACCTTTTTGGGCTTTAAGGGCGACAAGGTGCCCGATATTGACCTTAACTTTTCAGATGAGGTGCAGAACACAATACAAGATTACACCAAAACTCTGTTCGGTGAAGAAAATGTTTTCAAGGCGGGTACAATTTCGACCATAGCCGAAAAAACAGCCTTTGGATTTGCAAAGGCCTATGCCGAAAAAATGAATATAAGCTTAAGTCAGCCCGAGCTTAACCGTTTGGCGTCAATGGTAGAGCATGCACAGGTTAAAAGCACCACAGGTCAGCACCCTGCGGGTATGATTATTGTGCCGCGTGATAAGACTATTTATGATTTTTGCCCTGTGCAACACCCCGCAGACGATGTAAACAGCGATATTATAACAACCCACTTCGATTTCCATTCGATTCACGATACTATTCTGAAGCTTGACGAGCTCGGCCATGTTGTGCCCACCACCTACAAATACCTTTACGAATATACGGGTATTGATGTAAATACCGTTTCAATGAGCGACCCAAAGGTTTACAGCCTTTTCACATCTACCGAGGCTTTGGGTGTGTCGGCTGAAGAAATCGAGTCAAAAACAGGTACCTTCTGTCTGCCTGAATTCGGTACGTCTTTTGTTCGCGGAATGCTTGTTGACTGTAAACCCAAAAACTTTTCCGACCTGTTGCAGATATCGGGTCTGTCGCACGGCACCGATGTTTACCTCGGTAACGCCAAAGACCTTATTGAAGACGGTACCTGCACAATTTCAGAGGTTATAGGCACCCGTGACAACATAATGGTTTACCTTATACATCAGGGTATGGACGAGGGCAGAGCCTTTAAAATTACCGAAACGGTGCGTAAGGGCTTGGTTGCCAAGAAAAAGGTGTCGCAAGAGGACTGGAACGCTATGGAAGACGATATGCGCGCCGTCGGCGTGCCCGATTGGTACATAAATTCCTGCGGTAAAATCAAGTATATGTTCCCCAAAGCTCACGCGGCGGCTTATGTTATTTCGGCAATAAGACTCGGTTGGTACAAGGTTTACCGTCCGCTTGAATTTTATTGCGCTTACTTTACCGCCCGACCCGAAGATGTTGATGTTCCTACCGTTATAAAGGGCAGGGGCGCGGTGCTTGCCAAAATGAATGAGATTAGGGCAAAGGGTAAAGAGGCGGCAAAAAAAGAGCTTGATACCTATGATACATTGCTTGTTTTTAACGAGATGATGGCACGCGGTATTGAAATATTGCCTATCGATATTAGGCATTCGCACGCTATGAAGTATCTGCCCGAAAACGGCAAAATGCGACTTCCCTTCGGCGCGCTTTCGGGTGTGGGTGAAAAGGCGGCGTACTCAATTTACGATGCGGCGCAAAAGGGCAACTATGTGTCGCGCGAGGATTTTGCGGTAGAGGCAGGCGTTTCGAAAACCATTATTCAAAATCTTGCGGATCTCGGCGCTCTTGCCGATTTACCAGATACAAATCAGATGTCATTATTTTAAAAAAATAAAACGATTTTATAAAATCTTAACATTAAAAAACGGCTCACGGCAGTTTACCGTGCAGCCGTTTTTTGTGCCGAAAAATAAAAACTTTTAAAATATTTAAGAAAAAGGTTGCAATTTTGTAACCTTTTGGTATAATAGTAAGGTAAAGTGTTACAAAGTTGTAATTTTTTGAAAGGAGGATGCGCTATTTTTAAGAATATATTATTAAGTGTTTTAAAAAGCTTTAAGGCTTTTGCATATAAAATCGGCAATAGCTCAAACAGGGTAAAAAAAGCGTTTTTTGCTTTTGTTGCGGTTCTTTCAATAGTGGCAAGCCTTTCATTTACAGGTGCCCGCATAGCATACAGGGTTGATTACAGCGGCCGAATAATCGCTACGGTAAGCAGTAAAAAACAATTCAGCGAGGCAATTCATCTTGTTGTAAGTATGGTTGAGGGCGAAAATATCGAACAGGCGCTGGCACAACCGAAATTCAACACGGCTCTGGTTTTCGGCGAAAATATAAATAATACCGTAGAGGTTGCCGACTCAATAATAAACAACACCGATTGCATTGTCGAAGCGGCAATGCTTTTTGTGGACGGCAACGCTGTGGCATGCGCCGAAAGGAAAACACTTGATAACGCCGTAAATTGCCGACTCAACAGCTTTAATATTAAAGATCAGGAAAACACAAGCCGTTTTACCGATGATGTTACAATAAAAAGCGGTTATTTTATGGCGAGCGACCTTGACAGCGCAGAGACCGTTTCAAATGTTGTGAATTCGCTTGGCGTAATCACCGAAACGCGACAGGTGACCGATGTAATAGTGCCCTATAAAACTACCGTAACTAAAACAAACGAGCGGGTTGTGGGCTACAGCGAGGTATCGGTTGCGGGTGTTTCGGGCGTTAATCGCCTGACACAGAATATAGTAATGATTAACGGTGAGGTTCAGTCCTGTGTCGATGTTGAAAATGAGGTGCTTGTTGCGCCCGTTAATGAAGTGATTATAAAGGGCACCGCAAAAACGCTCGCATCTGCAAACCAAAAACAGGCGGCGCACAGCGCAGGCTTTATATTTCCGCTGCCGAATGTCGAATGGCGTGTAAGTTCCTATTACGGTGACGGCAGAGGGCACAAGGGCGTTGATATATGTGCAAAAAGCGGAACCTCTATTTTTGCTGTGGCAGACGGTGTGGTTGTTTCCTCAAAATGGGACGGCAACTACGGTAACTGCGTTGTTATTGAGCATGAAAACGGCCTGCGCACGCGTTATGCTCACGCAAAGCAGCTTTGCTGCAAGGTGGGCGACCGCGTGTCTCAGGGCGAGGTAATCGCGCTTGTCGGAACAACGGGTCAGTCTTCGGGGTATCACCTGCATTTTGAAGTAATGGTAAACGGTAAAAATGTTGACCCTGCACCGTATATAAATCTTGATTAAAAAAGTTAATAGCCTCTGCTTTACCGAGTGTCTTTCGTAATACCACGGGTAAAGCAGAGGTTTTTTGTGTTTTAATCCTTGACTAAACCACAATATTTAGTGTATAATGTATGCTGTATAATACTATGCAAATTATTGCAAGGAAGTGTAATTTTTGGCTAAAACAAAAGCGCAATACGACAATACCAGCATACAAAAGCTCGAAGGCCCCGACCGTGTTCGCAAACGCCCCGGCGTTATATTCGGCTCTGACGGTCTTGACGGCTGTGAACATTCGGTTTTTGAAATAATATCCAACTCTATCGATGAGGCGCGTGAGGGTCACGGCAAAAAAATCGTTGTCACCTCATACAGCGACGGCTCTGTCGAGGTGCAGGATTTCGGCCGCGGCTGTCCTGTTGACTACAACCCCAAAGAAGATTGCTTTAACTGGGAGCTTGTGTTTTGCGAAATGTACGCCGGCGGTAAATACGGCACCGATGAGAGCTCTAATTACAGCACTTCAATCGGTCTTAACGGTTTAGGTCTTTGCGCTACGCAGTATGCGGCGGAATGGATGGATGTCGAAGTAAAGCGTGACGGTTTTAAATACAACCTTCATTTTGAAAAAGGCTTTAACAAAGGCGGACTTAAAAAAGAGCCGTACAGCGGGCGGGATACAGGCACAAAAACCCGTTGGAAGCCCGATATTGATGTTTTTACCGATGTTAATATTCCGCGCGATTATTTTATTGATGTATTGAAGCGTCAGGCAATAGTAAACGGCGGCTTGCTTTTTGAATTTCGCGAGCAGCAGGGCGCAAGGTTTATAACACAGGATATAGTTTATGAAAACGGCATAGTTGACTATGTAAATGAAATTGTAGGCGACGAAAGGCTTACCTCGGTTCAGTATTGGAATGCCGAGCGCAAGGGCCGTGACCGTGAGGACAAGCCCGAATACAAGGTTAATATAAATATAGCCTTAACCTTTTCAAACCGACACACCTTAAAAGAGTATTACCATAACTCAAGCTGGCTTGAATACGGCGGCGCTCCCGACAGGGCGGTGCGTAACGCCTTTGTTTATCAGATAGACGCATACCTTAAACAAAACAACAAATACAAAAGCAATGAAAGCAAAATAACCTTTTCGGATGTCGAAGAATGTCTTGTAATAGTCACCTCTTCATTTTCACCCGGCGGCTTGGTTTCGTATGAAAATCAAACAAAAAAATCGATAACAAACAAATTTATCGGCGACGCCATGACCGAGTTTTTGCGGCATCAGCTTGAAATTTATTTTATAGAAAATAAAGCCGAGGCAGAAAAAATTGCCGAGCAGGTGCTTATAAACAAGCGAAGCCGTGAGCGCAGCGAAAAAGAAAGAATAAATCTTAAAAAGACACTTGCCACAGGCAATTCGATTGCAGACAGGGTACAAAAGTTTGTGGACTGCCGCAGTAAGGATGTCAACGAGCGCGAGCTTTATATAGTTGAGGGCGATTCGGCATTGGGCTCATGCAAGCTGGCGCGCGACGCGGCGTTTCAGGCTATTATGCCGGTTCGCGGCAAAATACTCAACTGCTTAAAGGCAGAATACGATAAGATCTTCAAAAGTGAAATAATAACCGACCTTGTAAAGGTTTTAGGCTGCGGCGTAGAGGTAAAATCAAAGGCAAATAAAAATCTCTCAAACTTTGATATGGCAAACCTTAAATGGAACAAAATTATAATATGTACCGATGCCGATGTTGACGGATTTCATATTCGCACGCTTATACTCACAATGATTTACAGGCTTATGCCCACCCTAATAGATGAGGGCAAGGTTTTTATAGCAGAAACACCCCTTTATGAAATCAACACCAAGTCGAAAACATATTTTGCTTATGATGAAAACGAAAAGGCGGATATTCTTTCGCAGATAGGTGACGATAAATATACATTACAGCGTTCAAAGGGACTGGGTGAAAATCAGCCCGATATGATGAATTTAACTACTATGAACCCCGAAACACGCCGTCTTATAAAAATACTGCCCGAGGATGCCGAATACACAAGCGAAATGTTCGAACTGCTTCTCGGAGATAACCTGTCGGGCAGAAAGGATTATATTTCGGAATACGGCTATCTATATATGGAAGACGCCGACATAAGCTAAACACAGACATAGATAAAGGAGATATAAAAAGTTGGCTCCAAGAAAGAAAAAAGAACCGGAAAAAACCGCAAAAAAGCCCCAAAGCAACGCCTATATCGCAGGGGCGGGCACCGTTGTAGAAAGCTTGGTTACCGAAACGCTGAAATCAAATTTTATGCCCTATGCCATGAGCGTAATAGTTTCGCGCGCCATACCCGAAATCGACGGATTCAAGCCCTCGCACCGCAAGCTGCTTTACACAATGTACAATATGGGCTTGCTTAAAGGCTCAACCGTTAAATCGGCAAACATTGTGGGTAGAACAATGCAGCTTAACCCGCACGGCGACGCCGCCATTTATGAAACTATGGTAAGACTAAGCGCGGGCAACGAGGCACTGCTTCACCCTTATGTTATGTCAAAGGGCTCGTTCGGCAAGGCCTATTCGCGCGATATGCAGTGCGCGGCGTCCCGTTATACCGAGGCAAAGCTTGCACCCATAGCCGAAGAGCTTTTTACCGATATAGATAAAGATACGGTTGATTTTGTGGATAACTATGACGCCACAATGAAAGAGCCGGTGCTGTTTCCTGTGACATTCCCGTCAATACTCGTGAATGCCAATATGGGTATTGCGGCAGGTATGGCAAGCAATATTTGCCCTTTTAATCTGCGCGAGGTGTGCGAAACCACCGTTGCTTATATTAAAGATAACGATATAAATGTGGCAGATACGCTTATCGCCCCCGATTTTCCGATAGGCGGACAGCTTTTATATAACCGCGCCGAAATGGAAAAGATTTACGAAACGGGGCGCGGCAGCTTTAAGGTCAGAGGTACCTATGTTTATGACAAGTCAAATAACTGTATTGACATAAAATCTATACCTCCTACCACCACAACAGAAGCGATAATCGAAAAGGTTATTGAGCTTGTAAAGGCTAAAAAAATTACCGAAATCAATGACATCCGAGACGAAACCGATCTTAACGGTTTACAGATTACGGTTGACTTAAAGCGCGGTATTGACCCCGAAAGGCTTATGAAAAAGCTTTTCAAAATGACGCCTTTACAGGACAGCTTTTCCTGCAACTTCAATATTCTTATAGCCTCAAGCCCCATGGTGCTCGGCGTTAAAGAGATTATAAGCGAGTGGGTTGCTTTTCGCTGTGAGTGCGTAAGACGCAGGGTTTACTTTAAGCTTGAAAAGGCAAATCAAAAACTGCATTTGCTTAAAGGTATGCAAAAAATATTGCTTGACATTGACAAAGCAATCAAAATAGTTCGCGATACAAAAGAGGAAAAAGAGGTTGTGCCCAACCTTATGATAGGCTTCGGTATAGACGAAATTCAAGCCGAATATGTAGCCGAAATAAAGCTTCGCCATTTAAACCGCGAATATATTTTAAAACGCCTCGACGAAATAGAAAATTTAGAAAAAGAAATTGAAGAAATGCAGTCAATTCTTGATTCTAAAGCTAAAATTAAAAAGATAATAGTAAACGAGCTTGAAGAGGTTATTAAAAAATACGGTCAAGACCGTAAAACGCAGATAATCGCGGCAGACGAGGAGACGGTTGAAGACGCGGCGGAGGCGGTTGACAACTCGCCCGTAACGCTTTTCTTTACAAAAGACGGTTATTTCAAAAAAATAACGCCGCAGTCTTTGCGTATGAGCGGCGAGCAAAAGCTAAAAGAGGGCGACGAGATAACGCAGGTTATCGAGTCGAGTAACGACAAAGATCTACTGTTTTTTACCACAAACGCTCAGGTTTATAAAAGCCGCGTAATTGACTTTGCCGACGGAAAGGCGAGCGCACTCGGCGACTTTGTTGCGGGCAAGCTCGGTTACGACGAGGGCGAAGCCAGCCTTTATATGATAGAAACAAAAGATTATTCCGGCTTTGTGATTTTTGTGTTTGACAACGGCAGGGTGGCTAAGGTTCCGCTTAAATCATACGAAACCAAAACCAACCGTAAAAAGCTTATTAAAGCGTATTGCGAAAAGCATAAGCTTCATACAATTATGTACTTTAAGCAGGACTGTGATATTTTGCTTAAATCTACAAACGGCAGAATGTTGCTTGTAAATACAGCCTTGATTCCCG
Source organism: uncultured Oscillospiraceae bacterium (assembly GCA_905211675.1). Classification (GTDB taxonomy): domain Bacteria; phylum Bacillota; class Clostridia; order Oscillospirales; family Acutalibacteraceae; genus UBA737. The sequence continues at coordinate 8,004 of CAJMBP010000048.1, forward strand.
CAAAAGCAACAAAGGACAACGGCGGCATTGCCGTTATGACGCAAAAGAAGGGACAGCGCGTATTTACGGCAGAGCCGTATGAGACCGACAGTCTTGAAAATCCGCACCGTTACCGCACAAAAAATCTGCCCGCAGCAGGTGCGTTGCCGCAAACGGGCAAGGCCACTCAAACTGCGCTTGACATATAGCGCAATCGGCGGTAAAATAAAAAACCGTCCGAAAGCGGTATGCCGTGAAGTGTTCATGGCAAATGCATCTCGGGCGGCCTGTCCGCCGCGAAATGCAAACGCCGTTACTCGTGGCTGACAATATTTAATATTTACAAAATTTTTTAAATTATACATTACCTTTGGAGCTGGTAAATTTATGAATAAAGAACTTGCTAAACAATATGACCCTAAAGAGGTTGAGGACCGCATTTATAAAATGTGGCTCGACGGCAAATACTTTCACGCCAAATGTGAAAAGGGAAAGGATACCTACACAATAGTTATTCCGCCGCCCAACATTACGGGGCAGTTGCACATGGGTCACGCGCTTGACAACACCTTGCAGGATATTCTCATTCGCTTTAAGCGTATGCAGGGCTATGACACGCTTTGGGTGCCGGGAACCGACCACGCGTCTATTGCTACAGAAGCAAAAATAGTTGAAGCCATGAAAAAAGAGGGCATCACAAAAGAAGATATCGGGCGTGAGGGCTTTTTGGAGCGCGCTTGGGCTTGGAAAAAGCAATACGGCGGCAGAATTATCGAACAGCTTAAAAAGTTAGGCTCTTCGTGCGACTGGGACCGCGAGCGTTTTACGCTTGACGAGGGTTGCAGTAAGGCCGTAAAGGATGTTTTTGTAAAGCTTTATGAAAAAGGACTCATATACCGTGGCGAGCGAATAATCAACTGGTGCCCGCACTGTAAAACCTCAATTTCGGACGCCGAGGTTGAATATGAGGAGCAGGCAGGACATTTTTGGCATTTGCGTTATCCCTTTGCCGACGGCAGCGGATATTTAGAACTTGCGACAACCCGACCCGAAACGCTGCTTGGAGATACGGCGGTTGCTGTTAATCCGAATGATGAAAGATATAAAGGTTTAGTAGGCAAAGAGCTTATATTGCCTATTGTTCACCGTAAAATACCGGTTATTGCCGACGATTATGTTGAAACGGATTTCGGTACGGGTGTTGTTAAAATTACGCCTGCGCACGACCCCAACGACTTTGAGGTAGGTCTTCGCCACAATCTGCCCGTAATCTGCGTAATGACCGATGACGCAAAGATAGTAAACGATTACCCAAAATATGCGGGAATGGACCGCTATGAGGCTCGCAAGGCAATAGTTGCCGACCTTGAAGCCGAGGGCGCGCTCGTAAAGGTTGAAGACTACACACATAATGTAGGCACATGCTACCGTTGCGGCACAACCGTTGAACCGTCTGTTTCAAAACAGTGGTTTGTAAAAATGAAGCCGCTTGCGGCGCCCGCAATAAAAGCCGTTAAAAACGGTGATACAAAATTTGTACCTCAGCGTTTTGAAAAGGTATATTTCCATTGGCTCGAAAATATACGAGATTGGTGCATTTCGCGTCAGCTTTGGTGGGGTCACAGAATACCGGCTTGGTACTGCAAGGATTGCGGCGAGATTACCGTGTCACGCGATGATGTTCACAAATGCGCTCATTGTCAGAGCGAAAATATCTATCAGGACCCCGACACATTAGACACTTGGTTTTCATCGGCACTTTGGCCTTTCTCAACACTCGGCTGGCCCGATGAAACCGAAGATTTTAAGCATTATTACCCGACAAACACACTTGTTACGGGTTATGATATTATTCCTTTCTGGGTAATGCGTATGATGTTCTCGGGATTAGAGCAGACGGGTCAGGTTCCCTTTGATACCGTTCTTATTCACGGTCTTGTACGCGACTCACAGGGAAGAAAGATGTCAAAGTCGCTCGGTAACGGCGTTGACCCGCTTGAAGTAATTGACACCTACGGCGCCGACGCGCTTAGATTTTCGCTTGCTACCGGCAACAGCCCGGGCAACGATATGCGTTATATACCCGAACGCGTTGAGGCAAGCCGCAACTTTGCCAACAAAATCTGGAACGCGGCAAGATTTATTCTTATGAATCTTGAGGATGATGAAGTTCTGCCGCTTAATACAGCCGACCTTGCACTTGAAGACAAGTGGATAATTTCGAAATACAACACACTTGTACGCGATGTTACCGAAAATCTTGAACGCTTTGAGCTCGGTATGGCGGTGCAAAAGCTTTATGACTTTATTTGGGATGTATTCTGTGATTGGTATATCGAAATTTGCAAGTCGCGCTTAAACGGTGAAGATAAAACGGCAAAGGATACCGCACGCAGTGTACTGACTTATGTGTTTACAAATACACTCGCTTTACTGCACCCGTTTATGCCGTTTATAACCGAAGAAATCTGGCAGACAATGCCGCACATGGGTGACGCGCTCATGGTTACAAGCTGGCCTGTTTTCTGTGAAGAATACAACTTCGCTGCAGAAGAAGCGGAATTTGAAAAGATTATGCTTGTAATTAAGGCTATAAGAAATCGCCGTGCCGAAATGAATGTTCCGCCGTCTAAAAAGGCAAAGGTTTGTATTCAGACAAGCTTTGCCGACACATTTAGTACGGGCACATCATATATCTGCCGTTTGGCTTCTGCTTCCGAAGTAGAAATCGGCGATAACTTTGAAAGCGAGGGCGCAGTTCGTGTTGTTACCGACGCCGCCACCGTTTATATGCCTATGAAAGAGCTTGTTGATATTGAGGGCGAGCTTTCAAGACTTAACAAAGATTTGCAAAAGGCCGTTGCCGATAAAGAATTCTTTGAAAAGAAGCTTAATAACGAGGGCTTTATTGCAAAGGCTCCGGCCGCTGTTGTCGAACAGCAAAAGCAGGGACTTGTAAAGGCGCTTGATAAAATCAAGATGATTGAAGACAGCATTAACGAAATCAAGGCTCTCGGTTAAAATAATAAATTCAAAAGAGAGCCGATGTATATTTCGGCTCTCTTTTCTATTACAGCAGATGTATTTTTCTGTATCAAAAATCTAATAAGCTTTAAGCTGCTGTGGGGAGGTTGTATGG
>CAJMBP010000049.1 GCA_905211675.1 uncultured Oscillospiraceae bacterium
TCAAAAGTTTTTAGGTGTATTGCTCAAGACCCCGAAATACCAAGCATCCAGCTGCGCCACACCCGGATAGTGTGATTACAAAATGAATATTAAAATTTTCAAATCAAAAGTTTTTAGGTGTATTGCTCAAGACCTCGAAATACCAAGCATCCAGCTGCGCCACACCCGGATAGTGTGAAAATTAAAAAGCAGAAGTTTTAAAACCAAACTCACACAGTGATTTATGTAGGCACACTAACATTGCCTGACCGATATATTATACAACGGTCAGGCAATATTGTCAACTGCTTTTTTAAAACAAATTTCAGTCGGCGAAACCTGATTCTACCAAAGAAACCAAGCCTTCGATTGCCTCGGCTTCATCGCTGCCGTCACAAATAATCTTAATTGTGGTGCCGCCGATAATTCCGAGAGAAAGAACGCCGAGCAAGCTTTTTGCATTTACTTTTCTTTCGTCTTTCTCAACCCAAATCGATGATTTAAATTCGTTTGCTTTTTGGATGAAAAAAGTTGCAGGACGGGCATGAAGACCAACCTGATTTTTAATTACGACGTCTTTAACACACATTGCGAAAACTCCTTAAAAAGTATCTGTTCGAATAATAGCTTGCAAAATATGATTGCTATGGTAGTATTATACCACATTTAATGAAATCGTCAATCATTTGTTAATAAGTTCTAATATTTATCCAACTTTTTAGACAATGTAAATGTCAAATTTGGTCAAAATGATAACACATTATTTGCTTTTAGGCTTGTTTTGCACCTCAATACCTAACAGCTTACAATCGTTTTTGTCAAGAATTACCTTTTCAAACATCTCGGGACGAAGCTTTTTTGTTATTTCCAGCGATTGCTTGCGGCGCCATTTGGCTATTTCCGCATGGTTTCCCGAAAGCAAAACCTCCGGCACGGCGCGCCCGTTCCACTCGGCAGGCTTTGTATATTGCGGGTATTCAAGCAAACCTGAAAAGTGACTTTCTTCCTTAAAGCAAAGGTCGTCCGAAAGCACGCCCGGCAACATTCTGCACACTGCGTCGGCAAGGCAAAGGGCAGGCAATTCGCCGCCTGTCAGCACAAAATCGCCAAGCGATATTTGTTCGTCAACAATTTCTTCGAGCACCCGCTCGTCAACGCCTTCATAATGACCGCAAAGCAAAACTATTCGGTCAAGCTTTGAAAGCTCCACAACCTTTTTTTGAGTAAGTGTTTCGCCTTTCGGTGACATATAAATAAGGTGGGGTTTAGGCTCGTCTTCACTGTAAAGGCTTTTATAGCAGTTATAAATAGGCTCTGCCGCCATCACCATACCCATTCCGCCGCCGTATGGCGTATCGTCAACCTTGTTGTGTTTATTATTTGCAAAATCGCGTATGTTATGACAGACAATTTCCACCTTTTCGGCCTTTTGCGCACGACCAATAATGCTTTCGTTAAGCACATTTTCGCACATTTCGGGGAACAGGGTCATTATATCAATCTTCATCGTCGAAAATCCCCTTTAAAGGTTTGATTTTTATAATGTCGGCGTTAATATCTACATCGTCTATTACATCGGGTATAGCGGGAACAAGATATTCTTTTTCACCGTTTTTAATGTGCCACACATCATTGGCACCTGTTGACGATACATCACTTAAAGTGCCGAGCAAAGCGCCGCTGTCGGCGTCAAAAACTTTGGCGCCTATAATCTCGCTTACAAAGTATCTTCCCTGCGGCAGTTTTGCGTCATCACGCTTTATATAAAGCACTTGACCTCGAAGCTTTTCGGCCTCTTCAATGCTGCCTACGCCCTTGACAGCCGCCAAAACAACATTTCCGTGAGGTGTAATTTTGCTCATTTCTAATTTTGTTTTTCCGTTTTGCAGATAAAATTTACTGAATTCGGTTAAAAAATTACCGTCATCCGACCAAGGCTGTATTCTAATCATACCTCGTACACCGTGAGTGCCTACAACCTTACCGATTTCTAAAAATTCTTTTTTCACTTAAAATCACCTTTTATATGTTAAAAGCCTCCGAAAAGGAGGCTTTGATTGGCGTTTTAGGCAGCCTTTCGGCCACCGTAAAATCAGTCGATTTCAACAACGATTTTTTCGTGGTTTTGATTTGCGGCAGCACGCATAACGGTGCGGATTGCTTTTGCAATTCTGCCCTGTTTGCCTATTACTCTGCCCATATCGTTTTCAGCCACATGAAGATGATAAACAACAACACCCTCATCGTTTGCTTCATCAACTGTCACATTTACCGCCTCGGGATTTTCAACAAGCCCCGATGCGATTGCGGTAAGAAGTTCTTTCATAACGAAATCTCCAAATCAGTAATTAAAGAATACCGTTCTTTTTGAGCAAAGCCTTAACGGTGTCGGTGGGCTGTGCGCCGTTGCCGATCCATTTTTTAGCTTTTTCAGCATCAATGTTTACTATTGCAGGATCTTTGGTGGGGTCATAATAACCGAGTTCTTCGATAAAACGACCGTCGCGCGGATAGCGTGAATCTGCAACTACAACACGGTAGAACGGAGCCTTTTTAGCGCCTATTCTGCGAAGTCTGATTTTTACTGCCATTTTACTGCACCTCCATAAGAAGAATAATTTATATTTTAAAGAGAAAATACCCCTTAAAAACCGAATTGATTAGGATTCATACCCTTAAACATTTTGCGTTTTGAGCCCTTGCCGTTCATTTGTTTGAACATTTTTTTCATTTGTTCGTACTGTTTGATAAGACGGTTTACCTCTTCAACAGTCTGTCCGCAGCCTGCGGCTATGCGGCGGCGGCGTGACGCGTTTAAAATTTCGGGCTTAAGCCGTTCCTTTGCGGTCATAGACTTAATTATAGCCTCGACACGAAGCATCTGTCGGTCGTCAATATCGACATCACGAAGCTGTTTTTCCATACCCGGAAGCATAGACAGCACGCTTTTTAAACTGCCCATTTTTTTGATTTGCTGAAACTGTTCGAGCAAATCATTCATATCAAAACGGTTTTCGGCAAGCTTTTGCGCCGCCTCCTCCGCTTTTTTCTGGTCAAGCTGGGTTTCGGCCTTTTCTATCAAAGAAAGCACATCGCCCATACCGAGTATTCGGCTCGCCATACGCTCGGGGTGAAACTCTTCAAGCTGGTCAAGCTTTTCACCCACGCCCGCAAACATAATCGGCTTGCCTGTAACCGCCTTTACCGACAGCGCCGCGCCGCCGCGTGTGTCGCCGTCGAGCTTTGTTAGCACAACGCCGTCAATTTCAAGTATATCGTTAAACGCTTTTGCAATGTTTACGGCATCCTGACCTACCATTGAGTCGATAACAAGCAAAATGTTGTTAACCTCAACACGCTCGGTAATGCGCTTAAGCTCCTGCATAAGCTCTTCATCAATGTGAAGTCTGCCCGCCGTGTCGAGAATTACATAGTCGTTACCGTAATCGCGTGCGTGCTTTACAGCCTCTGCGGCAATTTTTTCGGGCTTTTCGGTGCCCATTTCGAAAACAGGGGTGTCAACCTGACTGCCTACAACCTTTAACTGCTCGATAGCGGCAGGACGGTATATATCGCACGCAACAAGCAACGGGCGGTGACCCTTTGACTTTAACAGCTTTGCAAGCTTTGCACTGTGGGTTGTTTTACCCGAGCCCTGCAAACCGCACATCATAATAACGGTGGGTATTTTTGAGGCGGTTTTAAGGCGAGCCTGCTCACTGCCCATAAGGGCTGTAAGCTCTTCTTTAACAATTTTAATAACCATCTGCGGCGCTGTAAGACTTTCCATAACATTGGCGCCGATACATTTTTCGGTTACATCGTTTGTAAACTGTTTCGCTACTTTATAGTTTACATCGGCTTCAAGAAGCGCTAAACGCACCTCTCGCATAGCCTCTTTGACATCGTTTTCGGTAAGGCGCCCCTTGCCGCGCAGTTTTTTAAAAACGCTGCCGAGTTTGTCTGAAAGATTTGAAAATGCCACGCAAGGTCACCTGCCTCAAAATTTATTTAACAGTTCTTTTGCGGCCTTTAATTTTTCGGCGTCGGGCTTATCGCTGTCAAGCAAAGACCGAAGCGACATAATATTTTGGCATAAGCCGCATTCTTTTTCAAATTTTTTAAGCTGTAATTCGCCGCGTTTTATAAGGTCGCGCACACCCTGACGGGTGATTTGTTCATTTTCGGCTATTTCGCTTAATGACAAATCTTCATCATAATAATGGTGCAAAAGATTACGCTGTTTTTCGCTTAAAAACGGGCCGTAAAAATCGAGAAGCGCGCTTACGGATAAATCTTTCGGCATTGCCGCGCCCCCTTGTAAAGTTTTTTGCTTTACAGCAAAAGCGATTATATCACATCGTCAGGCGTCTGTCAAGTTTTTTTCTTTACATTTTTTATGTTGAAAAAAGGCTGCATTATCTGTATAATAAATAACGGTGATTTTAATGTCTGTTGTAAAAAAGATTATATCTGCGGGTTTAGCCTTAATGCTTTTGTTAGGCTGTCTTACGGGCTGCGGTGAAAAATATAAAGACGCATATATTTACTTTGAATTGCTTGAAAAGCCCTATACGCTTGACCCTCAAACTGCGTCAAGCGACAGTGAGCTGCTTATTGTACGCAATATATATGAAGGTCTTATGCGTAAAGCAGACGACGGAACAATGGTATGCGGGTTAAGCGAGAGCTACACCTATGATAATCTTACATACACATTTAAGATAAAAAAAGACGCCGTATGGAGTAACGGCGATCCTGTTACCGCTTATGATTTTGAATACGGCTTTCGCCGCGCGGCAGACCCTAAAATAAACGCACCTTTTGCAAGAAGGCTGTTTGCAATAGTCAATGCCGAGGCTATACACGCCGGCAATGCCGATGTATCCGAACTCGGCGTCAGCGCTGTCGATGAACACACGCTTACTATAACACTGTGCAGAGAAGACGAAAATTTTTTAAAAACACTTTCTACCTCGGTTTGTATGCCCTGTAATCAAGAATTTTTTAATAATTCCGTCGGTAAATACGGTTTAGACGCAGAGAATATTATTTCTAACGGAAGTTACCGCCTTTCTAAATGGAACAAAGAAGATTTCGGCATCAGACTTTACAAAAACGAAAAATATACAGGTGACCTTGAAGCTCAAAATGCGGCTGTATTTATAAGCTGTATTGAAGATGAAACGCAGGTGACCCGACTTTCAGACGGTGACAGCGATATGGCGTTTATGCCCTGTGCCGAGCTTGAAAGCGCAGATAAAGCGGGCGTTAATACCCAAAAGGTGCAAAATATTTGCTGGCTTATGACGATAAGCCGCGAATTTAATTCAGAGGTTCGCCGCGCCTTTGCCGCCGCCTTTTCGGCGGATGTGTATAATTCTGCCTTGCAAAGCGGTTTTTCGGCGGCAAAATCAATCTACCCCGAAATACTTAAATTAAACACCGACGGCATTGGCATTACACCGTATAACATTGACGAGGCAAAATCGGTTATGTCGGCTCAAATTTCAAAAATGAATGACAGCAAATTTCCTCAGTCAACGCTTTATTATTACAAAAGCGACGGCGCCAAAGAGCTTGCCACCGCAATAGTAGGTCACTGGCAGCAAAATTTAAGCGCATTTATAAATATTGAAGGCTCGGATAACCTTGCGGTCATGCAAAAAGAAATAGGGGAGAGCTCGCTTGACTTTGCGCTGTTTCCGGTTACGGCAAAAAGCGATTTGTTTTACGAGTATGCAGAATACTTTAAATCGGTCGGAAATACAGGCGAAGCGGGCGCATTACAGCAACAGGCTCTTAAAGGCAACTGCATAATACCAGTGGCATACCAGACCACAAATATATCCTACATACCGTCACTCGAAAATGTAACGGTTGAAGCAGACAATGGATATATTGACTTTTCGGTAATAATTAAGAGGTGATTTTATGGCGTTTTGGGTATTTATGGCAGTTGTAAGCCTGTTTGTTCCGATTATTATGGTAATATTCGGGAAATCATTTTTAAAAGCGGCACCCAAGGAAATAAACGGTATTTACGGCTACCGCACGGCAATGTCTATGAAAAATCAGGATACTTGGGAGTTCGCACACAAACATTTTGGAAAAGTGTGGTTTTATGCAGGACTTATACTGTTGCCGCTAAACATTATACCGCTGCTTTTTGTAATGGGTGAGAGTAAAGATTTAATAGGTACGATAGGCATTCTGGTTTGCTTAATTGACACCGCCGTAATGCTACTGTCGATTATACCGACCGAAAGGGCACTCAAGAAAAACTTTGACAGTGACGGAAACATAATTAAATAAAAAAGTCAGCGCTTGCCGTTTATTCGGTAAGCGCTGTTTTGCGTTTGTTTATCAATATTTTTATTATGTCGTAAGAATTACCGTAAAGCCCACGATAACGCGCTGTTATGAATGTAATAATAACTACGGGAACTACAAACAAAGCACAACCGAAGCCTAACATTTCACAGCACAAAAGTATTGCGGCAACAGGGCATTTGGTGGCGGCACAAAACAGAACCGCGATTCCTACGGCGGCGCCGTAACCGATAGGCAAACCCAACAAAAGTGCCGAAGCACCACCGAGCGTTGCGCCTATAAACAGGGTGGGCACAATTTCTCCGCCCTTGTAGCCTGCCGATATGCAAACTACCGTAAAAAGTATTTTTAAAGCGAATGCTTCGTATCGCACAGTGCCTTCAAATACGCGCTCTATAATATCAATTCCGCCGCCGTTATAGTCGCGGCTTCCAACCGCAAGTGTGAGCAAAATCATAATCACGCCGCCTACCGCTATGCGTAAATATTCATTTTTAAAAATCTTTTTAAAAATTGATTTGCCTAATCTTATACCCGCGCAAAATACAAATGCCACGGCTATGCAGGCGATTACAATAATAACGGTTTTGCCGACAAGCAACGCCGAAAAACGCGGCAGAGAGCCTATGTTAAATCTTTCGGGTTGAACGCCGAGCGTTATTGAGATTATGTGTGCCGTAAAGCTTGAAATTAAAACCGGTACCGCCGCCGCAATACACAGGCTTGTCATTATTACTTCAATAACAAAAGCAAAAGCGGCAATCGGTGTGCCGAACACAGCAGAAAACAGCGCCGCCATACCGCACATAACGGTTATGCGGCGCGCCTTTTCGTCAAGCTTAAAGGCGCGGCTTATCAGATTTGCAATACCGCCGCCTATTTGAATTGCGGCGCCTTCGCGGCCTACAGAAGCGCCGAATAAATGCGAAATCGCAGTACCGCAAAAAATTGCAACAGGCAGTCCGCTCGGCAAGCCCTTCTCGGTTTGGGCACATTCAAAAACATTTGTTGTGCCGGTGTTTTCGCATTTGCACAGTTTATAAATAAAGACTGAAATCAAACCGCCTATGGGCAGTAGCCACAGTACCCAACCGTTGCTTTGTCTAACAGCGGTTACAAGGCTTACGGTTTTTGAAAAAACCACTCCGCAAAGACCGCATACAATACCCATTATTAAACCTAAAGCCAAATATATAATGTATTTTTTAATCCTTTGTTTCAAAACATTAAGTCCTCTTTACTGATTTTTAACTTCTATTTCATCCACGAAACAAAAATTCTGGCGCCGTCGTAATCTTCATACCAGTTGTAATTATAAAGCTCGCCTTTAAATTCAAACTGTGACGGAACTGCGGTTTTGGTCCAGTCGGAAATGATTGCGTTTTCTTCGGGCTTTACGCTGTCGGCAATTGCAAAAATCTGTTGCAGGCGTTTTTCCTCGGTGCAGTTTAAAATGCCGGGTGTTACCGAAGCAAAGGTGGCGGCTCCTGTTATTGCCGCCGCCTCTAAAAAGTCTAAATTAAGCTTTTTGGAAACATTATGGGTAAATGCGGCACAGTCGGGGTCGGTTTTGAAAAAGGCGTTGTTTTGCGGTGTGCGCATCATTGAGTGAACGCCGTATCTGCGGGTGAATTCAAAGTGTCTGCCGCTTGTGTCATTACCGCTTCGCTGTATTTGGTGAATACCCGCGGCAAGATGGTTTACCGTGTTGCAACCCATAATAAGCGTATCGCCTGCCGATTTTTGAATAAGCTCATAAAATTCCTTTACAATTTGAGCGTTGGTTTTGGTTTTGTCATAAAAATGAGGCGGCATATTAGAAAGTGTTGCACCGAACAGGTCGAAAAATGAAAAATCGTGCTTTATCATATCAAAGCCCCAACCGCTTAGCATAGACACATCCTCGGCAATTTTTTGCTTTGAAAATTCATGCGTGGGGTCAATAACTATTCCGTTTGGCTTGTATGGGCTGTCATAAACGGCCTCTGGGGGCACATGCGACATAGTCAGCAACAGGCGCACCCAAATTCCTGCGCGGCAGTTGAAGCCGTGTATTTTTTCGGCTGTTTTTTGCATCGAAGCAAAATTCTCATTGGTTAAATTCCAAGGTCCGCCATTATATTTACCCTTTGCGTGCGCAATTTGCCAGCCGTCGTCTATGGTCATAAATGGTCGGTTTTTAAAGCCTTTTGTCAGCTTTCCCAAATACTCGGCTTCTTCAAGCACAACCTTTTCTTCTATTGCGCCGTAAGCCCAATACCAGTTGTTAAGACCGTAAACCGCGCCACATGGCAGGTTTGGTTTGTCGCACATCATTTTGCAAAACAGATGAGCGGCATTATACATATTTTCGCTATCAATACCCTTGCGGCAAACAACCTGAGCGCACAAAAGCTCATCACAGCTTATGCCGCCCGAACCGTTGCGCACATCAAGCAAAAGGGTAATACCGAACGGGTCGGCAAACCACTCTGCAAAGCTGTTACAGCCGGTTTTTACGCCGTAGCCGTGCAGACATTCGCCGTCATTTGTATAAAAATACCATGGCATGGCTTGATGCGGCAAAAAAGAATGCCATACAATATCGTCGGTCCCGCTTCGAACGAGCGAGTCTCCGAGCACCGAGCTTACGCCCGATATATCGCCGTTAAAGCGCAAGCGGACATACTTCACCGCGTCGCCGTTAGGGTAAAGATATATGTTTAAAACGCCGTTATTTACAACGCACTTAACCTCGGCGGCGGTGTTGTTTATTTCGCCCTTTTCTTCAAACCGAAAGGGTGATGACTCGGTTTGAATTTTTATATCGTCGGGAGTTCTAAGCAAATTTAAAAAAGTATTTTTCATAAATATACACCTGATTTTAAATTATGCTTTAATATTACAACAAGCGAAGTCATTTTTCAACTTTTTTGATGACATTTGCCGTATGTTGTGATATAATCAAAGCATATGATATCTACGGAAAGGAATACATACTGTTTATGAAGGTTTTAATGATTAACGGCAGTCCGAGGGCTAACGGCAACACAGCGGTAGCGCTTGCCGAGCTTGAAAAGGTTTTCGGCAAAAACGGCATAGAAACCGAGATTGTTCAGGTGGGCAATAAGGAAATTCGCGGTTGCGCCGCCTGCGGTTATTGCTCTAAAAACGGCAAATGCGCTTTTGATGATATTATAAATCGGGAGCTTGCCGCAAAGTTTCAAGAATGTGACGGCTTGGTTGTGGCAAGCCCCGTGTTTTACGCGTCGGCAAACGGCACGCTTATTTCCCTGCTTGACCGACTGTTTTACAGCACAAAGTTCAACAAAACTATGAAGGTCGGAGCGGCAGTAGCAGTGGCGCGCCGCGGCGGTTGCTCGGCAACCTTTGACCAACTCAACAAATACTTTACCATTGCAGGCATGCCCATAGCGTCGAGCCAATATTGGAACAGCGTTCACGGCAGAAAACCGGGTGAAGCCGTCGATGACCTTGAAGGCTTGCAGACCATGCGAACGCTTGCCGAAAATATGACATTTTTAATTAAAAGTATAGCGCTCGGCAAAGAAAAGTACGGAATTCCCGAAAAAGAGCCACAGACAATGACTAATTTTATAAGGTAAGTAATTTTGCAAAAAGTTTATAACTGCATTTAAGAGCGACCCGAAAGTCAAATTCTTTCGGGTCGTATGCTGTTTTACAATTACAGGTAAATTGAGAAAAGCTTGGGGTCTTGGCTGTCAACATTTGCGGCAGAAGCGTAGTCGCACATTATGTATTCATATTTCTTTTCATCGGCTGTAATCATAACCCTCGTTGTAACAAGGCAGTTTGTGTTATTTGCCAGATGAGGTGCCGAAATTGCGGTGATTTTCTTGCCGTAAAGCGTGTCTGTTGTGAACATAGCCTCTTCTTTTGCGCCGAATTTTTTGCTTTGTGCCAAAATAACAGGTCCGCGCCGCAAAACTATTTTAGAACATTTAAGCATACAGTCTTTGTTGCAAAGCCCGTAAACGCCGTCAATCCAACGAATAAGGTGGTAATCACCCTCGGGTATAGGAGCCCATTCTCTTTCGATTACCTCGACCGACATATCAAATCTTATTTTAAGAATCGTTGTATCGGCATTCAGCTCTACCTCAAAATACTCTCCGCATTTTACGGGCATTTCGTCACTCAAGCCCACACGAAGCCTTGTATTTTTGCTCCATTCGGGAATTCTTAGGTAAAGCTTTTTGCCTTTTTTGGGATTTCTTACCGAAATGCCGACCCAACCGCTGTCAAAATAGTTACCTCCGATTCTGATTTCGGTGTTGCCGAAACGGACATGGCTTTGGGTAAACATATTTATAAAGTAACCTTTACCGTTTTGCATAACACAGCTTTCGGCGGCGTTTATGAAACCGCGGCCCACATTGTCAAGGCAACAGTGTTGATACTTGGTTTCGCACTGCGGCAGGGCGGTCCAGTGTCTACCCGCACCGCGAACAAAGAATGCGCC
>CAJMBP010000050.1 GCA_905211675.1 uncultured Oscillospiraceae bacterium
ATTATAATATATACGATTCATGGTACACGCCTATTGCATTTGCCGCTGCTAACAACATAAAAGTAATATTTAATCTTCCGCAGGTTCCGTATGCTTTTCCGCAAACGCTCAGAGATATTACACGCAAAGTTTTCAATGCTGCGCAGTACATTTCGGTGCGCGATGAAAAATCAAGCGAATTTATTAAAGAATTATATTCCGATGCGGATAATGCGCCGGATATAACCGTTTGCCCCGATTCGGTTTGCGATATTGCACAGCTTATACCTTATGAGCAATTAGCCCCTATACGCAAAAAAATTTTTGATTTTGAGGGTGAATATGCGGTTTTGCAGTTTAATCCTCAAAAACCCGCTGACGAAGACGAAGGGCTTTTAAAGGTTATCAATCGTCTGATTTCACAGAATATGAAGGTTGTGCTTTTGCCGCTGGGTTACACCCATAATGATGACGGTGTGTTAAGAGATTTTAACAATAAATACGGCAACCTGTGTCATATTATCGACAAAAAGCTTAATGTTTTTGAAATTGCCGCTATGCTTGCGGGGTGTTCAATTTACATAGGCTCAAGCTTTCACGGATCAATAACATCAATCGCATACGGTAAAACCGCAATAAGCTATAATTACATTTCACCCCGTACTAAGAATGCCGAAATTTTCAGAATGTACGGCGTAGGCGATTTTGTTGCAGAGAATGCCGCTCAGGTATATGATATTCTTGACGGCTATTTTAACGGTGAATCGGTGTTTTCGCCCGATGTAAAAACGGTCACATGTGAGGTTGAAAAGCATTTCGACAAAATTTTCGATACGATAAACAGTAACGGCTGTAAAGAATTCGATTTTGAAGATTTTTTTGCCACCCTGACCGAATTGTTACCGAAGTGCACAATGCTTGAAACCCGTGTTAACAATTATATTGAAGCGGCCGAAATGACCGATAAGAATGTTAAAAATCTCGAAAATATTTTAAACGAAAATAACAAAACCATAAGTGCGTTGACCGACGAGCTTGAAGACACAAAAAAGCAACTTTCGGTTGCAGAACAACAGAAATCGGAAATCAATGCAAATTATATAAATGCGATTCACAGTTATAACAGCATATTAAACAGTTTTTTCTGGAAGCTGACCTCACCTTTCAGAAAGGTTTCGCAAAAATTTAAAGACATTTTGGTAAAGAATAAGTGTCTGTTAAGCTGTGCAATATATGCAAAGGGCTTTTTAAAGGGAGGTTTCAAAGGCGGAAAGCGTCAGCTTGAAAATTACCGTAAGGAAATTGAATCAAACAGCAGATTTTGCAGTACTATTACAAAAAAGGTCAGAAAAGAGCAGGAGAATTTTAAATTTTCAAAAAATATTAAGTTTAGCATTTTGGTTCCGCTTTATAACACACCCGAAAACTTTTTGGTGGATATGATAAAATCCGTTCAAGACCAAACCTATAAAAATTGGGAGTTGTGTTTGGCTGACGGCAGCACGACCGAATTTTCTTATGTTGAAAAGGTGTGCAAAGACATTGCCAAAACAGATGTCAGAATTAAATACAAAAAGCTTACCGAAAACAAGGGCATTTCCGAAAACACCAATGAGTGTATAAAAATGTCAACAGGGGATTATATTGCCCTTTTTGACCATGATGACATTTTGCACCCATCGGCGCTTTTTGAATGTATGAAGCAAATTTGCGATAACGGTGCAGACTATGTTTATACCGATGAAGCAACCTTTTTGGGTGATGATATAAACCACTTGATAAGTATTCATTATAAGCCCGACTTTTCTTATTACAATCTGCTTGCAAACAACTATATTTGTCATTTTTCGGTTTTCTCTGCAAAGTTAATCGATAAAGCAGGTATGTTCCGAAGCAGGTATGACGGCAGTCAAGATCACGATATTATATTGCGACTTACCGATGTCGCTGAAAAAATTATTCACATACCTAAAATTTTATACTTTTGGCGTTCACACGCAAACTCGGTTGCAATGGATATAAATTCCAAAAAGTATGCTATTGAGGCAGGGCAAAACGCCGTTCATGATTTTTTGCTTTCCAAGGGTATCGAGAGCAAGGTTACAAGTTCTCCTGCTTTTCCTGCCATTTACCGCATAGAATACGAAATAAAAGATCAACCGCTTGTTTCAATTATTATTGCTACAAAAAATAACCGTAAAGACCTTGTTGAAACCGTAACTTCAATAAAAGAAAACATTACTTACACAAATTACGAAATAATCATTACGGATAACGGAAGTACAAATGAAGATGTAAAATCTTATTATAACGATTTGAAAAATGATGATAAAATAAAGGTTTTGCATTGCGACTTTAATACGAACTCCTCAAAGATTATAAATTTTGCGGTTTCCGAATGCACAGGGGATTATTTGCTTTTGTTACATGATGATACAAAGATAATTACCCCGAATTTTGTTGAGGAAATGCTTATGTATGCTCAAAAAGATGATGTAGGTGCCGTTGGCGCAAAGCTGTATTTTAAAAATAAAAGTGTGCAACATGCCGGTTATGTTTTAAACCTCGGAAATGACAGAATAGCCGGTCACAGTCACCGTGAAATCAACTCCGAAAATCTGGGTTACATGGGTAAATTGTTCTACGCGCAAAATATAATGGCGGTATCGTCTGCCTGTCTTATGGTAAAAAAATCAAAATATTATGAAGCGGGCGGTTTTGATGAAAGCCTAGCGGTTGCATACAATGATGTTGATTTTTGCTTGAAGTTAGATGAAATCGGATATAAAAACATTTTTAATCCTTTCTGTGAAATGTATCACTATGAGCATGGTAAAGATTTGATTAAAGAGGGTGATTATTCAGAAGATATAGTTAATTTTAAGAAAAAATGGCAAGACAAATTGAGCGCGGGAGACCCTTATTACAATCCGAATTTTTCGCTTGATTACAGTTATGTAATTGAATAAATCAAAAAAATTGACGAATTTTGAAGCTTTGTTTAAAATTTGTCATTTTTTTGTTTACTTTTCAATTAAAAAGTGTTATTATATACTTTGTATGAGACTGCTTATGAGGACAGCCTCTCACATATTATTTTACAGGAGGAATTTTCCATGGCAAGAAAGTTCAAAACTATGGACGGTAACAATGCCGCAGCTCATGTTGCGTATGCTTTTACCGAGGTTGCGGGTATTTATCCGATTACACCGTCCAGCCCTATGGCAGACTATGTTGACCAGTGGTCGGCACAGGGCCTCAAAAATATTTTCGGTACAAAGGTTAATGTTGTTGAAATGCAGTCCGAAGCAGGTGCGGCAGGTACAGTTCACGGCTCGCTCGCTGCCGGTGCTCTTACCACCACATTTACCGCTTCACAGGGTCTTCTTTTGATGATTCCTAATATGTATAAAATCGCCGGCGAATTATTGCCCTGTGTATTCCACGTATCAGCCCGTTGTGTAGCAAGCCATGCGCTTAACATTTTCGGCGATCATTCCGATGTTTACGCTTGCCGTCAGACAGGCTTTGCAATGCTTGCTGAAACTAACCCGCAGGAGGTTATGGATCTTGCGGCAGTTGCTCACTTAGCATCGATTAAGGGTCGAGTACCCTTTATCAATTTCTTTGACGGTTTCCGTACCTCACACGAGCTTCAGAAAATTCAGGTTTGGGATTACGAAGATCTTAAAGAAATGTGCGATATGGACGCCGTTGACGCATTCCGTAAGCGCGCTCTTAACCCTGAACGCCCCGTAATGCGCGGTTCTCATGAAAATGACGATATATTCTTCCAGAACAGAGAAGCCTGCAACAAGTATTATGAGGCTCTTCCCGCTGTCGTTGAAGAATATATGGATAAGGTTAATGCAAAGCTCGGCACCAATTATAAGCTCTTTAACTACTACGGTGCACCCGACGCAGAGCGCGTAATCGTAGCTATGGGCTCTATCTGCGATGTTGCCGAAGAGGTTATTGACTATCTTACCGCCGCAGGCGAAAAGGTAGGTCTTGTAAAGGTAAGACTTTACCGTCCTTTCAGCGCCGAAAAGCTTGTTGAGGCTATTCCCGAAACTGTTAAGAAGATAGCAGTTCTTGACAGAACAAAGGAACCCGGCTCTTTGGGCGAACCGCTTTATATGGATGTTGTAAGCGCACTTGCTCAGACAGGACGCAAAATCGACACCGTTATCGGCGGCCGTTACGGGCTTGGTTCAAAAGACACTCCGCCTGCAAGCGTATTTGCTGTATATAAAGAGCTCGCATCCGATGCTCCCCGTCACAACTTCACAATCGGTATTGTTGACGATGTTACCAACCTTTCACTCGCTGAAGAAGAAGCTCCTAACACAGCTGCCGAAGGAACAATCGAATGCAAATTCTGGGGTCTCGGCGGTGACGGTACTGTTGGCGCTAACAAAGACTCTATCAAGATTATCGGTGACCACACCGACAAATATGTTCAGGCATACTTCCAGTATGACTCAAAGAAGACAGGCGGTATCACCATTTCTCACTTAAGATTCGGTGACAAGCCCATTAAGAGCCCGTACTATATCAACAAGGCTGACTTTGTTGCCTGCCACAACCCATCTTATGTAATTAAGGGTTATAAGATGGTTAACGATGTTAAGCCGGGTGGTGTATTCCTTATCAACTGCCAGTGGACTGCCGAAGAGCTTGACCACCACATGACTGCCGACGCTAAGCGTTACATAGCTAATAATAACATTCAGCTTTACACAGTTAACGCTATTGATATTGCGGCTGAAATCGGTCTCGGCAAGCGCACAAACACAGTTTTACAGTCTGCTTTCTTTGCTCTTTCTAACGTTCTTCCGCGTGAAGAGGCTATCGGCTATATGAAAGAAAAAGCCCAGAAGTTTATGAAGAAGGGTAAAGAAATTGTTGAGATGAACGAGAAGGCTATCGACGCGGGCGCAAACGCTTATGTTAAGATAGATGTTCCCGCTGAGTGGGCAAACGCTTCCGACGATAAGGCTAAGGCGGCTTCCGAAGGTAAAGAAAAGCTTGTTAAAATGGTTGACGGCATTATGAAGCCGGTAGGCCTTATGAACGGCTATGACCTTCCTGTATCTGCATTTGCCGACCACGCCGACGGTACATTTGAACAGGGTGCGTCTGCTTATGAAAAGCGCGGCGTTGCCGTTATGGTTCCCGAATGGAACAACGAAACATGTATCGGTTGTAACAAGTGCGCCTTTGTATGCCCGCACGCTACTATTCGTCCGTTTGCACTTTCTGCCGAAGAAAAGGCAGCGGCTCCTGCTGACATTAAGATAGCAACAAAAGAAAAGCTTGTTACAAACAAGGGCTATTCATTTGCAATTACAATTTCTCCGCTTGACTGTATGGGTTGCGGCGTCTGCGTAGGCGTATGTCCCACATCTTCACTTAAAATGGTATCTCAGGAATCACAGCTTGAGCAGCAGAAGAGCTTTGATTACTGTGTTGCAAATGTTACCGAAAAAGAGGGAATTGCTTCGAGCGCTAACCTCATTTCTTCACAGTTCAAGAAACCGTTGCTCGAGTTCTCGGGCTCTTGTGCAGGCTGTGCCGAGACTTCATACGCTCGTCTTATAACACAGCTTTTCGGTGACAGAATGTATATTTCTAACGCTACAGGTTGTTCGTCAATCTGGGGCGGTCCTGCTGCTACATCACCTTACACCACAAATGCCGAAGGCCACGGTCCCGCATGGGCAAACTCACTGTTTGAAGACAACGCAGAGCACGGCTTTGGTATGTACTTAGGTCAAAAGGCAATAAGAAACCGTCTTATTGATGATGTTAAGTCGATTGTTGAGGAAGGCAAGGCACCTGAAAATGTAATTGCGGCTGCTAATGACTATCTTGCAACACTTGAAGACGGTGATAAGAATGCCACCGCTTCTAAGGCACTTGTTGAGGCTTTGAGCGGTCTTGACTGCGATTGTGCAACAAAGAATGACATTCTTGCTAACAGCGAATACCTTTCAAAGAAATCTGTATGGATATTCGGCGGCGACGGTTGGGCATACGATATCGGCTTCGGCGGTGTTGACCATGTGCTTGCTACCGGTGAAAATGTAAATATTATGGTATTTGATACCGAGGTTTACTCTAACACAGGCGGTCAGGCTTCTAAGGCCTCTAATATAGGTCAGGTTGCACAGTTTGCCGCCGCAGGTAAGGCTATAAAGAAAAAGAGCCTTGCTGAAATTGCTATGAGCTACGGTTACGTTTATGTAGCGCAGATTGCTATGGGCGCAGACCAGAACCAGACACTTAAAGCTTTGAAAGAAGCTGAAGCTTACAACGGTCCTTCAATCGTAATCGGTTACGCTCCTTGCGAAATGCACTCAATCAAGGGCGGTATGGTTAACTGTCAGGCCGAAATGAAGAAGGCTGTTGACGCAGGTTACTGGGATCTCTTCCGTTATAATCCTGCGCTTAAGGCTGAGGGTAAAAACCCGTTCTCACTCGACAGCAAGCCGGCTACTGCCGATTACAAAGAGTTCATTCTTAATGAAGCTCGTTATTCGTCGCTTACACGCTCATTCCCCGAGCGTGCAGAGGCACTCTTTGAGCAGGCAGCAGAGTCTGCAAAGGCTCGCCGCGCTCACCTTGAAAAGCTTGTTGAGCTTTACGGTAAAGAATAATTTATAACAGCATTAAACCCCATCGTTCGCGGTGGGGCTTTTGCTTTAAAAATAGGCTTTATGACACGCCTAAAGGTTGAATTTAAGTAAAAAATATGATATAATGAATACACCCAATTTTTGTGTTTGGTGATTTTATGAGAAAATTATTACAAAATGAATATACCTTGCGGGCAGGAGATTTTGACAGATATGACAGGCTTAAACCGTCGTCTGTGCTTGACCTGTTTCAAGACGCGGCAGGCCGACATTCTGAAGAATTGGGGGTCGGCTTTTCGGATATGTTAGCACGCGATTATCTTTGGGTTTTAACACGCGTTAAATTTAAGATTTTGTCGAAAGTCAGCCGTTATCAAACAGTAATTGTCAAGACATGGCCGTTAGAGCCGAAAAGACTTAATTACAGGCGAGAATACGCTATTGAAGATTTAAACGGCAAAAGACTTGTTGTCGGAAGTTCGGAATGGGTGATTATTAACAGCGCAACCCGCCACTTTGTCTCGGTGCCTGATTTATATTCTTTTGACGATGGTTTTTATGAAGAGGTTATGTTTGAGGGCAAGCTTGGAAAGTTACATGATTTTGAAGCCGAAAAGCCTTCATATACGGTTTGCGCCGGCTTTTGTGAGTTGGACATAAACGGTCATGTTAATAATACAAAGTATGCCGATTACGCAATGGATGCAATTAACCCCTCAAGTGACGATGCCGTTGAAGAATTTCAAATCGATTACCGCAAAGAAATAATGCTTGGTACGCCGATCGATGTTTACTGCCAAAGAGAAGAAAATTCGGTTTTCGCAAAGGGGCAGAACAAAGACGGTGATGTGATGTTTATGTGCAAGGCGGATTTTAAATAAGATTAAATGAAACTTCCATTACTTTTAATTGATGAAAATAATCTGCTTTTTTGAAATAAAAGATGTATTTTTGCAGTTGAACAAAGCTTATCAGGAGCATATAAATGAAAAAAATTAAAATAACCGTTATGCGAAAAGCGCGGTATGACGATTTAATCGAAAAGTATGAAAATCAAATTGAACACGCCTGCGATTTACAAGAAGGTCAGGTGTTTATTTGCGACGGATGGCAAAAACCCGACGGCTTTTGCGACAGTGCGTGGGGCAGCGTTTCACCCTTTGTTATGACGCTCGCCCACGGCGGTGAGGACTTTTATGACGGTTGGATGAAAAACAAAAAGTCTGCAATGATTTCTTGCAACGACGGTTTTCGTCCTGTGAGTTTTTATATTGAAGTTTGTGAATAGAGGGAGATTTTGCAATGAAATACGATTTTACCTATTACAACCCCACAAGAATACATTTCGGCAAGGACGCCATGAGCAATCTGTGTGCCGAGCTTAAAAATTTCGGTGATAATGTATTATTGCTGTACGGCAAAAATTCCGTTAAAAAAATTGGGCTGTATGATGAAGTTGTACGCATTTTAAAACAATGCAAAAAAAATATTGCCGAGCTTTCCGGCATTAAACCCAACCCCTCATATTCACAGGTGCTTGAGGGCGCAAGACTTTGCCGTGAAAATAAAATCGACTTGATTTTAGCGGTTGGCGGCGGAAGCGTTGTTGACTGCGCAAAGGCGATTTCTGTTTCGGCGTATGCTGCGGGCGACCCTTGGCAAAGGTATTGGATCGATTGCGAGGATGTTGACAATGATGTTATTCCCGTGGGTACAATTCTTACAATGACGGGAACAGGCAGCGAAATGAACGGCGGCTCGGTTATTACTAACGAGGAGCAGACAATTAAAACCGGCAGGGTTTTTCCGCCGTTTGTGTATCCTAAATTTTCAATTTTAAATCCCGAATTTACATATACAGTACCGAAAATTCAAATGGTAAGCGGTATATTTGATATAATGTCGCACCTTATGGAGCAGTATTTTTCGGGAGATGATGACAATACTTCAGATTATGTGTTAGAGGGGCTTATGAAATCGCTTATAAAAAGCGCCGGCCAAGCGGTTATTAACCCTACCGATTATGAGGCGCGCAGTAACATTATGTGGTGTGCAACAATTACACTTAATACTATTGCAGGTCTTTCAAAAATTCAGGACTGGGAAGTGCATAACATAGAGCATCAGTTAGGCGCCTATACCGACTGCCCGCACGGGCTCGGTCTGTCGGTAATTTCAATGCCTTACTACCGCTGTATTTATAAGTTCGGGTTGGATAAATTTGTCCGTTTTGCAGAAAATGTGTGGGGCGTTGAAGCAAGCGGAAAAACAAAGGACGAAATTGCCCTTGAGGGAATTGCCTGTTTGGAAGATTTTTCAAAAAATTTGGGCATACCGTCTACCTTGCGCGAGCTCGGCTGTACCGAGGATATGCTGCGAAAAATTGCGGATACTTCCTTACTTGGCGGCGCTTACAAGCCGCTTACACACGATGATATTTATACTATTTTGAAAGAGTGTTATTGATATGTTAAAATTTATTTGCTACCCTAAATGCACCACCTGTGTAAGGGCGAAAAAGTGGTTAGATGACAACAAAATCAAATATGAGCTTCGGGATATTAAACTCAATAATCCTACGCTTGAAGAATTAACCGTATGGTACAACAAAAGCGGTTTACCGATAAAGAAGTTTTTTAATACAAGCGGACTGCTTTATAAATCATTAGACCTCAAAAACAAACTGCCGGAAATGAGTGAGAGGGAGATGTTAAAACTTCTCTCAACCGACGGTATGCTTGTAAAAAGACCGTTGCTTATTGGCGATGATTTTGTGCTTGTTGGGTTTAAGGAAGCAGAGTGGACTGAAAAAATTGATAAATAATTTGTCGCCCAACGGGCGACCTGACCTCTCTTTTGTTGGTGTAAAATGACTGCATCAAATAAAAGAGAGGCTTTCAATTAACAATCAGGGTAGATTATTATTGGCTTTTATGTTATAATTTTTTTATAAAAAATGAAACGGTGTGATGCTGTTATATGGAGAGCGTACTTATTACAGGAGCATACGGCGGAATGGGAAGATCGGCCGTAAAGCTGTTTCGGGAGCAGGGCTTTCGCGTTTTTGCTCTTGATAAAAAAGTAGGGGAAGCAGAGGATAACATTATACCCATTGAAGCGGATATTACTTCTGAAGAAAGCGTAAAAAAAGCCTTGTTAACCGTGAAAGAATATACCGACAGTATCTATGCCGTTATTCATTTTGCAGGAATATATATGCTCGATTCATTGCTCGAAATGAGCGACGAGGCCTTCAGCCGAATTTTTGATGTAAATGTGCGTGGCGTATTTTTAATAAATAAGGTGTTTTTGCCCCTGCTTAAATGCGGCAGTAAGATTTTGATTACCACAAGCGAGCTGGCGCCGCTTGACCCACTTCCTTTTACGGGAATTTATGCCGTTACAAAATCCGCTCTTGACAAATACGCGTATTCTTTAAAAATGGAATTACAGCTAATCGGAATAAATGTGTCGGTGCTTCGTGCAGGCGCGGTTAAAACGGGAATGTTGGGCGCTTCTACAGCCGCTCTTAATGATTTTTGCAATAAAACCCGTCTTTACAGGTGTAACGCCGACCGATTCAAGAAAATAGTTGACAGCGTAGAGGCGAGAAATATATCGCCCGATACAATTGCACACAAGACTTTAAAGATAATTAAAAAGCGCAACCCCGCCTTTGCGTACAGCATTAACCGAAATATATTGCTGGTTTTGCTTAATTTACTGCCTAAGCCAATTCAGCTGCGTATAATAAAAATGATTTTGAAATAAAGATGTAAAAATCAGACTGTTAAATCACATAAAACAAAGCCGTAAAGCAATACTTTACGGCTTTAAATTTATTCAGAAACTGTGTCGTGTGCGTTTTCGCTTCTGAAAAGTAAAGAAATGCACCATATACCCGCTAAGGCGATTATTGTGTAAATAATACGACTGAGTAATACGCCGCTACCGCCGAAAATCCATGCAACAAGATCAAAACTGAAAAGGCCAACAAGCCCCCAGTTAAGACATCCGATTATAGCAAGAATAAGACATATTTTATCAAACATTTATTTCACCTCTTTGATGTTTTTTGTATTATTAGTTTGAGTGTTTTTGTAAAAAGATATACTTAAAATTT
>CAJMBP010000051.1 GCA_905211675.1 uncultured Oscillospiraceae bacterium
TTATAACGGTTAGTGGATGTTTTTTTGCAAGTGCGAATTCCGGGATGCTTTGTATCAACACTATTTGAGCCAATAAATTTCCAATAATCAAAAACATAATTATCATTATAATTAATTTTATTAGATTTTACAATAAAATTTAACATTAATTTGCCATTTTTGCTTATACTTAAGGCTTTATTTGTCCCATAAGTACTATTTTTAATATCATTTAAGGTTCCATCAACATCAATTACTTGGACATCTTCATCAAGTATTTGTGTATCTTCAAGTCTTTTTTTTACTTGTTCTAAAATATTATCTTCATTTAAATTAAATTTTGTTAATAATTTTTAAACAAAAAAGGAGCCGCGTCTTGCGACTCCTTTGATAATTATTCGGCTCCGTTTGCAACGGCCTCTTCGGACTCTGCCTGAACATCGGGGTCAAAAGAAAGAATAGGCTTTACATCCTTGTGTTTAACCTTTCGGTCAATATAGTTCTTTGTAATTTTCATTACAAGCGGTACCATTACAAGAACACCTATAAGGTTAGGTATCATCATAAGACCGTTAAAGGTATCCGAAATGTCCCATGCGAGCGAAGAGGTGAGTACCGCACCGAAGATAATGGTGCAAACATGAATAATGCGGAAAATAACGGTTGTTTTTGCACCGAAAAGATATTCCCAAGCCTTTGAGCCGTAGTGCGACCAGCCAAGCACGGTTGTAAACGCAAACAAGAACATTGCGATTGCAACAAAGCGTTGACCTATGTTGCCCCAGCCGAAAACGCTGTTAAACGCGCCGCCTACAAGCGTTGCGTCGGTGTATCCGCCGACAATCTCGCCTGTGCCGGCATTGAATACACCCGAGGTAAGAACAACAAGCGCTGTCATTGTGCAAACAACCATTGTGTCGGCAAACACTTCGAAAATGCCCCACATACCCTGTTTTACGGGTTCCTTAACACTTGAGTTAGAGTGTACCATAACCGAAGAACCGAGACCTGCCTCGTTTGAAAACACACCGCGCTTAAAACCGTTGGTAATTGCTATAATTACAGCGCCCAAGCCGCCGCCTACAAAAGCTTCGGGTTTAAATGCGTTAACAAAGATTGCCTTGAAGGCAGGAATGATATTTGCGTAATTAACCCCTATTATTACAAGGCTGCCGAGAACAAATAAAACAACCATAAAGGGTACGATTTTTTCGGCAACATTTGCAATGCGCTTAACGCCGCCTAAGGTTATCACAGCGGTGAGTGCCATAATAACAACGCCTAAAATTATGTTGTAAAGCGTAATTCCGCCGAATACCTCTATGCTTGAGAGCGCCTTTACATTAAACGCGGCAGAAACATTGGCAACAATTTTATTTACCTGACCCATACTGCCTATGCCGAAAGAAGCGAGCATTGTGAATATACAAAAAAGAACGGCTAAAATCTTACCTATGTATTTGCAGTTTTTCTTTTTGCCGAGACCGTCCTGCAAATAGTACATTGCGCCGCCAGACCATTCGCCGTTTTCATTTTTACGGCGGAAGAATATACCCAAAACATTTTCCGAGTAGTTTGTCATCATACCGAGGAACGCGGCAACCCACATCCAGAATACAGCGCCTGCGCCGCCTACACAGATAGCGGCGGCAACACCCGCTATATTACCTGTGCCTACCGTTGCGGCAAGCGCGGTACACAGCGCCTGAAACGGCGAGATAACGCCTTTTTCTTTTCGATGCTTTATAACATCCTTTTTAAACAGACTGCCAAGGGTGTTTTTAAACCAAAGGCCTATGTGCGAAACTTGGAACACCTTTGTGCAAAGGGTGGTGATAACGCCTGTGCCAATAAGCAGGGTAAGACCCAACGCGCCCCAAACAACGCCATTGATACTGCCGTTAATTTCGGCAATCTTGTCAAGAATCATTTTCCGACAACTCCTTAAAAAATTTGCAAAATAAAATCGGACCGCACCAAAAGCGCGGCCCGACAAAACAACAAAATTACTACTGAAAGTAGTTTTAAAGCTTTGTCCTTTTGCCTGAGAGATTTACGCGCTTTACGCTTTGCCCCTTCGGCACCTGAATTTAATCAGGCTTCTCCAAAGTGCTATCCGCTTACAGTCCTCACCCAATAGGGCACCTGAGAGTGTTACTCCTTCGGTCGGCTGTTAAACCATTTCCTGCAAGCATCATATAGCAAATATTAAATTTACATTAAGCATTATACCATTAAATTTTAAAAAATCAACCCTTTTTCGACATAAGGGTTGATTTTTAGCGGTTTATATTGCATTTTCGCGTTTATTCGTTTGTATTATCGGTAATTGCTATAGCAAGGTCGCTAAGCTGAATATCGTCAACAGGACCGGGAGCGCCGGACATAAGCTCGGCAGAGGTTGCAACCTTGGGGAAGGCAATAACATCGCGCAGCGAATCACTGCCTGTCATAATCATACAAAGTCGGTCAAGGCCTATGCCCATGCCGCCGTGAGGCGGAGCACCGTAGCGGAAAGCACCTGTAAGAAAACCGAATTTTTGCTCGGCCTCTTCATCCGAAAGGCCTAACGCTCTGAACATCTGTGCTTGAAGCTCGGGGTCGGTTATGCGGATAGAACCGCTTGACAGCTCTGTTCCGTTAAGAACCAAATCATAGGCGTTGGCATAAACCTTTTCTGGCGCCGTTTCAAGATAGGGTATGCACTCATCAAGCGGTGCTGTAAACGGGTGGTGCATTGCGTCCCATTTACCTGTTTCTTCGTTGTATTCAAAAAACGGAAACTCGGTTATCCACAAGAAATTGTACTTATTTTTAGGTATTATATCAAGCCGCTTTGCAACCGTCAGGCGAAGCGCGCCGAGCACCGACAGAGCAACCGATTTTTTGTCGGCAACAATAAATACAACATCGCCCTTTTCGGCGTTTGTGCGGTCAAGAATTTGTGCCATTTCCTGCTCGGTCATAAATTTGGCGAAAGAGCAACTCGGAGCGTCCTCAACCCAACGTATAAACGCAAGACCTTTTGCGCCTATACCCTTTGCTTCTTCGGTGAGCTTGTCAATTTCTTTGCGTGTGTAAACATTAACCGCATTTTTTGCAGTAATTGCACGAACCGTACCTCCGTTTTTAACAGTGTCGGCAAATACGCCGAAGCCGCAGTTTTCAACAATGTCGGATATGTCCTTGATTTTCATATCAAAGCGGGTATCGGGCTTGTCAGAGCCGTAGTTATTCATAGCGTCGTCATAACGCATACGCGGCAGGGGAGTCGCAACCTCAATGCCCAAAACCTCTTTAAAAAGGCGGCTTACATAACCCTCGGCTATTGCAAAAATGTCATCACGCTCTACAAAAGACATTTCAAGGTCAATCTGTGTAAATTCGGGCTGACGGTCGGCGCGTAAATCTTCGTCACGGTAGCAACGAGCCAGCTGCATATAACGGTCAAAGCCTGAGAGCATAAGTAACTGCTTATACATCTGCGGTGATTGCGGCAGAGCAAAAAAACTGCCCTTGTGTATGCGAGAGGGCACCAAATAGTCGCGCGCGCCCTCGGGGGTAGATTTAATGAGCGTCGGAGTTTCAATTTCTATAAAACCGTTTTCGTCAAAATAGTCACGTGTTACCTTAGCAATTTTATGGCGCATTAAAATGTTTTTTTGCAGGTCTGCGCGCCGCAGGTCAAGATAGCGGTATTTAAGGCGTAAATCTTCTTTGGCGTTGCTGTTTTCAACAATTTCAAAGGGAGGGGTTTTTGATTCGCCGAGCACCTTAAGTGTATCAACCTCTATTTCAATTTCACCCGTGGGTATTTCGGTATTTACAGACGAGCGCAAACGCACCTTGCCCTTTGCCATAACAACAAATTCGCTGCGCAAAGCGAAAGCTTTATCAAAAATTTCACGGTCGGTGTTGTCGTCAAATGCCAACTGCACAATACCTGTGCGGTCGCGCAAATCAACAAATATAAGCGCGCCCAAGTCACGCTGACGCTGTACCCAACCGCAAACAACTACTTCTTTATCTATCTCGTTTTTTGTAAGCGTACCGCAATAATTGGTACGCTTAAGTCCGTTCATTCTGTCAAGTTTCAAAAAAACACCTTCTAATTTTACAATGCCGATTCTTCAAGTGAAGAAAGAGCAGAATCAAGCTTAATCTTCATAAACTGTTCGGCAAAATTGTCAAGACTTACTTCTTTTATTTCGCCGGTGGACATATTTTTAATGTTACAGCTGTTGTTAAACAGTTCGTTGTCGCCGATTACCGCGCTGTAAAGGGCGCCTATTTTATCGGCATATTTCATTTGAGCTTTAAGCCCTCTGCCGCATACATCACACTGGGCTTCAAAGCCGTCACGGCGAAGCTCGGTGCAAAGCGAGGTGGCTTTTACCGCCGCCGCATCGCCCATAGGCGCAATGTAAATATCGCATTTTTTAGGCTCGGGAAAATCGGCGTTTTGATTTTTTAAAGCCAGCATTATGCGTTCAATACCCATAGCAAAGCCCAGAGCCGGCGTTTTGGGACCGCCCATTTGTGAAACAAGACCGTCATATCTGCCGCCGCCGCAAACGGTTGACTGCGCGCCTATGTCGCCCGACACAAACTCAAACACCGTTTTTGTGTAATAATCGAGTCCACGGACTATTTGCGGATTAACGGTATATTTAACGCCTGCCGCGTCAAGATGCGATTTTACACTGTCAAAGTGGTTTTGACATTCTTCGCACAAAAAGTCTATTACCTTAGGCGCGTCTTTTGCAAGGGCAGAGCATACGGGTGATTTGCAATCGAGTATTCGCATGGGGTTGCGGCCCAGCCTGTCACGGCAGGTTTCACAAAGCTCGTCAATATGGGATGAAAAATACTCGCCGAGCGCCTTGTGATAATTTTTTCTGCATTCGGGGCAGCCTATTGAATTTATTTCGAGTGAAATATCTTTAAGACCGATGGTCTCAAGCACCTGCAAAGCGAGCAATATAATTTCGGCATCGGCCGCCGGTGAAGCCGCGCCGAAGCATTCCACGCCGAATTGATGAAATTCACGCAGTCTGCCTGCCTGCGGCTTTTCGTAACGGTAACAACCGCCCACATAACAAACCTTTACGGGCAAGGCGCCGTTTACAAGACCGTTTTCGATAACACTGCGCACAGTACCCGCGGTAAGCTCGGGCCGCAGGGTTATTGAGCGCCCGCCCTTATCGTCAAAGGTGTACATTTCTTTTTGAACAACATCGGTGGTGTCGCCCACACTGCGCAAAAATACCTCGGTGTGTTCAAAAACAGGAACGCGTATTTCACGAAAGCCGTAAAGCGATGCTGTTTCTAACATTTTGCCCTCGACAAACTGAAATTTGTGAGAGTCTGAGGGTAACATATCGTTCGTGCCCTTTACGGCACGGTTAATTTCTGCCATTTTGAAAAACTTCCTGACTTTTGAATTTATGAGTTTTTAAGAATTTCGCGCCAGTCAAGGTCGCCGCGTTCAAGACCGTGAATAAGCACCTCGGCTGTTGCAATGTTTGTAGCAACAGGAATATTGTGAACGTCGCAAAGGCGTAAAAGCGCCTGCTCATCAGGCTCGTTGGGCTTGGGGTTTAACGGGTCGCGGAAGAGTAATAAAAGGTCGATTTCATCACAGCCAATGCGTGAGGCTATCTGCTGTGCGCCGCCCTGAGAGCCGGCTAAAAAGCGGGTAATCTGAAGCCCGGTTGCCTCAGCCGTTGTTTTACCCGTGGTGCCGGTGGCCACAAGATTATGCCTGCTCAATATACCGCAATATGCGATACAAAACTGTACCATAAGTTCTTTTTTTGAATCGTGCGCTATTAAAGCAATTGTCATTTTTTTGCCCCCTTGGAATTGAAATATTTTATATTTTTTTAATTTTAGGTAACTTTATGTCTTCACCGCAGAGTCGGCGGGCTATTCTGTTAACCGCCTTAAAACCGCGGCATTTTAAATTAATACGGTGATTTACCGATAACAGCATAAGCTCATCACTTTGAGGAACAAGCCCTAAAAGCCTGAAACCCGATATATCTATTATATCGTCAATATTGCTGTATATCTTCTTTTTTATATATTCTGCGTTGAAACGGTTTATTATGAGCCTTGGCGGAATTTTAAATTCGCCCAACGCGCCGCAAACCGCCGCCGCGTCACGCACTGAAACAGGGTCGGGATTGCAGACCGCCAAAAACTGCGTATCAGAGCCGATTACCGAGTAAAGCGAAAAATCCACGCCCGCCGGAAAATCAAATATAACCGCGTCATACTTTGACTTTACACTTTCTGCAAAACTGCACAGCGCCGATTTTTCTATACTTCCGGCATTTATAGGCGCCGGAATAATATTTATAAGCGGATTTGCAGGCGCCGTGTAGGTTGCATCCGAAACGGGTTGACCACACAGAACATCGCCTAAATCAAAGACAACCTGACCGTCAACGCCTAAAAGTATATCGAGGCAACGAAGACCCTCGTCCATATCGACAAGCAAAACACTTTTGCCTGAATTTGCAAAAGCGAGAGCCAAAGCGGCACATACGGTTGATTTGCCGGTTCCGCCTTTGCCTGAAGTAGTGGCCAAACAAATACCCATAAAACCGTCACCCGCCTTTGATTCGACTTTCAGATTATTTTATCATAAAAGGTATTTTATGTCAATTAAATAAAGGTATAAATTATTTAATAACCGTGTTGGGAACTACGCTCTCGGCAGGGGTTTCGCCGCCGAAGAAATACGAATCGAGAATTTGACGCACCAACGTACCCGAAGCGTAACCCGAAGCGCCGTTTTCAAGCACAACCGATATTGCGATTTCGGGGTTATCGTAAGGCGCGAACAGAATAAAGGTTGAATGGTCGGCCTTGCCCTCTACCTGAGCCGTACCCGTTTTGCCGCCTATTTTTATTGGATAATCGCCCAGCGCCGCATGACCGGTACCGTCAACGGTAACAGAAAGCATACCCTGCTTTATTGCGGAAATCGTGCTTTCTTTTAAGGATATTTTATTAAGAATTTGGGGCTCGCAATCGTCGTAGGTTTCGGATATATCGTATGACACTATTTTGTCAATAAGAGTGGCTTTATAATGCGTGCCGCCGTTTGCAAAACTTGCAACATAGTTTGCAAGCTGAAGCGGAGTAAACGCATTTAACTGACCGATTGAAATTTGCAGGGTGTCGCCGCCGAAGCCGTTAGATTTAGGCTCAATCAAAATGCCCGCGCTGTCATCGACCTCTACGCCTGTTTTAACGCCGAGACCGAACTGTTTAAAGTAGTCTGTGAGTGTAATGGCGCCTACGCGGCGGCCGAGCTCAAAAAAGAAGTAGTTACAACTTTTTGAAAGCGCTGCGGTAAGCCCCATATTTCCGTGGTAGTGCATACAACTCGGTTTATAGTCGCTGAAATAATCGTAATCGCGTTTGCAAAAAATTACCTCGCCCGTGTTATAAAGGTTGTTTTCAAGCGCCGCCGCCGCAACAATGGGCTTAATGGTAGAACCTATGGGGTAAACGCCCTGAAATGCACGGTCGGTAAGCGGATTTGTCGGGTTATTAAGCAGTGCCTCATAATTTTCGGACATAGCTGCCGAGTCGTATGTCGGGTAGTTTGCCGATGTAATAACGCCGCCGGTGTTTATATCTATTACAACCGCCGCTCCGGCTCGGGCGGTGCCGCCCTGACTTTGAAGCGATTTTACCGTGTTTGCAAGCGCGTCTTGCACGGTGCGTTGCATTTTTGCGTCGATTGTAAGCATTACGGTTTTGCCCGCAACAGGTGTTTTTGTGACTTCTTTGCTTACTATTGTACCGTTGCTGTCTATATAGTAGGTGATTTCTCCGTCGGTGCCGCGCAGATATTTTTCGGCGTAGTATTCGATTCCGCTTTTACCCACCTTGTCGTCATAAGAATAGCCGCGTTCTTTATAATTTTCGCCGTCTGCCCAATCTTCTTCATATATGGGTCCGACAGTGCCTATAAGATTTACCGCAAGCGATGTGTCGGGATAATAGCGGAACGGCACAACCTCAACCGAAACTCCGTCTAACATAAAATTAGACTCTGAAATTTTGCGCATAATTTCGGTTGGGATATCTTCTGCAAAAGTAAAGGGATACGAAATCGAAAAATCGGCAATTTCCATACTGTAACGAACGCCCATTATTTTGCGTTGCCTGTCGGGCTCGTATTTTTCGAGTTCATATCTCTCGACAAGACGGGAAAAACAGTTTTCCGCCGTGGCATAATCGGCAAGTTCCAAGGTTTTTATAAGCTTTTGGGTAGATTCACCCTCTTTAAACCCGTAAGGGGCCGAATATTGCATAGGCAGTTTATCGGTATGCTCGACATTTTTGCTGTCAAGCAGTTCAACAAGGCTTAAAATTATGTCGTTAAGGTTGTCCTTTACATAAGCTTTGTTAAAGACGATGTTGTAGCCGTCGCGATTTACCGCAATCTGCCTGCCGTAGCAGTCAAGAATTTCGCCCCTCGGCGCCTTAAGCACCGCTTTTCTTGCGGCTGTACTGCCCTGAGCCAGCGAAGAATATTTAGAAGAATTTACTATTTGCACAGAGTATATTCTGGCGGTATAAAGTATTAAAACCAAGACTAAAACCAACGACAAAACCGTAAGGCTTGTCTGATGCTTTTTTTTGAACGGCACTTAAAATCACCTCGATTATAGCAAATTTAAAAATTTTATCTTCGATGTAGAAAATAGAACTTATTATAGAGGAACTTTTCGAGAAAATACAAAGGAATTATGAATACTGCGGTATATACTGCGCTCGGCAGGGCATAACGCATTAAATAGGTAAGGTTTTCGGCAAATGATTGCGACATTGCAATGCAGAAAATCCAACGCATAAAATAGTAAAATAAGCCGCATAAAAAACACAGTGTAAAGGCGGCAAATATGTTGTTGTTAAACAAATGCTTTGATATTAAACAAACGGCAAGCGCCGTAACCATAAGCAGTATTGCATTAAAGCCTGCGGGGGTGCTTGATACGCTGTCTGTGAAAATTCCGACAGCAAGTCCGGTAAATGCCGCTGTAAGCTCCGAGGAGAACATACAGCACGCCACTAAAAGCGCAAGCGGCAGCATCGGATTTGCGGTAAGTATCTTTATTTTAAAAACACCGTTATACTGAAACAAAACAGCGATTGCAAAAAATACGGTGTTTATAAGTCTTAATGTCAAAATTTTTTTACGATCGACCATTGCTTACTCCTTGTTGCCGACGGTTATGCCGCCTTGACCCTCAAACGAGGTTATAACCATAACCGAACGAATTTCCGAAAATTCAACAAAGGGCTTTATTTCGGCAAACACAGAGGTGTTATATTCGTCAATGCCTATGTTTTTAACCGAGCCTATAAGCAGGCCTTCGGGAAAAATGCCTTCGCCCGAGGTTATCACATAGTCGCCTACCGCAACAGAGCACGAGCGTGAAAGATTTGCAAACCGACAAAGGCCATTTTGCGAAAGGCTTAACGAGCCCGTTACAATGCCAGAATCGCTTGTTCGGTTATCGATGGCGCCGAGTGTGATGTTATGACTTAAAATTGTGGTCACCTTGCAGGAGGTAAGGCCCACCTCGGTTACATAGCCCACTACGCCCGCATCGGTTATAACGGGGTCGTAAAGTGAAATATCAGACGCCGAGCCCTTGTTTAGGGTAAAGCCGCCGTAAGGGTCATCGGGGTCTTTGGCTATTATATTTGCATCGGCAAATTTAAAGTCGGGGTTGTTTTCTTTTATTTCAAGGTATTGCTTATAAAAACTGTTTTCAGACAAAACCTCTTCGTAATCGGCAACCTTATTTTGCAGTTCGCTTATTTGAGATTTCAGTTCGGCGTTTTCAAGGCTTAATTTGTTACCGTCGCTGTATGCCTTAAAAAAACCGGATACGGCATTAGAAACACTTTGGGCGGCGCTACGAATTGGCGCGGCAATAGTGCCCGCAATGTCGGTTTGAGGCGACATACGGGTGCCTATAAGCGCAAACGACAGGGTAAGCACTGCAATTATCAAAAACACCGCAACTATTGTTTTGAACTGTTTACTGCGAAAAAAGAAACGCATTATCAATGCTCCTTATTTATCTAAATCTTTTTCCTCTGCGGAACACATAGTTCTTAAAGCCCTCGTCGGCTTCAAGGCGTTTTGCGGTGCCGAGCACCACGCAGTCAAGCGGATTTGCCGCAACGGTAACCGGCATACCCGTTTCTTCGGCAATAAGCTCTGCAAGTCCGCGAAGCAGTGCGGTTCCGCCCGTAAGCGTTATGCCGCTGTCAATAATATCGGCAGAAAGCTCGGGAGGTGTTTTTTCGAGCGTTGAGCGAATGGCGTCAATGATCTGTGAAATGGGATCTACCATGGCGCTGCGTACCTCCTGCGAGGTAATAACAACA
The DNA here is from genome assembly GCA_905211675.1 of uncultured Oscillospiraceae bacterium. Lineage (GTDB taxonomy): Bacteria > Bacillota > Clostridia > Oscillospirales > Acutalibacteraceae > UBA737. The sequence continues at coordinate 10,408 of CAJMBP010000051.1, forward strand.
TTTTTAGGCAGCCCGTCAACAACATTTCGGCCCTTTATTTCAATAGAGGTTTCGCCCTCG
>CAJMBP010000052.1 GCA_905211675.1 uncultured Oscillospiraceae bacterium
TTTACCCATAAAAATATGCACCTCCAAAAGTGTCTAACTTTTGGGGTGCATATCACAGCAATGTCTCTTTTATTATTTAAAATTAACTGCGAGCCATCAGGCATAAGCAAGCGATGTACCTTGTAATAGTTTTTACCTTCCTGACGTACAACAGCCGCCATGTTGCCTCTTCGTCCGTTAATTATAACAGGCGCAGCAAAGGTTACTGTGTTGTATGCTCTACCTTTATGTTGGATGTGGGCATCAATTTCTACACCTTTTGCCAACACTTGAGGCAATACTGCAAAAGCAAGCATTTCTTCATTGGTTTTTAAATAGCTCAAACCATTTTTTAGGCGCTTTTGGTCAATAATGATTTCTCCAAAACCTTTACGTTTTACTTTATAACCTGTGTTTTCGAGTCTTTTAAGCACCCAATCTAATGCATTTTGCTTATTCTTGAATAATTTAAACTCTTGGACTGAAGCAACTATATCCATTAAATTTAACAAAGCTTGATTTGCTTTTATTTGTTCTTTTATGGATGTATCGCCTTCATCTCTTGACATGTACTTCACACCACCCTCATCGGTGGTGTTTTCGTTTTCGGTTTCACCCATGCGGTCATATACAGTTACATTGTCACGGTCGGAATCTTCAGAGAATTTTTCTTGACTTTTTTTGGAAGTTTGTGATATACTATCTATAGAGTCTGACCGACCTGCGCCTTGGGCGTTGGCTGAGGAATTTTTCATCAGCAGGGTTTCGGCAGACTTATTTTTTTGATAATCTCCGCTTTCCATATAAAGTGTTTGCAAATTCAAAGTCTTTTTCTTGTTAGAAACAATTTCAAAACTTCGCATTGTACCATCTTCAAAAGTCTTTTTAAAAATAAATCCGTTAGATTTATTGCTTCCTTGATAGTAATAATCAAAGTTTACAGTATCAAAATCTATAATGGCGTCGGCCATCCTGTCTAAATACTCAATAATATCTTTTCTTGATAAGTTTTTATCATCGGCTAAATGCTTGATACTATCAAGTGTTGCGGCAACCGAATATGTTTTACCATCTTTAAAAAGTGTACCATTTAATTCTTTAGGAATATTAGGTATGCTTTTTTCAATTTTTGATAGTGTTTCAGCAGGAATTATTCCAAAGTAAGCTGTTGCTTTGAGTTGTGGCTTATCAAACGCGAGATTCACTACATCTTTGAGTTTTTCAAAACTATCTACAATATAGTCTCCACGTTTTTCTATCAACTCACTCAATTCATTATCGTAAGGCAACAATAAGTCATTCGCCATTCCGCTTTTTGAATTTCTAAATGAATTTTTCACATCACCCTCATAGGTGGTGTTTTTTTCGGTTCTCTTAATAAGGTCGCCGTCGGTTATACCCTCCGTATTTTCATCACGCACTTTTGAGTCAGCAAAATATATCTGTTGAGTTTCGTTTAAAGTGTTACCTAAAGTATCTCGGTCAGAATATTGTATTTTGTTGACCTCTTTGAAGTTCTTGACTTTTTTATTAAACTGTGCTATATTTTTATTGAGGGTTTTCTTTGATATGTTCCCGACAAATTGGATGTCGGCTAATGTATTTGAAGGAAGCCCTTCTTTTATGTGTAATACTCGCCCTCCATCTACCGTATTTTTAATGTATGTGGGGAGGCTGTTCTTTTCATAAATTGTAATAAGCACATGATTGCGTTCTTGTTTGACTCTATAAGCAATTTTTGGTGCATATAATTCAATTACTGCTATAAGATTCTGACCATCATTACCTTTCTCATAAAGCACAGAAACAAGTCTTAGCTCGTTAAAATCGTTAAGTGACTCCATAATAACCATCGGATCTTGGAATTGCTCTATAGCAGTTATTATCTTTTCCTCTCCCAAATTATGATAATCGGCACTTGCATCACCATTATATCTTCCTTCGGCAATAGCGGTATCTTTAGAAACCATACAACAATACAAGTGACTGTTGCTTACGTACACATCTCCGCTTAAATCAAATAAATCTCTGTACAGTTTAGGCATATTGCCAATTTTAACAAGGTCTTGTCCTCGTTTTGCTATATTGTGCCTGATGTCATATATAGCTGAAGAAATATCATATTCATTAAAATCGTCTGCAAAATACCTTTCATCATACTTAACATCACCCTCATAGGTGATGTTTTTTCCTGCACTCTTAATAATGTCGCTGTCGGTTATGCCCTCTTGTTTCATTGCCTGATTGGTTAAAGCCGCATCCTCAATCATCTGTTCAAACAATTCTAATTGCATTTTAAAACGAGCCATATCCACGCGCATAACCTTAGCCTCAAAAGAATTTGAGTTATATTCAGACAAAAATTTGTTTATCCAATTTTTAATGTTGGTTATTATCTCTTTTAGTTTATCTAAAAGAGTTTTCTTTTCGTTTTCTGTCATTGACTCTAATGCTTGTTTAAATTTCTCGCTATTAGCCAATAAATCCTCACAGGCTCTTGCAACAACCTCTTCCGCAACATCTTCATCGGAATATGCTTTTCTCACATATTCTTTGTCGGGATTTTCTTTTTTGAAATTTTCCTCTCTTTCGGACTCTGCCATTTCTAACAGTATTCTTCTATTATTTATAACAGCCTCTTTGGTATAGCCTTGCAAAGCAAAACTGTAAAAAACAAAATCTTCAAGTTTGCGATATATTTCAATAGCTTTATACCTTGCCCAATGCACCATTTCGTGAGATGCAGTCAGAATAATCGTATCTCTAATATCACTATTGTTGATTTTGTCTTTACCTGCGTGTATGTCGATTAAAATTCTATTGCCGTCAATTTCAAATGCACCGTTGATTTTTCGTTGTAAACCGTCTGAAATCCACACAATATCCATACCCAAGCCTTTGGCAAACTTACTTAAACCTATTATTGCGGTCTGTTGGTATGCATCAAGGTCACTCCAATTTGTCTTGTTTCCGTTTTTAGTGGCAACCTCACCTTTAGTTGAATTGGTAAAATCAATAACAGAGTCATCAATCGTGCCGTCAACAAACGGCGAATCGGTGTGTTTTGATTTTAGGTAATTTAATATTATTTGTTGCGAGTAACTGCTTTCAGTGACAGGCGAAGATTGAGCCATTCCTTCTGTATCACTTTTTTTGATAAGAAATGTGATTAAAAAATCTAAAGCCGGCTTACTGTTTTTCAAGATGTCTTTTTCACTTTCGGTAAGTTCTTCCCCTAAAAACTGTTTTACAATAACATCAGCAACCTCAGATGCCGATTCACCCTCGCCGAGTTCTATAAGCCTTGTTTCTACCTCCTGCTTTATTGTCGATATATCAGCATTGATTACCGTCTTCATAACCGCGCGCTGTAAATCATTGATTTCCTGCGCTGACAGCGACATACCTCTGTTTATTTTTGATTGTGCCTGCTGTGCCAACACATAAGCATCGGTATCGAGTGCCGATAAGCCTATGTTAATAAGGTTGTTGATCACCGATTTAATATTTCTTTCAACCGCCTTGGCTTTTATTTGTGACATCGCACTTCCTATACCGCCAAAGCCAAGGCCCATGAGTGCACCGCTTGCCGCAGATTCGGCAACCTGCCGCGTCATATCTTTTTTTACCTGTTTTTCGGCTTCTTCCAAGGTCATACCGCTTGCAACATACGACCTCATCTTTGTTTCGGAATTCGAAAAATCTAAATTCATAACAGTGTCATACACTATGTTGGCAATCTCGGTGAGCGTTTCTTCCGAAGCATTAACAAGCATACTTTTGCCCATGTTTGTTACAATATTTTTTATTCCGGTTCCAAGCGATTCTTTGAGCGCACTGAATTGACCTATCGACACCGTTTCAAATATCATTTCAAACATGCCGGACGCCAATCCGTTCCAAAATGCCTGTTTGTTATTCATTCCGCGGTCAAGTGCTTCGTTTGTAGCCTGAGCCGCAGCAGAAAGTCCGAGAGCAATACCTCCCGCCTTGCCGAAAACCGCCATACTTGCGGAAGAGTCTGCCATCGACATACCTGTATTATAAATAAAATCGAATGCGTCAAAGTTTCCTATTTCCCAATCAATTTTATCCGAAACACCTTGTCGGATTGCGGAAGATAAGGCGGCGTTTTTATTTTCACTGCCGGCTTCACCTGTCAGGGCATTAAACAAATGCTCAACACCGCCCATTAAACTGTAACCTACGGAATACAGCGAAGATATTACCGGATACTTTTGTGCCTTACTGTACGCATCGTCTATCTCCTTTTTATTGTGCCTGTCTAATATTTGGCCCTTTATAAATTTGTTAAACTCATCATAAGCGTCAGGATTGGAATCATAATCTTTACTTAAATATGTCAAGATGGCTTTTTCTTTATCGTTGAGTGAATCATATCCATCTTCACCGTAATCGTAAAAACTCAGCGGTGCCGCGTTGCCATAATTTTCTCTTGACGCCTTACCGTAGCGTGACATAGTAATACTATCTCTGATTTCATCGTCGCCGTATATATACTCAAGTAATAAGTTACTGTCTGAATTTTCAAGATTTTTGCCGTTTCTGCCCGCTTTTGATACAAATTTTGATTTTTCCGACCAATCGGGCATAGCGGAATACTTTTTATACATAGCATCCAAGTTTTTCTCGTACTTTTTATTATCATATAACTTCTGCCATGTCATATTTTTTCCGTCGGGCGATGTATATGCAATAGGGTCTTCATCACTTAAATGCGATTTAATCTCATTAAGCGACACATCGTTCTGCGTAAAATAAAAATAATTTTGAAGATATTTTGCTTGTGTCAGATATTCCTTTTTCCGCATAGCAGGCTCTTCAATTGCCGTAATTTCCTTTTCAAGCTCCGCCAATCGTTTTTCTGCGTCGGCCCTGTTATATCCGTACTTACGCAGATAAACACCGTTATCACGATGAGATAGCGTTATTCCTTTACCAATAATCGCTCTTTCCTCTTTCAAAGCAGTCAGCTTCTCACCCGATAATACGGAGTTTATTTCAGCCATTCCTGCTTCTACATCCACATACCGCATTTCTTCCTGTTTTTTGATTGCAGCAAGTGTATCTTTGAATTCATTCTCATCTTTAAATTGCGAGAAATAATCCGATGCCTCTTTATATCCGCTCTGCAATGAGGTTATAGCGTCATTCCATTCTTTTTCCTGCTCATCGGTATAACCTTGACCGAAAATTTTATTAAGCCTTCTCAAACGGTTATTATTTTCAACAAAACTATCCACAGCAGATTTGTATGATTTGAGGTCGTCGGAGGACAAATATTCTCGATTGTTCAACTTGGTGTTATAGTTTTGTAAAGTTTCAAAAGACATTTTTGCATCCGATTCCCAATTGCTTACCAATGCAGTGTCATAAGATATTTGACTTTTATTAAGCGTCATTTTATTACTTATAATATCATCTTTAGTTAATTTTATAATTCCCACTATAACATCCCCTTATAAGCCCAACTCACTTATATCAAGTTCAACGTATTGATTTAAATCACCTCGCCACAACCAATACCTTGTGACTGTTTTTCCTTTTGCGTCTTTTTCCTCTGTGTACCATACCGTTTGCGTTTTGCCCGTAATACCGGTCTGTATACTACTGTTTTTTAATTTAGTACCGCCTATATTGTTCGGTTGATATCCATTGCTGAATGTACCGTACTTAGCATCCTTATTCTTTGTGCCCGTATACGGATTCACACCCGCTCCAAACGCCTGCGTTTTACCGTCTGAATTTCTGAAAATAGGATTGTTATGATTGTCATAAGTGCCGGTAAAATACCAAAGAAGTTTATTATTTTTCGAGTTAGAACCACTTGTGTTCGCGTTAATTTGCGCTTTTTGCACATCTGCCGCCGCGAGGGTCTCTGACTGCTCAAGCTTTGTAAGCGCGTCATTTTCCGAATTTATCAGATCTCCGTAATATTGAAGCTTCGAATTATAGGCGTTTGTACCCTGTTGCTCTGAATATGAATCCCATTTATTTTCAATTTGATTTATTCCGCTTTGCTTTTCATTTTGAAGCGTGGTTATTGCGTCTGTAAGCTTGATATTAAGCTCGTCAAGAACCTTTTGACGCGAAAGGTCAAGGTTTGCCTTTTGATTGGCGTATGATATCTGCACCGCTGACTGCTGCGTGCGGTTAAGCCCTGAATCCGTGAGCCCTAAATTCGCATTTTTCTCGGCGATCTGTTTCTCATTTATAAGCTTTTGCACGGCATTGCGCTCATAATTTTTTTCGTATTGAACATTGACATCACCTATTTGTTTGTCATAATAATTTTCAGTGTTCGTAATTTGTGAGTCTATGCCGGCAGTGTATGTATCGATTTCATTTTGCTTTTTGGTTGAATTTTTCTTCTTTTCCTCATTGACAAAATCGTCAACATTAAGCGCCGAAGCCGCAGCATAGTAATTTTGTATTCTATTGATGTGTTCATTTTTTGTGCTCATTACTTTGCACCTCCCAATAATCTGTAGCCTATCGACAACCCGTCAATGCAAAGCTGTCCTTCGCATTCAATTTGTAAGCCGAATTTTAAAATTGCGCGCATGCACGGCCTTATATTTTTGGACCTGATAAAATTCGGAGATGTCAACGGCTTATATTCATGCCGATTATTTATAATTATTACTTCTTCGCCCTGTTCGGTTATAAATTTTGCAATAACATCGCTGCCGTCGCTCGAACCGATTTTTATAGATATTCGGTCTACGCTTGTACTGTAAACTCCCCTTCCGAGTTCAAACAGCTTTGTAGCAGCCCGATTTTTAATAATGCGGTTTTTTATTTGTATTAAACCGCTGTTCGGATCATACAAAGGCTCACAGTCTGACCCGCCGTATTTTTCATCACTCATTTTAAAGTCCACAAATGCCGCTTTATTTTCATTGGCATAATTAAAATGTGCTCGCATAAGCATTTTTCCGTCAAGAACGCACACGGCCGCGCTTTTAGATTTACCGTCTGATTGTTCACTCTTCAAAAAAGAAAAATCCCAATAGTACCAAGGAATTAAAGTGTTTGCATCATCGCTTTTTGTATATGAAGAAATATATTGATATCCGTAACAACGATAATCTGCCGCAAAGGCACAGTCGCCTAAAAACAATATATAATGACCGTCGAAATCCGCGCTTGTTGCGTATTTCAATCTGTTCTTATACTCTTTAAGCTTAGGTGCAACCATCTCCGAAATATCATAAACCGTATGCTCGTTATACTGACTGACAGTACAAAGCGTATATACCTTACCGTCACTGCTTGCCCAAACAAGGCGGTTGCGGCACATTTGCACGGTATCCGGACAGTCACAGCCTATAAAAGCATTTACCTGAATCATCGGAAAGTATATACTGTTTGCCGAATAATCTATAACGGTCTGTCCTATTAAATCATCGGCGTCAACGCCGCTTGACTGCTTATACGCAGAGCAATAAATTTTGTTTTCCTTAAATATAATCAGGTTTTCACCCTGTTTTCCGAAAGCCGTTACCGCACGCGACTTACTTCCGACATACGCATAACAGTTTTCAGAAAAATACAACGGCTCATTCAGCCCCGACCATAAAACCAACGACTTGTTATCCTCGTCGGTATTTCCGCAAAGAAAAAGACGCGAACCGTCGTTGATTCCGTTTGACAAACCGCCGAACCACGTGCTGCGTGTCATACAAAAAACCTTTTTTAAATTACTTTCGGATATGTTGCACTGCGCCGTTATTATTATGTTATCTTCATTACAGCCGTACTTTTTTACCAATTCTTCGGTATTAAGCATAGCAACACCGAAAGGATCTTTATTTTCAAACAAAAAACCCACATAATTAAATTTCACAAAAAGATAAAGTCCGTCTTCGGGTGCAGCTCCGTTTTCAAATTTTTCAATCAGAATTTCTCCTCTTTTAAATGCGGCACTTTGCTCGGCATTGTATTCTATTTTATGGGTAACCGTAACCGTTTTATCATTTACGCTGTCATAGGATGTAATTTCTACCGTTACACTGCCGCTGTCTGCAAGTTTTTGACCGAGTCTATATCTCATAGGATGGTAATTTTCACTGTCGGCAATGTTATACGCCGAATATATCATTTTGTAGCTTTTTCCTATAAGGTTATAGCCCTCAAAAAGCGTACCTTTAAAATCATCCCATCCGGTTCTTTGACAATGCACAAACACCGTAGGCACATATGTATTTTCGATAGACACATTTTCCCATATAGGCAGATTTTCATCCTTTTTTTTGCTGTATTCTAATTTCCAGATGCTGAAATCGGATATATAACAGTAAAGTACGCCGCTCATTTCCGTGCAAAAATAATTTATTTCTTCACCGCCGTCAATACCTTGTATTTCAGGCATAATAAAACTTTTATCTGCAGATTGAAATTCAAAGCCTATGTTGCAGCTTTTATTTCCGTTTTCATCTGTTATAACCCGCTTATTTGTGGCGCATACACAGTTTAAACCGCCGTAAAAAATTTTAATTTCACTGTGAAAGCGAGTATGGGCATTTTCATCGGCGCCTGACATTTCATACAAATTAACCGCTTTGCTGTCGGTTAAAAACGGAGGCCTTGTTCGAAGCATTCCCTCTTTATACCACATATTTTCACACTCTGTAAGTTGATTATCCCTTATTCCGGTCATACTGTCGCGCAGGTTAAGTCCGCCCGAAAACTGTGATACGCTTACCTCACGCCTCGGTTGCTTGCTTATCATAGGGTATTTCATTTGTCTGCACCCCTCGGCACCGTATTTTTAACCTTGTCGTATTGCGTAAGTCCCGCCCTTTTTGCGTTATAAAGCATTGTAAAAAACTGTTGCTGATCGCCGTCGTTTTCGCTTCTTGCAATATGCATGGCAAGGCCGTATAAAAAAACATCTCCCAAAGCCTTTTCGGGCAGTGCAACCTCGTCATCCATTGATTTTATAGGCTTAAAGCTTTCCGAGTTAAATATACGCCACAAATCGCCGTACACCAAATTTACAGTCACAACCGCTCGGTTTCTTAAACGCTGAGTAAGCTCGGCATTACCGTCGCTGTCGCTATATCCCAGCATTTTAAGAGCATCATTTAAAAGTGTAATTGCCTTCATTATAAATCACCTTCTGTTTCGGTATTTTGTTGTTCTGTGCCGTTACCGCGCATCATACTGAATGCCCTCAACTGATCCTCGGGTGACAGCTGTGTCAGCTTTTCATACACTTGAGGATTAGTTTGCTTAACATAATTTAACACCTCTCGGTCACTTATATCATATTGCTGTGCATTTTCGTCCTGCTGTGTCAGCATTTGAGATTGCATTTCATACGGTTGTTCCGAATTATCATTGGTATTTAGCTGCTGTGCCTGCATCATGGCCTGCTGTTCCTGCTGTTTTCTTGAATTTATAAGTCCGTTCACATCGGGAATAAGCCCTTTTGGAATTCTCTCAAGATATTCAATAAAGCTTATAAGCTGACTTGACAGCAGGTTGCCGAGGTTGGATATTGAAACCGCCTCGCTCCAAAGCGTGGACGCGCCCACATCAATTCGGGCAGTTATAACCAAATTTTTATAGCGTTCGGAGTCAAACACCATATATTTTGTTTTTCCGCCGTCGTTTATTTTAATAGAGCGCTTACCGTACATAGTAAGCCAAAAATCAGCCCATATTCTTGCCACATCCTCGTTTGTGCTGTAAAATCTGTTCTGATACATCTGCATAGGGGCAATGGCGGCCTCGCGTGCCTGCACAATAGCCGTAGCATTATCAGGTCTGAAATTGCCCAAGGCTACATCGTTAGCGCCGTTATCCATCAAAACATTTTGTGCAAAGGCGTCGGTAAAGTTAATAAATGCCGCGCCGTAATTAGGCGGTGCAACATAGCGTATAGCGCTCATCATATCCTCGGCAGAGCCGTAAATCTTAACCACCTCTGCAGGGTCATTCGATATTCCGTCGGGTATTAAATCACCGTTTATAACGGTTTTGGGCATTCCCGTATTCTGCATAGCCCAAACCGAAATTGAGTGTGCTTGGTTAAGCGCTATCTGATTTGGTATTTGATATGTTATCTCACTGTCGCCGTAAGCACAGCTGCGTCTGCGTTCCCAAACAAATTTTGCTATCGGATACCTGTGTATAAGCAAATTCCATTCGGGTCTTATAACCGCTTTTTCGGTAACGGTCTTCCCCCAGACGGTACAGTTGCCGTAGGCGTCATATTTTTTATAAAGCTTGGTAATTACCGTCACCCGTCTTGAATCCGACGGCTCATCTTC
>CAJMBP010000053.1 GCA_905211675.1 uncultured Oscillospiraceae bacterium
ATAAATTGCTTACAAATTGGCATGAAAAGAATTTAAAAACACCTGAAGAAATTCAAAAATTCATGGCTGATTTTACCGTCGCACATACCGAAATCTACCGAGGCTAAAATTTTAAGTCGGTCGGTTTCATCGGTTATTTCGGCGCGGTAGGTAACATTTTTGCTTCCGCCGATTGATATGTGCGCGATAGCACCGTAATTTTTTTCAATTAAATCGCAGTAAAGTTGTGCTACCGAATGATTTTCGCTTTGCATCGATATCTTTTTTGCCGAAAAAGCCCTGCCGAACAGCAACAATCCGTAGGTCAGCGCCTGAGAGCAACATTTTGACACCTTGATCTCGGTAAGCTCGGTTTTAATATCTGAACAAAAAGACATAATTTTTAATCCTTAATTTTTATATCTCTGTGAACGCAGTAGGCGTTATAACCCTTTTTCTTAAGTGCTTCGCACAGTGCAACGGCAAAGGTTACCGAACGGTGATGACCTCCCGTGCAGCCGAATGATACCGTCAGCTTATCGACACCGTTTTGCTCTTTAAGCTCTAACGCCGACAAAACAACGGCAGTGATTTTGTCAAAATAACTCCGCGACTGCTCAAAGCTTAAAACATAATCGCGCACAGGCTTGTCCAAACCCGTTTTATTTTTTAATTCTTCTATGTAAAAAGGATTAGGCAGACAGCGCACATCGAAAACAAAGTCCGCACACACATCTGCCCCGTTTTTATATCCAAAAGACCTGCACTCTATTTCCATTCCCGATTATTCTCTTCCTACAAATATAACCTCAGGTTCTAAATCAATACCGTCGGCCTGCTTTACCGTGTTTTGAATTTTTTTAATAAGCGTAAGCACATCACGGCATGAAGCGCCGCCTGTGTTAATTACAAAGCCGGCATGCTTTTCGCTGACCTGCGCGCCGCCCACGGACACGCCCTTAAGATTGTTTTTTTCAATAAGAGTGCCCGCAAAATTGCCTGTCGGCCGTTTAAAAGTGCTGCCCGCGCTCGGATATTCAAGCGGCTGTTTGTCACGGCGGCGGTTTAAAAAATCGTCCATAGCCGCTTTGATATCGGCATAGTTGCCCCGTTTTAATTCAAACTCAACGCTTGTAATAATTAAATCGGTGCTTTTAAACACGCTTGTTCTGTACCCAAGCTTCATTTGCTCGGCGTTTAAGTTTTTTTTGTTGCCGTCTCGGTCATACACTTGGGCCGATTTTACCGCTTGCGACATATCGCCGCCGTATGCGCCTGCGTTCATATAAAGCGCGCCGCCTACCGTGCCCGGTATGCCGTAGGCAAACTCAAGCCCCGAAAGCGAAGCGTCACGCGCCGCAAGGCAGACTTTTTTAAGACTTGCGCCCGCGCCGCAAACAAGTGTGCCGCCCTTTACCTCAATGCTGTCGAAGGCGTCAAGGCTAACAACCGCGCCCTCTATACCGCCGTCTGATACCAAAAGATTGGAGCCCCGCCCTAAAATAAAGCAGGGCGTTTCGCATTCTTTTGCCGCGTTAAGTACGATTTTAAGCTCTTGTTCACTACCGATACTTATAAACACATCGGCATTTCCGCCTATTTTAAAGGTGGTATGATTGCGCATGGGTTCATAAGACTTATATTTAATTTTATTTTTTGATAAATCGTCAAGCAATTTATCAAGCTGCATAAAATCACCCAACCGTTTATTTATGAAGATTGCAAAGATACGCCGCGCCTATTATGCCGGCGTCGTTGCCGAGCTCGGCGGTTCTTATAACCGTTTTGATTTTCATATGACGGGCATAATTTTCGCCCTCTACATATTCGTTAAGCGGGTCGGTAAGGTATTCGCCCTCTTTTGAAATTCCGCCGCCAATGCATATCATATCGGGTTGGAAGGTATCGAGCACATTGGCAATACCCACAGCTACATATTTAATGTATTCGTCAACCACCATACTGCCCACACGGTCGCCGAGTCGCTTTGCTTTAAAAGCCGTAATACCGTTTACATTTTCGATATTGCCGCCGCAAATTTCCCACATTCTTGTATTGTGATAACGAAGCATTGCCTGCTTGGTCTGTCTGACAAGCGCCGTAGCCGAAGCGTAGGTTTCCCAGCAGCCGAAACGGCCACAGGTGCAAGGCGGACCGCCCATTTGTATAACGGTATGACCGAGTTCTCCGCCTGCGCCGTTAGAACCCGAATAAATTTTGCCGTCTATTATTATTCCGCCGCCGACACCCGTGCCGAGTGTAATTGCAACAAAGTTTTTTGTGCCCTTGCCGGCTCCCGCAATATACTCGCCGTATGCCGCTGCGTTAGCGTCGTTTTCCAAATAAAAATTTTTTCCTGTTTTCTCGTAAAGCATTTGACCCAACGGAACATCGTAAAATTCAAGATTGTTTGAAAAAGGTACGCTGTTTGTGCTGTGGTCTATAGAGCCGGGGCAACCCACACCGTAGCCGTCGATATCGTCGGGGGTAAGACCCGCGTTTTGTATTGCTTCAAATGTAACAGCCGCCATATCGTCAACAATCTGCTCGGCCGGCCGCGGAAGATTAGTTTTTCGTTTGGCGGTTGCAACTATTCTGTAATGCTCGTCAACAACACCCGCCACTATGTTTGTACCGCCTAAATCTATACCCAATTTATACATAAAATCACTTTCCTATCTTTAAATACTTATTATTTTTTTAATGCTAAAACGGTTTTACCTTTACTTCTTCGGGCTTTTTGAAGTCATCGTTCATACCAAGTTTACTGAGCAGATCTTCCGCCGCGTTATAACCAAGCTTTTTCTGACGGCTGTTCATAGCCGCAACCTCGATTATTACGGCCAAATTTCTGCCCGGCTTTACGGGTATTGTGAGCGACGGAATATCAAGCCCCAATATATCGGTGGTTTGGTTTTCAAGCCCCATGCGGTCGTAGGTTTTGTTTACATCCCATGGTTCCATATTGATAACAAGGTCAATCTTCTCGGTTAGTTTTACCGCGCCCACACCGAAAATACGGCTTGCGTTAATAATTCCTATGCCGCGAAGCTCGATAAAATGACGGATATTGTCGGGCGCCGTGCCCACAAGCGATTTGTTTGACACACGGCGAATTTCAACAGCGTCGTCGGCGATAAGTCGGTGACCGCGTTTTACAAGCTCGATAGCCGTTTCGCTTTTACCTACGCCGCTCTCGCCGAGAAGCAGTATGCCCTCGCCGTAAACCTCTACCAAAACGCCGTGGCGTGTAATTCTGGGGGCTAAATGCAGATTTAAAAACGCAATCAAAGCCGCTTCAAAATCGGAGGTCGATTCTTTTGTGACAAGCAACGGCACGCCGTGAAGCTCTGCCATTTCTTTATAGACGCCGTCTTCAACCAAATTTCGGGCTATTATAACCGCAACGGGCTTTTTTTCAAAAAGCTCGCCTACTCGCTGATGCAGCTTTTCATCGGTGAAATGGCGTAAAAAGCCTATCTCGCTCATTCCGAGTATCTGTATTCTTTTTGGGTCAAAATACTCGTAATAGCCCGCAAGCTGTAAACCCGGTCGGTTAATCTCGGCAGAAGAAACCTTTATGTCATTCGGGTCTTGCGGCATATTAAGAATTTGTAAAGAAAACTCTTTTATTATTCGTGACAGCTCGATAGCAAAGTCGGTTTTCATAATTACACTCCCATTTTTTTACTGTGTGTTTATTATATCATAAGTTAAAATATTTTTAAACATATTTTTACTCTTTTTGGTCAAAAAATAAATACCGGATTAAAATTAACCTTCAATCCGGCATTTGCGATTTTATTTATCATTGTTAAGCGAATAAACATCCGCCACTTCGGTTATTGTTATGTACGCGTCGGGGTCTATTTTGTGAACAATATCCTTCATTGCGGCAACCTGAAAGCGATTGACAATAAAATATATCATTGCTTTGTCTTTGTTGGAATAACCGCCCTTTGCGTCAAGCTTTGTTATGCCGCTTTCAAAATGATATGACAGCGCGTCGCATATTTCGGTGGGATGTTCGGTGATTATAACGGCAGATTTTGCTCTGTCAAAGCCTTCGACAATAAAGTCTATGGTTTTAAGCGCCGCAAAATATGTCACTATGGAATAAAGCGGCAAAATCCAACTGCTCAGGCACAAACCGCAAATTATGTAAAGCAGCATATTGTAAATCATCACAAATGTTCCTACGCTTATTCCGAGCCGCTTTGCAAATATTACCGCCATAACCTCTATGCCGTCCATTGCACCGCCGTAACGAATAGCCAAGCCGCTGCCCACGCCCGAAATTATACCGCCGAACAGCGCGCACAGCAATAAATCCTGCTCGGCTATAGGCGACGCCACGCTTACATCAACGGGCAAAACATCGTTTATAAGCCACGCGGCAACCGAATATATGATAACGGTATATATAGCGTAGGCGGTAAACACCGCGCCCTGTCTTTTGGCGCCGTAAATAAAAAGCGGAATATTAAGCACCACCAAAAACACGGACAGCGACATCCATTCGGGCGTTAGCTGTGAAAGCAGTATTGATGTGCCCGAAATACCGCTGTCGTACAAATTAACGGGCGAAATAAAAAGCGTTACTCCTACGGCGTTTATAACACCCGCTGCCGTCAGCATTAAAATGTTTTTTAATTTTAGTTCTTTAAAAAAATTCATTGTGTTTTCCCTTTTAAATTTACTTTTATATTTATTATATCATGCTACTATTTATATTTCAAATGCACAGGTTCAATTACAGTGTAATTAACAAAAAACCGACGCACCGCTAAAAAACTGTACGTCGGTTTTTTATATAATCTTTATCTTTTAACAATTTTAACCTTGGCGCCGTTGCCTATGCCCGCGGCGTTGGCGTCGTCGGTGTCAATGTGCATTTCAAGGCGGAAGTCCTTGTGAACGCGAATTTGCACATCATAAAATTTTGTGCGGCGCTCACCGCCTGCCTCGACATCCACATAGTCGCCGTCTTTAAGACCGAACTTTGCGCCGTCTTCAACACTCATATGTATGTGGCGGTTGGCTATTATGCAACCCTCTTTAAGTGTTACAACGCCCTTTGGACCTATTATTGTTATGGGTGCCGAGCCGGCAATGTCACCCGATTCTCTCACGGGAGGTTTTACTTTAAGCGTAAAGGAGTCGGTGCGTGAAATTTCTACCTGCGAAGCCCTGCGCACGGGGCCTAAAACTCTGACATTTTCGATAGGGCGCAAGGAAGGACCCACTATTGTAAGTGTTTCTTTACAGGCAAACTGTCCCGGTTGTGACAAATCTTTTAAAGGCGTCAACTCATAGCCTTTTCCGAAAAGTGTTTCAACATCGGCGGCTGTCAGGTGTATATGACGGTTTGAAACGCCCACGGGAACGGTTCCGTCGTCTGCGGTGTTTTTTACACCGCCCATTTCTGCCATAACTCTGCCGACAATTTCGGCAACCAAATTACTGTCGTAAGCCAATTTTATGACCTCTTTCGTTATATTAAATTATACGGAAATTTTCTGCCATAACGCAACGGCGCTGACGGGTATAGCTGCGCGCCGATGTAATGCCCTCGCCTGTGGGGCCCGCAATGGTAAAGGTTGTGTGACCCTCGCCCCCAAAGCCGATGCCGGCGTAAGACGGAGCATTTTTAACAAATATTGTGGTTTCAACCTCGCGTGCAAAGCGTGAAAGGTTGTCAACATTTTTAGAGTGCATATGTGCTGTGTGACGGTTTCCGTGTTCGGCTTTAACCGCCAAATCAATAGCCTCGTCAATATTGTCAACGCGAACTATCGGAAGTATCGGCATCATAAGCTCCTGCTGAACAAACGGGTGATTAAAGTCGGTTTCGCATATAATGCAACGAATGTCGTCGCTTACATTTACGCCGATTTTAGCAAGTATAACCCTTGCGTCGCGGCCAACGCACTCGCGGTTTACAATTTTGCGGACATTGCCCTTTTTATCGGTTTTTTCAACAAGGACTATCTCGGCAAGGCGGTTTGCCTGTGCCGAATCAATCATATAAGCGCCGTTTTTAAGCATTACCGAAATAAGCTCGTCGGCAATATTTCTGAAAGCAAATACCTCTTTTTCGGCAATGCAGGGAAGGTTGTTGTCGAAGGTGCAACCATCAATTATATCCTTACCTGCTTTTTGAATATCTGCGGTATCGTCAACTATAACGGGCGGGTTGCCGGCTCCTGCACCGATTGCCTTTTTGCCCGAAGAAAGAACAGCCTTTACAACGCCCGGTCCGCCTGTGCAAACAAGTAGTCTTATAAGCGGATGCGACTGCATAACTGCTGCCGATTCAAGCGTCGGCTTTTTCATAGAGCAAACCAAAATTTCGGGGCCGCCCGCCGCCTTGCTTGCACGGTTTACAAGGTCAACAGCATAGTTTGAGGTTGCAATAGCATTAGGGTGCGGATTAAACACAACCGCATTACCTGCGGCAAGCATACCCATACTGTTGCAGATTACCGTTTCGCTCGGGTTGGTGCTTGGAGTGATAGCGCCGACTACGCCGAACGGTGCCATTTCTACAAGGGTCAAACCGTTATCGCCCGTTTTTGCCGCCGAAACTATATCCTCGGTGCCGGGGGTTTTGTCGGCAACAAGAATATGCTTTGCGGTTTTGTGCTCTACGCGGCCCATACCCGTTTCTTTAACGCCTATTTCAGCCATTATTGAAGCCTCGGCACGGGTGAGGCGGCGTATTTCGGTTATAATTTTTTCACGCTGTTCAACCGACATTGCTCTAATGATTTTATAAGAGCGTTGAGCCTGCTCGATGGCGTCGTTCATATCGTCAAATATGCCTGTGAATTTTCTGCCCGAATACTGCGTGCTGTCAAATCCGACAGACGGATTTGCATACAGCTTATTCAGCGTTTGGCTTACCACCTCGCGTATCTCGGCTTCGGTAAGATTTTGTGCCATATATATCACTCCTCGAGAAATTTTTAATATATCAAATCAATATTTTTGCTCTTTAAATATTCAACCCAGTTGGCTTCAGGCTGAGTGTCGGTAGCAATAATATCTACATTGCCGACATCGCAAACCTTAATCAAAGAAATTTTATTGAATTTGCTTGAGTCAACAACTAAAATTTTTGTTTCGGCAGAATCGAAAATTGCCTGCTTCATTTCGGAATCCTTTTCGTTTGAATCGGTAATTCCGCGTTCTATATCAATACCCTTTGAAGAACAAACGGCATAATCAACATGGAAGGTGCGTATGGTTTTTTCAGCCGACGGGCCTACAAGCGACAGCGAACCGCGTTTTAACTTACCGCCGGTTGAAAAGACATTCCAATCGTCCTTGTCGGAAAGCTCTATAAGCGCTTCAACCGAGTTGGTTATAAGGGTAATATTTTTAAGATTTTTAATGTAGTTGAGTAAAAGCAGTGCCGTAGAGCTTGCATCTAACATAATGCAGTCGCCGTCGTGAAACAGAGAACTTATTTTTTCGGCAATCTTTTGCTTTGCTTCAACATTTGCCCTTTTTCTTACGCTGTGAGGCAGGTCGGTGCTGAAATTTTGAACAAGCACGGCTCCGCCGTAGGTTTTTTGAGCCAAACCCTCTTTATCTAATTTTTCAAGGTCGCGGCGTATGGTTTCTTCTGTAACATCAAATTCTTCACTTAACTGTGAAACTATAACCTTGCCGTCCAAATAAAGCTTGGAAAGAATTGCATTGCGTCGTTCTATTGCGAGCATTTAAAGAGTTCTCTCTTTCTCAAAAATTTATAAAATGCTGTGCCACATTTTTTCGTCGGGGTGCGGTATTACGGCTGAATCCAAGAACATACCGCTCTCGCCTGCGCCCGCTTTTGCCTTGTCGATTGCCGCCTGAACCGCGGCAATTTCACCTGTAATCAGCAGATACGATTTTCCGCACATACCGCGTGAAAGGCGAAGCTCTATAAGCTCGACAAGCGATGTTTTCGCCGCTATATCTGCGGCGACGATTGCGGCACACGACGAAAATGTTTCGAGCACGCCCAAGGCGTCGGGCGAGCCTATATCGCTGGTGCCGTAAAGTGCGGCAAAAATGCTTTCGTGCGGATTACCCAAAACAAATTCGTCAATAAGCATATCGGGCATTTTTGCCACCGCCGCGTCAACCGACGCGCGAACAGCGCTTAATTCACCCGAAATAAGTACCATATATTTACCGGGACATACGGTTGTGGCTTCTATAATTTCAACCTCTGAGGTTTTTACCATTATATCGGCTGCCTGCATACCCGAAGATACTGTTTTGTATTCAACCATTGCAAGTGCTTTTTTCATGGTCTGCTCCTAACACTTTTCAATTATTATTGCGGTTTTGCCTACCGCTGTTACCCTGCCGTTTATCGGTGAATGTAACGCCACACTCAAGCCGTCGGCGGCTTTTGCTACCAACTGATTTTCGGTTACTCTGTCGCCTTTTTCAACGACGGCAACGCTCGGTGCGCCTATGTGCTGACTAAGTAAAAGCGTAACCTTTTTAAATTGGGGCTCGGCGTCGGTCAACGGGGCGGGCTTGTTATACCCGTTAAGACCTATGCGGCTTATCAGCCTTGACATAGGAACCCTGCGAAGCGGTCGGTTTTTGTCTGCGACGGGCGCTTCACTAACAGGCTGAGGTTTTACTCCCGCCTTTCTAAGTTCTGCCTTGCACGCCGCAAGCAGTGTGCGAGGTGACAAATTTTGCACACATGAATATTGCTCACAAAGTCCGCAGCCCGAACAGTACATTGAATCAAAGTAGGGCGCCGCATCATTTGTTATGCCGTTAGAGGCAACTCGCATAAATTCCGACGGGTCTATGGGGTGACCCAAAAGATTTCGCGAGCAAAGGCTTGTGCAATAACTGCACCGACAGCAAGCCGCCATCGCACGCTTCATATCTATAAAGGTTTTTGACATTCGCTTTTTTACGAGCGGGCTTTCACTCGGCAACACCAGCACGGCATTTGTGGTTTTGGTAACAATATTTGCTCTGCTGCCCAAAGTACCCATCATGGGTCCGCCTATTATAAAGGCGGGGTCTGCGACAGTTATGTTGCCCGCAAGCTTTAATACTTCATCCACCGTAACGCCGATAGGCGCGCAAAATGTAATAGGGCGTTCAACCTCGCCTGCAACGGTCACAAACTTGTGCGTTACCGGTTGTCCGCCAAGGGCGCGATAAACATTGTAAACCGTTTCGACATTTACAACCGTAACGCCTACCGACAGCGGTATTGCGCCCGGAGGCACTATTCTGCCCGTGATTTCATAGGTTAAGATAACCTCATCACCTGCGGGATAAATGTCATCAATACGGCATATTTCTATATTTGGAAAAAACTCTGTAAGGGGTGATATTGCCTCTAATGTTCGTACATACGATTTTTTAACGGCAACGCATACCCTTTCAGCGTTTACTGCTTTCGATATTAAATCAAGGGCTTCAAAAATTTCGCGAGGGTGAGTTTCAAGCACCTGACGGTGCAATTTAAGCAACGGTTCACACTCTGCGCAGTTCAAAATAACGGTGTCTGCCGCCGAATTAAGCTTTGCATAGGTTGGAAAACCCGCGCCGCCGGCACCCACAATTCCGTTATCTCGCAATATGCCCTGAAGGTCTTTAAGATTCATTTACTACAACTCCGGCAATCCTATTCCGTTATCAACTATGCCTACAATCGCGGCATCTACGGGAGCCGTCTGCATATCACAGCCTATTCTTGCGGCAGAGCCCGTAGTTATAAGAACTATCTCGCCTATTCCGGCGCCCACATTATCTATGGCTACAATCTTTGCCTTTGGGTCTCCCAGCTTTTCAAGCGGCTCAACAACCATAAATTTAGAGCCGACAAGCTTTTCGTTTTTTCGGGTGGAAACAATAGTTCCTACTACTTTTCCTACTATCATTCTAACAGTCCCTTTCTGAATGTTGGCCCGAAGGCCTTGGGGAAGAGAAATAGCTTTCTCTTCCCCGAAAAATTTCAATTACTTCAACGAGGGAAGAATTTTTTCTACATCGCTGTGAGGTCTGGGGATTACATGTGTTGCGATAACCTCGCCCAATCCTGCAGCAGATGAAGAACCTGCTTCAACAGCAGCATTTACGGCTCCTACATCGCCGCGTACCATTACGGATACGAGACCTGAACCTATTTTTTCTGTGCCGATGAGCTCAACATTTGCAGCCTTTACCATTGCGTCTGCTGCCTCGATTGCTGCAACAAGACCGCGGGTTTCTACCATGCCTAATGCTTCAAGTGCCATTT
>CAJMBP010000054.1 GCA_905211675.1 uncultured Oscillospiraceae bacterium
TGAATTTTGTGTTATTATTGACCGCAAGGCTGACTTTTGTAAAATTGAGGATCTGAATGCAAAATTTAAAAATCAGATTTCAAAACACAATAACGACATCGGCACTGCAACGTCGGTAGCCATAGGCTATGCGCTTTTTGAGCCGAACAAAACCAAAATATCCGATACTGTTAATAAAGCCGACGAGCAAATGTATTTAAACAAAAACCATACAAACGAACCATAAAAAAACTTTTTCTTGTATTTGATATTAAAGTTTGCTATAATGATAAAAAATACAGGCAAACCTGTCGAAAGACAGCGACGCAAAGTTAAGTGTCTAACCGGAATTTTCCGTATGATTGACTGACCGCACCCGAAATTTGCGGTCAGTTTTTTTATTGAGGTGATTTTTTGAACCGTGTTTTAAGAGAAGAAAAAAAGTTTTTAATCAGTATTGACGAGTTTATTTCCCTATCGCACAAATTAGGAAATATTATGCTTTCAGATCCGCATAACGGCACTCACGGATACACAATCCGTTCCCTTTATTTTGACACTGTTTACGATCGGGATTATTTTGAAAAGCAGGCGGGCGTTGAGCTGCGGCGCAAAATACGGCTTCGTTGTTATGATCCGAAAGCGGATTACGCTATGCTTGAAATAAAACAAAAGCAAGGGGCAAATCAGCTAAAGCGTTCGCTTAAATTAAAACGCGAGGACGCCGTTCGACTGACTTTGGGAGACTACTCTCCGTTGCTTTCATATTCCGAGCCCTTTGCCGCCGAATGTTATGCTTTGATGAATACCAAATGCTATTTGCCGAAAACCATTGTGGAATACAATCGTAAGGCTTATATCGCAAAAGAAAACAAAATAAGAGTAACCTTCGACAATCATATTGTTTCTACGGAAAGCTGTTTTGATTTATTCAGCGAAAATCTGAATATGAATCCTGTGCTCGACCCATATAATGTGGTGCTTGAGGTGAAATTCAACGGTTTTTTGCTTGAATATATAAAGCGGATGATAAATCCCGTTAACAGAAGCGAGCTTTCAGTCAGTAAATATGTTTTAGCCAGACAGAACGGTTATCAAACAAGATTATAGGAGAATAAAAAATGAGAGAAAAAATTTACAGTCTTTTTACTAACCCCAGCGATATGACATGGCAACAAATTTTAATGAATATATCCGCAGCCGCAGTACTCGGAATGTTTATTTTTGTTTCTTATTTAATATCGCACAGAGGGACTATTTACAGCAAAAAATTTAATGCTTCGCTTGTTATTTTGACGGTGCTTACAGGCACGGTTATGACCGTTATCGGAAATAACATAGCGTTATCCCTCGGTATGGTCGGAGCATTGTCTATTGTACGTTTCAGAACAGCTATTAAAGATTCCCGTGATACGGTATATATTTTTTGGGCAATCATAATAGGTATTTGCTGCGGTGTCGGGGATTATTTGGTAGCATCAATAGGCAGTGCGGTTACCTTTTTCGTTATATTTATTCTCGGTTGTATTAAAAGCGATAACCGTATTCTCTTAATAGTGCGCGCCGACCGTGCCAAACAGCCCATGATTAAATCACAGGTTTACAAGCTGTTTTCCGGAAAAGCAATTCTAAGAGTAGAAAACACTACTCAGGATACCGTAGAGTTAATATATGAGCTGACGCAAAAAATGGTTAGAAAAGCAGAAAAAGGCGAAATTAATATTACTGACAGCATATATAAACTTGAAAATATAGAATATGTTAATTTGGTAATGCAGAATGATGAAATATCCAACTGACGGAGGATTTTCAGATGAAATATAAATTTACCGGGGCGATTGCGTGCATTGCAATATTGCTTGTGGGTTCACTTAATTGGAATTTGCTGTTCGGTCTTACAACCGAAAAACGCGTTCATCAGCATTTATCTTATGTGCCAAAACAAAAATGCGAGCAAACCCATAATGACGGCGAGCTTTGCACTCACCTCCCGCTTATTTCTATTGATACAAACGGTCAGGAAATACCGGGAAAAGGAATGAAAGACGAAAACGGAAGACACTCCGGATTTTCCTCCACTCCCGACGGAAACGACCGAATAACTGCCTCTATGCGGATTATGGATTCGGAATCCGAATATAATCATACTTCCGATGAATCTACGGTTTCAAGCGATGTAATTATTCATGTGCGCGGTAACAGCTCGAGATTTTTTGAAAAATCAGGTTATCGCATTAAGCTTATTGATAAGAATGGGAACAATAATCCTCAGTCACTGCTCGGAATGGATAAACACCAAGACTGGGTGTTGCACGGGCCTTACCTTGATAAAACACTGATACGCAACTATATGATGTATAACTTATCGGGAGAAATTATGGACTATGCGCCGAATGTGCGTTTTTGCGAGGTTGTTATCAACGGCGAATATGAGGGAGTATATGTTTTGACCGAGCTGATTACAGCAGGCAAAGACGGTGCAAGGCTTAATATGTCGGTTGACGCTAAGGATAATACCTACACCGGTTACCTTTTAAGATTGGACCGACAAAACGACATTAAATCCGACCGTGTAAATAACCTGACTGAATATACTCTAAGAGCAGACAGGGATTTAAAATTAGAGGTTGAATATCCCGGACCGCAGAAACTGAACGAAACGCTTAAAAGATCTATTGAAACCGACTTCTCACGCTTTGAAAAGGCGCTTTACTCATACGATTTCAACAACAAAAAATACGGCTATAAAAATTATATTGATGTAGATTCGTTCGTCTCGTATTTTATCATTCACGAGCTTGTTGTAAACTATGACGCCGGATCTCATTCCACCTATATTTATAAGGATACAAGCGGAAAATACAAGATGTGCGTTTGGGACTTTAATAATGCTTGTGACAATTATCAAGAACAAAGCGTTATGACGGTACAGCATTTTGAAATTCAAAACAAATTATGGTTCGGTATGCTGATGAAAGATGAAGATTTTGTTGAAAGTGTTATAAGCAAATATCGGTCTTTACGAAAAACTGTATTCAGCGATAAATATTTAGAAGAATATATTGACGGGGTTATTGAATTTTTAGGACCGGCAATAGAACGGAACAACAAACGATGGGCTTCGTCTTTCAGCGACGATACTCTTCTTGAACCCGAAGACAGAAATCTTCATTCGTATGACGAGGCAGTGATGCAGCTAAAAACATTTTTCAGTGTGCGTACAGCTTGGCTTGACGATAACATTGAAACACTTAAACAATACAGTGCGTCATCAAAAATCAAGAAATACACCGAGGTAACAGATTAGAAAGGAGCATATATGAAAAAATTTATTATTATTGTTTTATGTATTGCTCTTTTATTTGTCGGTGTTGATGCCGCTTACTACCGTTTAGGAGTATATATCGATCTTAACCCTTCAAAAGAAGTGAAAACCTTTGTAAAAACAAAGGAAAACAAAATTCTGCTTAACAGCGGAAAAGGATATAATGAATTTGAAATAAAAGGCGTTAACTTAGGCTCGGGCGAGCCGGGTGAATGGTCTACGGATTTCAGCATAGACAAAGAAACCTATAAGAGATGGTTTAAATATATAAAAGAAATGGGTGCTAACACTATTCGTGTTTACACCATTCAGAACGATACCTTTTATAACGCATTTTATGAATATAACTATCAAAATCCGGATCCTCTTTATATGATTCACGGAGTGTGGGTAAACGATTATGTTCAGAATTCCCACAGAGACGCTTATGATAAAGACTTTTACACCACCTTTTCCCGTGACAGCATTACCATGATTGATGTTATTCACGGAAAGAAAAAGCTTTCCTTAGGGCGCGTTGCCAGCGCCGGTCACGGAACATACCGCAAGGATGTTTCAGAGTGGGTTATCGGCTATATTCTCGGTGTTGAATGGGACGATATTACGGTAGCCTATACAGATGAAACCTATAAGAATATGACGGAGTATACGTCTTTTAAAGGAGAATATCTTTATACGGCAGAAAATGCCTCGGTTTTTGAAACGCTTTTGTGCAAGCTTGGAAATCATTTGATAGATTATGAAACAAAACGCTATAAAACGCAAAAGCTGATTGCCTTTTCAAATTGGCCGACTACCGATCCTTTTGAATATCCCGAAACTGTAAAAAACTTATATATGAAATGCGCCCATGTGGATGTTGAGCATATTAAAACAACCGACAAGCTGCTTACAGGACAATTTGCCTCATATCATGTTTATCCTTACTATCCCGATTATCTTAACTGGACCGACGATTGGAGCTTTTCGGGTATCACCGACAAAACTCAGTTTTATGACGGTGAAGAATTAAATACCTACCGAGCATACTTAAGTATGCTTACCTCGCACCATACAATTCCCGTAGTAATTTCTGAATTCGGTGTTTCAACAGGCAGAGGAATGGCACACAGAGATTTAAACACGAACCGAAATCAAGGCAATATGTCCGAAAAGGATCAAGGACAGGCGCTTATTCGGTGCTATGAAGATATAATGGCTGCAGGATGTGCGGGTTCTTGCGTGTTTTCGTGGCAAGACGAATGGTTCAAGCGCACTTGGAATACTATGTATGCCGTAAATTTAACCCGAAATCCTTATTGGTCGGATTATCAAACAAACGAGCAGTATTTCGGACTTCTTTCCTTTGACCCCGGGAAAGAAAAATCCGTTTGTTATGCAGACGGAGATATTTCGGAATGGTCGGGAGAAAAGCCTGTAGTACAATCGGGTGATATGTCTGTAAGTATCCGTTATGATGAGCGGTTTATGTATTTTCTAATCTATAAGAAAAACCTTGATTTTGAAAATGACAAAATATTTATTCCTATTGATACCACACCGAAATCCGGCAGTAATTACTGTGAGAACTTTGGCTTGAAGTTTGATAAGGCAGCGGATTTTGTCCTTGTAATCAATGGGAAAGACAACAGTCGGCTTATGGTTCAGGAACGATATGAAGTACTGCGATCTACCTATTCGCAAAATCTTAAAGGCTTTGATACCTATCTTGTTGATAATGTTCCCGATAAGAACTCCTCAAAATTTGTAAATATTGATATGATCCTTGAAATTTTCAATGTCACGGAAGAACAGCGACACAGTAATCTCTTTAATTTCGGTGAGCCTTCATTTGAAACCGGAAAGCTGAGATACGGAAACGCCAACCCGGATTCTGCCGACTTCGACTCGCTTGCCGATTTTGCCCAAAGCGGAGATTATATAGAAGTGAAATTGCCGTGGCAGCTGCTTAATTTCTCCGATCCGTCTAAAATGGAAATCCTCGATGATTATTACAGCGGAAATTACGGAATTAAATTTATAAATATCAATAAAATGAATATTGGAATTATGACCGAAAGCAGTAACCGCTGCCATCTTTCATCCTTTGAACTGAAGGGGTGGGGCAACAAAGTGACTTATCACGAAAGGCTTAAGAATTCCTATTATCTATTACAAAGTTATTGGAACAAAGAGGTGTCGCCGTGAGAGTAGAAATAATGCTGTATGTCTATTTGTTTGTCTGCGGAGCAATGATTATTTTCAATATAGTCACTGCGCTTTTATTCCGCAAAAGCGAACGAAAGACGGAAAAAGTAAGCAAAAATCTGCGTTATGAGGTTGTGCTCCGGCTTAAAGCTGCGGAGGCAGGCTCCCCTATTGACAAAAACCATAAGCTATATCTGAGCCGGAAATTACGAAAAGTCGGGAATATGATAGCCTTTGACAAAATGTTGGAGGCTGAATATATAAACCACCCGCAGGAAATTCGCAATTATTTGCATAGTCTTGACGAGGTTTTTATATCACTTATGGCATATTATATGAAGCGAAACAGAATTGAAGCCGCCTATTTCCCCTATATTATAAAAAAATACCGAGTAATTGCATACCGTTCCTTTTATAGCCTTGAGGGGGCTTTACTTGAGCTTTTGAACGAACCGAGCATTTACTGCCGTGAAAATGCTATGCAGGCGCTTTACACTACGGGCGATGTTGACTGTATTATAAAAGCTATTAAAACAATTGACCGTAGTGATTTATTCTATCACCGAAAGCTGTTATCCGACGGTCTTTTGAATTTTGCCGGCAGCGGTAATACTTTGGGCAAAAAAATCGTTGAAAATTTTTTTGATTTTTCAGTAGGAATGCAAGTGACATTACTTGATTATTTGCGCTTTTCAGGCAGTGAGTACCAAAAGTTTGCATTATCGCTTTTGATAAACGAGGATTTGAATGATGAAATACGCTATGCGGCAATCCGATATCTCGGCAAATATCCGTTTTCAAAAGCGTATGAAGCGCTGTGCGGTTTTGCTGAGGAGAATTCAGAGCAAAAGTGGGAATATGCCGCTATTGCTTCAACCGCTCTCGGTTCATATCCGTGTGCAAACACCGTACATATTTTAAAGAAAAATCTGTATAGCCGAAACTGGTATGTACGGCTCAATTCGGCGGTGAGTTTGAAAAATCTCGGAATTACATATTCGGAATTAAGCGATATTATAGACGGAAACGACCGCTATGCTTCGGAAATTATCAGGTATTGTCTGCAACGGGATTATTCGGGTGAAAAGGAGGCGGTTCATATATGATAGAAGCAATAGATATATTCCTAAAAGCCGTCGGTGTGTTTTTTATTATTTATATGATTGGTTATTCAACCTTTTTGTTTCTGTCTGTTTTGGTAGGATCTTCTGAGCTTTACAAAACACATCGTCGAAAATGCCTTAAAAATTTTTTTCCGAACGATTATTTTGTGCCGATTACCATTGTAGTCCCTGCTTATAACGAAGAAATAACCGTAGTGGAAACGGTTAAGTCCCTGCTTGAGCTTGATTATCGGTCTTACGAAATCATTGTAGTTGATGATGGTTCACGCGACGAAACCGCAAAAAAGGTTATTGACGCATTTTCAATGCACCGTGTTTCACGTCCGATTCGCAGACAAATTGAATGTCAGCCTGAGGAATTTATTTATGAAACAAGGGATACCCGTGTGCCGCTTACTGTTATACGAAAGAAAAACGGCGGAAAAGCCGACGCACTGAATATGGGTATAAACGCCGCTAATTATCCTTATTTTATCTGTATGGACGCAGACTCGGTACTTCAGTATGATTCACTTAAAAACATCTCTCAGCCTATTTTAGAAAAACCGAATGTTGTTGCAGTCGGAGGGTTGATAAGGCTGTCAAATGATGTTGAGCTTGAGAATTGCAGAGTAAAAAAATATCAACTTCCAAAAAATATCATTGCCTGTATGCAAGTGCTTGAATATGACCGGTCATTTTTAGCGTCACGCATTATGTTCGATAAATTCAACGGCTCGCTTATTATTTCAGGTGCATTCGGTTTGTTTAAAAAGGATGTTGTAATTGCCGCCGGAGGTTACAATAACAAAACAATGGGTGAGGATATGGAGCTTGTAGTAAAGCTGCATGAATACTGTACGGTCAATAATATGAAATACACTATCTGCTATGCAACCGACGCCATTTGTTGGACGCAGGCTCCCGAAAAGCTGAGCGACTTAAAAAAGCAGCGTAAGCGCTGGCACCTTGGACTGTTTCAAAGTATGATTAAACACAGAAAAATGCTTTTCAACCCCAAATTCGGTGCGGTAGGTTATATTTCATATTTATATTTTCTGATTTATGAATTGCTTTCGCCTTTTATAGAAATATTCGGAGTTCTGACAATGCTTTTGGCTTTTGCGATGGATTTGATTAACATTCCGTTTATGGTACTGTTTTTCCTTATCTATGCAGTATTTGGAAGTGTGTTGTCGCTTACGGCGTTTTTCTCAAGAATTTATACTTCGGATTTGAAAGTAACATTTTCAGACGCGGTTAAAGCCTGCCTTTTGTGTGTTTTTGAAATCACATGTCTTAGGTTTGTTTTGGCTTGGGTCAGGGCAACGGCTTTTTTCGGTTATCGCAAGAAAAAACTGCAATGGGGTCGAATTGAACGCAAAAAAATCAACTTTAAATAAGAGGAGAGAAATATATGGAACTTAAGGATTTAAGAACCGCATTGTTCGGATTTAATAAAAACGATGTTTGCGAATACATTTCACAGTTAAACCATATCTATGAACAAAAGGAAGCGCAAAAAATCAAAGAGCAGAAAGATATATTAGAGGAACTGAATAAAAAGAATGAGGAACTGAATGATTATAATTCCCGTTTAAATCAAGAAAACACCGATCTTAAAAGAATTAACGATGAATTACAGAAAAAATTTGAATTATCCGACAAAAGGTCAAGCGAATTGGAAAACCAAATTGAAGAAATTCGCAAAGCGACCGTTTCAGTGCTTGAGGAAGTTAAAGAACAGCTAAATTCGGCCGAAAAAAGAATTTCGGATTTGCGGACGGAGCAAGGGTATGAATGATTGCCGAAAGTTTTATAAAAGCTTAATTATATGCATTTTTTCTATTGCGATGATATTGAATATCGGGTTGCCTGTTTATGCCGCTGTTTATACAGTGCCAAGCGACAGCGGTGAGGCGGACACCGTTTATGTTGCCGGAAATCCAAATGCTTATCCGCTTGAATATTACAGTAAGGAAGATAAAGCTTTTTGCGGTGTTTTTCCCGATATGCTGAAGGTTGTATCCGAAAAAACAGGCATTTCATTTACCTATATTTCAGCTTCTTCCGAAAATCGGCAGAAAGAGCTTTCCCGCAACAATCAGGTTGAATTGTTGACAGTACTCTCCGATAAACAGGACGAGTGCAAAGTGGATGAACTGTTGCCGGTTTTAGAGTTTTCTTGTAAAGGGGAAAACACAATTTATTGCATAGGCTTTACCGAAATTACCTCTCCCGAACTTATCGGTAGAATAAGAAATGCCTTTTCGGAAATATCCGAAGAGGAAAAAATGGGGTTTTTACTCGCCAATTCAAATAATAATCCTGATGTGAGCAACAAGAACCGTTTAATAAAAATAATAATTTTGTCAATTTCTTTTCTTATTGTCATTTGCGGTTTTCTTGCCGTCATTGCCGTCAAAAGAAAAAAACACAGCAATCAAGATTCGATGATTGACGAATTGACGGGTATAGGCAATGCAGAATATTATAATTATGCCTTTGAACAGTTGCTATCCCGTCAATCTAAAAATCTTTATGCTGTTGTTTATTTGGCATATGAAGTTGAAAAAATAAGCATTGAATGCGGAGAAAAAACAATTAAGGAAATTGAGAGTTATGCTGCTGCACACTTAAATTCAAAAATTGCCTCTGCCGAATACTTAGCAAGGATAAATGACGGAGTTTTTGTAATGCTTATACAGGCACCTACAGAAAAAGAATGTGCAAGCAAAATGTTCGAGGTTGTTGACAGCTTAAACCTATATTTGCAGGAATTTTATCCAAATATGGCAAATGCTTTCAGAGCAGGAGTGTCAAGGCTTTGTGAGCATCCTGATTGCAATGCCGAAACTGCATTTTATAATGCAAAGCAGGGTTATTTTGCAGCTCTAAGGAGCAATACTTCTGCAGTGATAACCTGTGAAAACCACTTGACACAAAGCAGAAGACAGGAAAAATTGCGAAAGGATGTTGCCAAAGCGGTTACCGATGGCGAATTTCGTGTGTATTTACAGTTTATCAATGAAAATAAATCCGGAAAAATTTGTGGTGCGGAGGCTCTGTCACGCTGGCAAAATAGAGAATATGGTATATTGCGCCCACACGAATACATTAATATTTTAAAAGAAACCGAAAAAATAATAGCACACGATTACAAAATGTTTTCTGCTGTATGCCGACAACTTGAGGCTTGGTGTGCTGAACCGTATAATCGACTTTTTTTAACC
>CAJMBP010000055.1 GCA_905211675.1 uncultured Oscillospiraceae bacterium
CAACGAAAGCACGCTCTACACAAAAACAGGCGATATTATATTCCCGATTTTCGCGTTAGCGGTTATAATTTGGTATTTAGTATTGTTGATAGCAAGCTTTAATCAAAAAAAGAATGTGCCATAAAAACAGCACATTCTTTTTTAATTTAATTAAAAGCCTTAATTCCTGTTTTTTCATACCAGTTAAACTGCTTTTCTTGGCCGTTTAACAGCCACTTTTCGGGGGTTACATTCTCCATCCAGTCGAGCGGCACCAAAACATCGTTTTGAAATGAGTTTACTTTATACGCTTCTTTTAGTTCCTGCAACTGTGACTCAGACATCACATTCGGCTTTGGCGACACAAACAGCGGTGTGCCGCTATGCGATACTGCCGACAACCACTCGCGATTTAAATTCCAATCAATTTTACCCATAATACCCACACAGTCGGCATCGCTTAAGAAAAACGCCTCGTTGTGCAGCATTCTGAAAGCCAGCGCATTAACGCCGTATTTGCGAACGCGCTCCCATTCCATACCGCTGGTGTCATCGCCGGTGCGGTTTATATGAACAAGCCCTGCCGCCAAATGACCTATAACATTACAGCCGAGCACTATTGCGCGGCCGGCTGATGCCTCGTAAATGACGCGGTAAAAATCAAGTATAATTTCAGCCGTGGTTTTGTTTCGGTTATAAAAGGCCCAACCGTCTTTTGCAAATTCCTTTGGTCGCTCAAACCCCCAGAAGCCGAGCATATCGTAGGTAGAAAAGTCGTGCTTTATAAGAGTGTAGCCCCAGTCGCATATCATTTTTATCAGGTCTGCAACATAACCCAGCACATCGGGGTGAGAAGCATCAAGATATTTATTGTTGCATTTTGAGCGCATATCGGAATCAATATCTACAACTTCAAACTTTTGGTCAGATAAAGGTCTTACCCATATACCCGGTCTTGCGCCCATTGCGCTCATC
This sequence comes from uncultured Oscillospiraceae bacterium, assembly GCA_905211675.1. Lineage (GTDB taxonomy): Bacteria > Bacillota > Clostridia > Oscillospirales > Acutalibacteraceae > UBA737. The sequence goes on from CAJMBP010000055.1 coordinate 955, forward strand.
TCGTCGGCCAGAAGCTTCATATCGTAAAACTTGCCCTCTCGCAAGATGTTCCACGGCGCATCGCACGCATTTTTTTGCCAGCCGTCGTCAAGCACTATGTACGGTTTGTTTTCAAGCTCGGCACAGCATTTCATTAAAAGACGGGTGTCTTCTAAAATTTCATCATGCGAGGTTTCGCCGTAGGCATAATACCAGTTATTTGTTCCGTAAACCTTGTGGTCAACGGTAAGCGGGTTGTCGCACAGCCGTTTATAATATGTCTTTAAAGCGTCAAATGCCGAAATATCGCTGTAATCGCCAAACAAAACATCGCATACCTCAAGGGTGCGTTTTTGCAAAATTACTCCCCTGCCGCCGCAGCGAACATCTAACCATAAAGTAAGACCGTTCGTATCGTACTGCCACATACACATAGCACAAGGCTGTGTTTTAACTCCAAAGCATTCGGTGCGTCTGCCTGTGAAATCACGGTTTTGGTCGCTTCCGTTTGACACAGCGCACACCCACGGCATCATACGGTCGGGCACTATGCCGCGCCATTCAAGGTCGCCGTAGGCACGCTCCCACGCGTCGCCGTAAACCTTAACGATTTCATTTCGCTTCTCAAAAGAAGTAAAGTTCCAGCGAAGACTTATATATTTAACAGGAGTTTGGTCTGCCGTAAGCTCAATATGCAGCAATTCATTCTTTAAAAAAATGCCGACTTTAATGTCGTCTTTTTTTATACATTCCGAAAAAGAATAATTATCACTTCCGTTTTCGGTATAAATTCCTATGTAATCGGGTGTGCGAATTTTCATTTTAATTCTCCTTAAGCTGTTCTAAATATTTTGCTTAATCACAGTCATAAATTCCTGCATTTGCATCATGCCATATTTTTTTATTTTCATACATAAGCTCGTCTGCTTTTGCAAAAAGCTCATTTTTTGACAGTGTGGGATAATCGTTCGAAAGCGCATATCCGCAGGCAAAATATATTTTTTCACCCTTTCCCGATTCGTTGTACCTTTCCAACTCGGTATCTATTTCCGAAATATAGTGGGTAATTTTCGCCTCGTCGGCATTTCTTACAAAAACGGCAAACTCATCGCCGCCCCAACGGCACACAAGCTCCGAACAGCCTACTGTTTTACGCAAAACATCGGCAAAGACGGATATAACCCTGTCGCCCTCTTCGTGACCGAAGGTATCGTTTATGTATTTGAATTTATTTATATCAAACATCATAATTCCGAACGCTTCATCCTCACGCACATTGTTTTCAACATATTCAACCCAATAGGTTTTATTAAACAGATTTGTGTTTGCGTCAATATACACCTTGCGCCTTATGCCTAACACACTTTCGATAAACTGACAAAATGTCCAGATTAAGAATGTAACCATAGTAATCAGCATGCCCGATGATGTGCCGCGGACATAGTAATGAATCAAATCTGCCATTCCGCCTAATACAAGCAAAAACACAAACAGACGCGTGTCGCGTTCCTTATTGTTTTTGACACGGAAAAATGCCACACAGAAAAAGCACACCGCCATATCGATAAGAAGCATCAAATGGCACAATATAAGCAAATCACGCAATTCGGCAATACCGAAAATTTGACACAAAAGCGCTGCCAAAGCACCGACAGCCGTTACGGCCGCCGCGGTTCTTAACAGAATTCTGTGCTTGCCGGAATGAAGCTCGTCAACAAAAAGCACCAGCGGAATAGGCATTATAAACAGCGCCGATATTGTTATATATCCCAAAGCTTTTGTCGAGTTTTCAAATATTATCGAAGAAAAGCGTGTGTCTGTAATACGCCATATTCCCATAAGCACCGAAAAGTTTCCGAGATAAAAGTTATCAAGCATAGAGGTTTTTTTGCGAATAAGCATTATTATTTGCGCCGTAATAAGCACAACGCCCATTATAATGCACATGCAAGACAAAGTCAACTGCGGCAAATCAAGTTTAAAACGATTTGCAAAAAAGTCATATTTCGAGCCGACAAAAATATCAATTTCACGGTTCAACGCACTTTTTAAAACAGGCGTTACGGTAACCGTAACCTCGCTTCCCTCATCGGTCGGTCTAAGAGGTATCTCGACCCAATTACTGCTCGGAGAAGCGCCTGTTTTGCCCTCGCCCATATTTAGACAGTAAACGGTTTCGGAGCCTATGCGCACATTAACAAGCTGGTGAACCGTATAAAACATAATGCTCTTTTCGCCGTCGCCCGCTTTATCGATTGTAAAGCGGTATTCTCGGCGCAAGCCCATAGGTGCGGTGGGGTCGGTTATTTCGGTTTGCGAAACATTTTCAGCCTTTGCAAAGCCGTCTGAAACGCGTTTTTTGTAAATGTCATTATGCTCAAACATGAGCATATAAAATACAAACGCCGCAAATGCAATGCCTACCGTAATATATGCCGCAAGCGTAATTTTAAAGCTTTTCTTTTTCTGCATACAGTCCCCCCTCCCCGCATTTTTCACGGGGTTTTTGCATTTATTTTTTTGATGGGCGATATACTCATTTTATTATAATGGTATGGGTTAGGCGAAACAATCTTGTTTCGCCACAAAATCTTTGATTTTGCGACAAATTTTTAGAAAAAATTTGTCCCATTCCATTGTAATGAGTGTTGTACAAAATTAAATTTAGAATTTAATTTTGCTTGAGCCACTTGAAAAGTGGCTTGTCGAAGCGCTTTTTGCGTTTCGACAAACTACAATCATTATAGCAAAAAGGGTGGTTTAAATCAATATTAAAAAGCTTTAAAATTCTCCGAAGCATGTATAAAAACAACACACTTCAATTTCAAACGCTAACTGCAAAAAACATGTCGTCCTATTGTTGTAATAACAGGCCTTGAAAAAATCCATTTGCTTGTAGCGGTTGACGGATTGTAGTAGTAAACGGCACCGTCGCTCGGGTCAAGGCCGTTTAAAGCGTCGCGTGCGGCAGAATACGCCGAATCGGCAACAGGCTCATAAAACTGACCGTCATAAAGGCACGAAAAGGCGCCATTTTGGTAAATTACACCTGATACCGTATCGGGAAACGACGGATGCTCCACACGGTTTAGCACAACAGCGCCTACAGCGACCTGCCCCAAATATGTTTCTCCCCTCGCCTCAGCCGAAATAATGCGGGCAAGCAGCTCATAATCGGCAGAGTTGTAAACGCCCGATGAGCTTATTCCGAGCGCCGAAAGAGTTTTACTGCCCACAACTCCGTCAACCGTCAGTCCGTTATCCTTTTGAAACGCAATAACCGCGTTTCGCGTGCCCGTTCCGTAAATTCCGTCAACCGCACCCGTATAATAACCCTTTTCTTTAAGCGCATTTTGTATATCGACAACCTCTTTACCCGTTGCGCCCATTTTTGACAGCGCGCCTACCGATATGCAAAGCATAAGCAAAAAAACGAGGGCAATAACAAGTATTTTCAAAGTTTTATTCATACTACATCACTCCGAAAATATTTTTGCCCGATAATTAAATTTTATCAATAATTATTTTTTCACCCTTTACAGACAAAAATATATATTTTACGCTGTCCGACTTTGACAAAAAAATCGCCCTCTCGGTCATATAATAATTTTGATACATTTCGAATGCAAAAGGACAGTGAAGTTTAAAATGAAAGACCTGATAACAAAATCACGCGGCAACATAGCCCAAAACGGAAGAGAAATTTTTTCGGCGGCAGTCGGGCATTTTGCAATGGCGGTATTCGGTTTTATTGCGGCTCACGGAGTTGTGTTTGAAACGCTTATGCCCTTTGGCCTGGTGCTGGCGGGGGCTTGCGGCGGCGTTTTTTTTCCGAGCATTGCAACAGGCGCCTTTATAGGTTATTTTATACCTGCCGTAAGCAGCGGCGGTTTCAGATACATAGCGGCGCTTTTTGCCGTTGTCGCCATAAGGCTTATGCTTTCGGGATATAAAAAAATAAGTGAAAATCCCTTCTTTTTAAGCGGAATAACAGCACTTGTCAACGCCTTTACAGGCGCCGTTACATACAGCGGAGTGCCGATAGACGCGCTTAAGCTCGGCGCGGAATGTATTGTTGTTTTCGGCACGGTTTTTTTAACCCATCGCACATTTATTACGCTTAGTCAATTCGGCTTCGGGCTTTCAACCGACGAACTGGGCTGTCTGCTTGTAAGCGTTTCGATAATTCTTATCGGGCTTAATAATTTTACGGTTTTCGGCGCTTCCGCAGGCAGAATTTTAGGCGTGTTTTTAATTCTTTGCGCCGCTAAATACGGCGGCACGGGCGCAGGCGCGGTTTGCGGAATTGCCGTGTCATTCTGCGCCGCGGTTTCGGGTAATTTTGAAGCGGGCTACGGCATATATGCGCTTGCGGGGCTTGCCGTAGGTGTGTTTGCCTCGCTCGGAAAATATGCTCAGGCGGCGGCTATGATAGCCTCGGGTATAATAAATATTTCGTTTATGAATTTTAAATCGGGTGCCGCCGTATTTATGGCAGAGCTTGTTGCGGGCAGTGTGATTTTTGTTTTGTCACCCCGCCCTGTAGGTATTTTTTTAAGCAAATATCTTTGTAAAAAGCCCACCTTTACCGAGGAGGACGGCTTCGGTAAAGCACTGGGTATGAGGCTTAATTCGGCGTCGGACGCTTTGAGGGATGTTTCGGACACGGTAAATCAGGTGTCAAAAGAATTGGGTAAAATAAACGCGCCCGATTTTAAAACCGTGCTTGCATTTATTGAGCAGGACGCCTGTGCCGGCTGTAAATTGCGGCTTCACTGTTGGGAAAACAAGTACGAGCAAACGCTTGACGCCGTTATGCAGATGGTAAACTGCTCAAAGTGCGGCGACATACCGCAAAACGACGCCGCTTTAGAGGAATTCAGGGGCAGATGCCTGCGAGTCAAAAGAATGGAAGACGCCGTAAAAAACCGATACACACAATACGCCAGCAACCTTGCCGCCGAAAACCGAATTGAGCAGGTGCGACAGGTAGTGTCCGAACAATTTGAGGGTATTGCGGATATGTTAAAGGAGCTGTCGGCAGATCTTACAAATGACGAACGGTTTGACAACACAGTGGCGGAGACCGCCGCCGCGGCGCTCAGCAACATAGGCATTTGCACGGCAGACTGCGCCGCAAAAACCGACAAATACGGCAGACTGTCACTTGAAATGAAGCTTAAAATAAATGACAGCACCGTTTTAAACCGTCTGCAAATTATGAAAATGCTCTCTTTGGCATGCGAGCGCGATTTCGACATACCGAACATTACAAAGCAGGGCGACGGCGCGCTTATGACCGTAAACGAGCACGCGCCGTTCAGGGTGGATATAGGCGTACAGCAGTACTGCGCCACACCCGGTTCGGTATGCGGTGATTCTTACAAATATTTTAATGACGGAAAGGGGCATTTTGTTATTGTACTAAGCGACGGTATGGGCACGGGCGGCAGAGCGGCGGTTGACGGAGCCATGGCGTCGGGGCTTATGGCTCGATTGCTTAAAGCGGGCTTCGGCTACAACTGTTCGCTTAAAATATTGAATTCTTCAATGCTTTTTAAATCTACCGACGAATCGCTCGCTACCCTCGATATATCAAGCATTGACCTTTTTGACGGCACCGCCGAGCTTTTCAAGGCAGGCGCCGCGCCTACGCTGGTGCGCCGCGGCGGAAGGTCGGGCAGAGCCGAAAGCGAAAGCCTACCCATAGGCATTTTAAAGGATGTAGGCTTTGACAGGGCGGGTATAAAGCTTAGGGCTAATGATATTTTGCTTATGGTTTCCGACGGTGTAACCTTTGACGGCACCGAATGGATACGCAACGAGCTTGAGGCTTGGCGTGACGGCGGAGCGCAGGACTTGGCAGAGCATATAGGCGACTGCGCCCGCAGACGCCGAGTAGAAGGCAGAGCCGATGACATAACGGTTATTGCGGCAATAATAGAAAAAAGCGTTTAATTCTTAAATTTTAAAACGGACACGAAGCCGAAAATGGGTTTTGTGTCCGTTTGTTTGTTTTATAAATATTTTTTATGTAATCTTGTTAAAGCAATCTATAACAACCTCATACTTGTCGGAAAACTTTGCGTATTCCGAATTTTTTTCGTTTGCAACTATGGGCGACGCTATGCTTTCGCCGTCAAGGGTTATGCTAAGTGTTCCGTCTTTGCTTTTCTTTACGGCTTTTTTAAACTTTTTTGCACCGTCTTTTGTAAAATGCAGTTCTAAATAGCGGTCTTCGCCCTCTTTATAAATCACAGAAACCTTTTCGACGTCATCGTTCGTAATCCATTCCTCGCCGTTGTCATCAACTATTGCAAATTCATGTTCGGCGTTGAGGGTTCTTGATATAAGCTCTATTGGCACCGGCTCATTTTCGCCTGAGTCTTTGCAGGCGGCAAAGCAAAACGGAATTAACAGGCAAATTATTAAGCACAATAACTTTTTCATATGTTTACCACCTTAAACAATGATACATATATAATATCACGCGCTTTGCATTATTGCAACAAAAAAGCACGGAAAACCGTGCTTTTTACTAATCTTTACTTTTGTCGAACGAAATAACCTCGCCTGTTTCGGCGTCAATGTCATAATCGTATTCGGTGTTGCCCGAATTAAAATCAACCTCGTAAATGAGTCTGCCGTTATCGCGGTCAAGGTCAACATCAACATTGCTCACCTGCGACTCGTCAAGGCCCGCATGCTTTAACGCCGCCTGCTTTGCATCGTTTGCCGTAATTCCCGCCATAAGATCAACCGAAGAATTACCGTTGTTTTCTTTGCCGTTGCCCGTGATTTCGGATCCGGCCTTATCAATGGCACTTTCGGCTCCGCTTACAACAGAGTTGCCCATAGATTCAGCGTCGCTTGTCATGTCGTTTATCGTTCTGCCGCATGCGGTAAGCGATAACATAAACGCCAAGCATAAAATTAAAGAGATTATTTTTTTCATAAATCTTTCCTCCCGTACTATTATTGACGGAAGAATGCCGAAAAATGCAAAAAATATTTTTTTTATTTATTCTTGCGAAGTTTGTTTTTTATTAAGCGTAAGATTAAAAAGCCCAAAATAGTAAAGCACCGACAAAACGCATTCTAAAAGCACGGAATATGATATTGCAGGATAACCCTCGGGCACCGAGGCGATGTATCCAAATCCGCCCACCGCTATAAATGAGGCAATCGGCAAAATAAAGGCCGTTATCGCCAGCGCCAGCGTGCCTATTTTAAAGCAAACAACCGTTTTAAAGTTATCTGCCGAGCCTATAACGCACAAAACAAGCGCCGCAAGCATAATAATATCAAAGGTAAGCAGCTTTAAGGCGTATATAACGGCATCGGCGGAATAAAGCGAATCTCGCAGTACAATGGCTATTGTGTAAACCGATAACGCCGCCGAACATAAAAATGCTACGGGAAACATAAACTCTTTGATTTTATATTCTTTTTCAAGCGCGAGCAAATATATTAAAACAAGAATATACGGTGCAAACGACATCAAACTTAAAAAAGACATCTTTTGATTTTGAAAGGCATCGGTCACGGCGTCATACAATCGACTCATTAAATAAATCGCGGTAAAAACCGTAGCCGTTATATTTTTTGCTTTGCTTTTAAATATATAACTTGTCATTTTTAATCCCCCTGTCAAATAAGTGTACCATAGTTTTGTCTTTATTGCAACAAAATAAGGGCGGCTTCAAAAAGCCGCCCAAAAACTGTTATTTGATTAACCGAAGTATCTGTTAAGAAGTCCTTCAAATGCCTTGCCGTGGCGAGCCTCATCACAATAAACCTTGTATTCATGCGGCTTTTCAAATTTTTGCACAAGAATTTGCACAGGAATTCAAAAGGATATGAGAAAAAATAGCAAACAAAAATGAACGAAACACTTTACGATTTAGAACAAAAAAGAAATGCCGTTGAACTTGATATACAGGCATTATACGAAACCTTGCAAAAGGAAATTAACGAAAAAAAGATATGAGCGAAAACAAAATCTCTCATATCTTTTACAATTTCAGGTGTGATTAATTATACATTGTTTTTAATTTTTTCTATATACATTTGGATATAATATATCCTCTAATATTATACCATACATTTTAAATTTTTTCTTTTCGGGATTATATCCATAATTACTATCTACATCTTCAACATTGAATGTAATATAGTTGTCTTTTAATTCATATTTTCCAGTTTTTGTTACGGTGCAACTAAAAGGTTGTCTTTCGTGAAAAACGAAAGTTTTATCAGAATTTAAGGTTATTTCTAAATAAGAATATCCAACAAACCCCATATCTCTACTACCCTCATAATAAGTATCATCTTCTTTATAGCAAGGGAGATTATCATAATGATAACTTTCATTTCCCGTAGATACGAAAATATTATTTTTATATCTTCCAAGCCATCTTTCAATATCATATGGTCCATCACCTTCGCCACGATGTGTTCCAATAAGTTTTATTGAATCATCATAAATTTCATAAGTGCCTTCTTCTATAATATCACCTGTATCTATTTCTACTACTTTATATGTTGATAAATAAAATTTATAAGTTTCATCATTATCCGAATAACTATTTAAGAATAAACCATGAGTAATTATTTCAAAAATAGGTATTATA
>CAJMBP010000056.1 GCA_905211675.1 uncultured Oscillospiraceae bacterium
GCTAAACATATTATTATAACGGGCGGTATTTTTTTGCGTTTATAGAACACAAGAAAAGCGCAAACAGCAAATATAACGGAAGAAATATAAAATTTAATTCCTTTGAACATCGCAATACTTAAGCCGTTAGGAACAAACACGGTAAGAGCCATAGAAACCACAGCCGACGCTATAAGCCCGATTGCCGCGGGCTTAAGACCTGTCATTAAGCCCTTAACGGTATGGCTGTTTTGAAACTGCTTATAAAATCTTGCCACCAAAAGAATAACTATAAACGACGGTAAAACCACGCCGAGTGTAGTGCAGGCCGCACCTAAAATTATAAACAGCAAATTTCCGCCGTATTCGGCGCCGCCCACCTGTGAGCCCACATAGGTGGCTATATTTATTGCAAAGGGACCGGGCGTCGATTCGCTTACGGCAATAAAATTAACTATTGCTTCCTCGGTAAGCCAGTTATGCGCTACAACCTGCTCTTGAATAAGCGGTAGCATGGCATAACCCCCGCCGAAGGTGAAAAGACCTATTTTAAAAAATGTCCAAAAGAGTTCTAAAAATATCATTTGCTCGCCCTCTTTCGTATAACAGAATAGGTTATAAGGCCAAAAAGAGCGGCAATTACAATAATTAAAAATACATTTATATCGGTAAACACACCCACAAATGCCGCGAAGGCAATGACAATATATGAAACATAGGTTTTGGGGCATTTTTTAAACATGGAAACAAGCGCTTTAAGCACCAGTGCCAAAACACCTGCTCTTATACCCATAAAGGCATATTTAACCGCTTTCAGACTTTGAAATTTGTTAAGCACAAACGATATTGCCAAAATGATTGCAAAAGACGGAAGCACAACACCCAGCGTTGCCGCAACCGAACCTAAAACACCGCATACGCGGTAGCCTACAAAGGTGGCAGAGTTTATGGCAATAGGGCCGGGTGTAGATTCGGCAATCGCTACTATCTCTAAAATATCTTCATCGGTTATCCAGTTGTTTTTTTCGCTTACCTCGTGCTGTATCAGCGGTATCATCGCATAGCCGCCGCCAAAGGTAAAGGCTCCGATTTTGAAGAATGTGGTAAACAGCTTTAACGCTTTTTTAACATTGCTCATTTAATCTTCATCCTTACCGCAGCAACGTTTGTATTTTTTGCCGCTTCCGCATGGGCAAGGCGCATTTTTGCTTACAACGCCCTTTCCTCTAACGGTTAGGGGCTTGCCGCCGTTTGATGTTTCCTCGGCAACCTTTTCGCGTTTTACATCTTCGTTTTTACGTACGCGTACAGAAAGCGCCAGCTTTGCGGTCTGCTCGCGTATTGCGTCGGTCATAGCCGCAAACATATCATAGCTTTCGTTGCGGTATTCAACAACGGGGTTATGCTGACCGTAACCGCGAAGTCCTATTCCCTGACGCAGTTGATCCATAGCGTCGATATGATCCATCCAGTTGGCATCTACCGAGCGCAAAAGAACTACACGCTCAACCTCTCGCATAACGGTTTCGCCAAATTCGGCCTCGCGCTCGTCATATTTTTTATGCGCCGCCGCCTTTAACCGCTGCGCAACCTCTTCTGTTTCAAGGCCTTGCAGTTTTTCGCGTGTAAAATCGGTATTGTCAGAGTCGATAATCCAGCCGTTAAAGTAATCGTGCAGACCGTTAATATCACGCACGGAATCTTCCGAGTCTTCCGAAAGATAAATTTTTGTGTATATGTCGATGGTATCGTCAATCATTTTAAGAACGGTTTCTTTCAGATTTTCGCCGTCAAGCACTCGGTTGCGTTGGTTATAAATAAGCTCACGCTGTTTGTTCATTACATCGTCATATTCAAGCACATTTTTACGCGCGGCAAAGTTAATGCCCTCTTTACGCTTTTGGGCGCCCTCTATTGTTTTTGAAAGCATTCCGCTTTCAAGCGGCAAATTTTCATCAATGTTCATTGTGTTCATCAATGCGGCAATACGCTCGCCGCCGTAAAGGCGCATAAGGTCGTCTTCAAGCGATATATAAAACTTTGTGCAGCCGGGGTCGCCTTGACGGCCCGCGCGTCCGCGAAGCTGGTTATCAATACGGCGTGAATCGTGGCGCTCGGTGCCTATAATGCAAAGTCCGCCACTTTGGCGCACCGCTTCGGCGTGAGGCTCAATTTCGGCTTTAAAGCTGTTGTAATATTCTTTGTATTTTTTGCGTGCTTCAATAATATCGGGGTTTTCGGTTTCACCGAATCCGGTGGCTTCGAGAATCATCTCTTCACTCAAGCCGTCGTGACGCAAAGCCGATTTTGCAAGGTGTTCCGCATTACCGCCGAGCATAATGTCGGTACCGCGTCCTGCCATATTGGTAGCAATGGTAACGGCGCCCGGCATGCCGGCTTGGGCAATAATTTCGGCCTCTTTTTCGTGGTGCTTTGCGTTTAGCACATTGTGGCTTATTCCGCGCCTTTTAAGCATAGATGAAAGCAACTCGGATTTTTCGATTGTAACCGTACCTACAAGCACAGGCTGATTTTTTGCGTGACACTGCGCAATGCGGTCGATAACTGCGTTAAATTTAGCCTTTTCGGTTTTATAAACCGCGTCGTTTTCATCAACACGGGCAACGGGTTTGTTGGTAGGTATTTCAACAACATCAAGCTTGTAAATTTCTTGAAACTCGGCTTCCTCGGTCATAGCCGTACCGGTCATACCCGAAAGCTTGCTGTAAAGACGGAAGAAGTTTTGAAAGGTTATGGTTGCAAGCGTTTTTGATTCGCGCGCCACCTTTACGCCCTCTTTGGCTTCAATGGCCTGATGCAAGCCCTCGTTATAACGCCTGCCGTACATAAGTCGGCCGGTAAACTCGTCAACAATTATAACCTCGCCGTCTTTTACAACATAGTCAACATCACGCTTCATTATGCCGTGAGCGCGTATAGCCTGATTTATATGATGCGCAATTTCAATGTTTTCACTGTCGTTAAGGTTTTCAATAGCAAAATACTGCTCTGCCTTTTTTACGCCCTCGGGGGTTAAAATTGCGGTGTGCGCCTTTTCGTCAACAACATAGTCTCCGTCATAAGCCGCGTCTTCGTCGCTGGCTTTGTCGTCCATTTCTTTAACCTTTACCATTTTGAGCGTGCGCGCAAATGCGTTTGCTTTGGTGTAAAGGTCGGTGGATTTGTTGCTTTGCCCCGAAATAATAAGCGGTGTGCGCGCCTCGTCAATAAGTATCGAGTCAACCTCGTCAACTATGGCAAAATTATGCTCGCGCTGAACCTTTTGCTCCTTGTAAGTAACCATATTATCGCGCAGGTAGTCAAAGCCTAACTCGTTGTTTGTACAGTAGGTTATGTCGGCGTCGTAAGACTTTTTCTTTTCGTCCTTATCCATTCCATGAATAATAAGACCTACCGAAAGTCCTAAAAATCGGTATAGCTTACCCATCCATTCGGAGTCACGCTTTGCAAGGTAATCGTTTACCGTTACAATATGAACACCTTTGCCTGTAAGGGCGTTAAGGTATGCCGGCAGGGTGGCAACAAGCGTTTTGCCCTCGCCCGTTTTCATTTCGCTTATTCTGCCCTGATGCAGAATAATACCGCCCAAAATTTGCACGGGGAAGTGACGCATTCCCAAAACCCTATCGCCTGCCTCGCGGCATACGGCAAACGCCTCGGGGAGTATCATATCAAGCGTTTCACCTGTTTGCAGGCGGTTTTTAAACTCGTCGGTTTTGTCACGCAACTGCTCGTCAGAAAGTGCGCGGTATTCCTCTTCATAAGAAAGCACCTTATCAAGTATTGGGCGAATGCGTTTTATTTCTTTTTCACTGTAATTTCCGAAAATAGCTTTTAATAATCCCATAATTTACCTCTTGCATTTATAATGTATATATTATACGACAGAATTGTTAATAAATAAAGTGTTATTTGAGGGTGATAGTATCACCTTTTAAGGATAACCCTGATGTATAATGCAGTTTTTTGTCGTTATCTATAAAAACGGCCTCGGTGTCGGGTGTGTTTTCAATAATTTCTTTTGCCCCTTCAAGCCCTACAAGGATGCAAACGGTAGAAAGCGCGTCGGCATCAAGAGAGGACTGTGAAATTACCGTTGCAGAGCACAGGTCGGTTTCACAGGCATAGCCCGTCTTTTTATCTAAAATGTGGTGATATATTTTGCCGTCCTTTTGAATGTAGCGTTCATAAGTGCCCGAGGTTACAACCGTTTTGTTGCGAAGCTTTAACTTTGCGGCGTATTCGCCGTCTGAAAAGGGCTGTTTTATACCTACCGTATAGTCGCGGTCGCCGAACACAATCAGGTTGCCGCCTAAATCTATTATGCCCTCGGATACACTTTTTGATTTGAAATATTCTAAAAGTCTGTCGGCAATATAGCCCTTTGCGATACCGCCGAGGTCTATTTTTTTGCCGTTTAGGTTTACGGCGTTACCTTTGATTTCTATACTCTGATAATCAACATTTTGAAGAGCCTCGGCAATCTCGTCACGCGAGGGCAGTATATCATCTTTAAAATTCCACAGTGAGCTTATCGGGTAAATTGTTATATCGAACTTACCGCCCGATAGGTCACCGTAATAAATCGCTTTTTCAATTATTTTACGGGTGTGCTCGCTAACCTCGACAAAGTCGTCGGTGCCGTTAAGCGTGTAAACATCGCTTTCCGAATAGGTGCGGCTAAGCAAGTTTTGGTATTCTTCGCACAACTCAAAAGCACCGTCAAGCGTGTCGCCGTCACAAAGGGCGGTAAGCGATACTACGGTGTCGAGTAAAAAGCGGGTATCTTTGTTTGTCTGCGCCGAGCATCCGCAAAAAAGCAGAAGCAGCAGGCTTAAATTAACAGAAATAATCTTTTTCATAAAAAATATTATACAACGACTTGGCATTTTTGTAAAGATATGTTAAAATAATAAAATGTGAGTTTTCGGTTTAAACTTTTTAAAAAAAGTTACCCTAAAAGGCGGTGTGTGGCTTGAAAAAGGGCGATTTTGTAATAATAGGCGCGGCGGCGTTGGCATTTGCTATGTCGGTAATTTTGCTTATCGCTTTTTCGGGGCGCGGCGACCGCGTGATAGTTAAGCAAGACAACAAGATAATTTATAACGAAAGCCTTTACACGGATAAAACCGTTGACACGGGGACGAATACTGTGGTTATAAAAAACGGCGCCGTTTATATGGAAAGCGCAAGCTGTAAAAATCAAATCTGCGTGGCAACCGGCAAAATTTCAAAAAAGGGTGAAACTATTGTATGTCTGCCAAACAAGGTGGTAGTGGAAATAAACTGAATATTCGCCGAATAACCCTTTATGCGCTTACGGTTGTGCTTTGCCTTGTTGTAGGTTATTTGGAAAGCCTTTTATCGACAGCGCTTATTGCTGTGGTGCCGGGTATAAAGATAGGGCTTTCAAATGCTGTGGCGCTTACGCTCATTTGCAGCGGCGATTTTAAAGGCGCGTGGGCGGTAAACATTACTCGAATTTGCCTTTCGGCTTTGCTTTTCGGCTCACCCGTATCGTTTTTGTTTTCGTTTGCGGGCGGTGTGGCTTCAACCGTTACTGCCTGCCTTTTAAGCAAACTTAAATCGGTAAGCCCCGTCGGTATCAGCCTCGCGGGCGGCGTGGTGCATAACATTTTTCAGCTGCTGGCGGCAATCGCTTTTGTGGGCGTGGGGGTTATATATTATATGCCTGCGCTTATTGCTTTCGGTGCGCTTTGCGGTGCGCTTTGCGGCGTGCTTGCAAATCTTATTATAAAAAAAATAAAGACAAACGGAATATTTTAGTGTATAATATATCTGTTCTTAGCAAATAGGAAAGGAAATTTTCATTATGTGTGGCTTTGTGGGTTTTACTAACTATATAAAAGACGACGGAACCGTACTTAAAAGCATGATGGACAAAATAGTTCACCGCGGTCCCGATGCGGCAGGTATGTACGCCGACGGCGATATTGCGCTCGGCTTTCGCCGACTTAGCATAATCGACCTTGAAAGCGGCAATCAGCCTATGTTTAATGAGGACGGATCTTTGGTGCTTGTGTTCAACGGCGAAATCTATAACTTTAAAGATTTGCGTGCCGAGCTTGAAAAGCAGGGTCATATTTTTGCAAACAACTCCGACAGTGAGGTTTTGCTTCACGGCTATGAGCAGTGGGGCGAGGAGCTTGTAACAAAGCTTCGCGGAATGTTCGCCTTTGTTATTTTCAACAAGCTTGACGGTTCGGTTTTCGGCGCGCGTGATATGTTCGGCATAAAGCCGTTTTATTACACTGAAACCGAAAACAGCTTTATTTTCGGCTCCGAAATAAAGGCGTTTTTTGCCCACCCCGAGTTTGAAAAGCAGTTAAACGAGCAGGCGCTCGCGCACTATCTTTCGTTCCAGTATTCACCTACGGAAGAAACATTCTTTAAGGGCGTTTACAAGCTTCCGCCCGCCCATTATTTTACCTTTAAAAACGGCGAGATGAAGAAAACCCGCTATTTCCGCCCCGATTTCAAGGCGCAGCCGGGCGTGCTTGATTTTTATGCCGACAAGGTTGACGCCGCCGTTCGAGAATCGGTTCAGGCGCATAAAATCGCCGATGTAGAGGTAGGCTCGTTTTTGTCAAGCGGTATCGACTCAAGCTATATTGCCGAAGCCGCAAATGTTGATAAAACATTTACCGTGGGCTTTGCGAGCAACGACGGCGACCGTTATAATGAAATAGGCTTTGCAAAACGCTTTGCCGAAACCATAGGCGTTGAAAACATTTCAAAGGTTATAACGCCCGACGAATATTGGTCATCGCTGTCTAAAATTCAATACCACATGGACGAGCCTTTGGCAGACCCTGCCGCAATCGCGCTTTATTTTGTAAGCAAATTGGCGTCGGAGCATGTTAAGGTTGTAATGTCGGGAGAGGGTGCCGATGAGCTTTTCGGCGGCTACCGCATTTACCAGGAGCCGATAACCCTCACGGCGTATGATAAGCTTCCCTTTGCGATTCGCCGTGTTATTTCAAAAATATGCGAGCATCTGCCGCAGGTGCACGGAATAAATTATCTTGTTCGCAGGGGCAAGACAATAGAAGAACGCTATATAGGCAATGCGAGCATCTTTTCAAAAAAGGAGCGCGACAGTCTGCTTAAAAGCGATGTTGCAAAAAATGTTTCCGAGCCTAAAATTTTGTGTGATAAATTCTATGATGAGGTTGCCGGCAAAGACGACATCACAAAAATGCAGTATCTTGATATAAATATGTGGCTTATGGGCGATATTTTGCTTAAAGCAGACAAAACAAGCATGGCAAATTCGCTCGAACTCCGCGTGCCGTTTCTTGATAAAAAGGTTATGGAGCTTGCCCAAACCCTGCCGCTTGACTGCAGGGTAAACACAAAAACCACAAAGCTTGCGCTTCGCCACGCGGCAGAAAAAACCCTGCCTGCCGTTACCGCACAAAAGGATAAATTGGGCTTCCCCGTTCCGATACGCGAGTGGCTTCGTGAAGAAAAGTATTATAATATAGTAAAGACCGCCTTTACAAGCGAAACGGCAGAAAAATATTTTGACACCGCAAGGCTTGTAAAACTGCTCGATACACATAAAATGGGCAAGGCCGACCTCAGTCGAAAAATATATACGGTATATACTTTTCTTGTTTGGTACGGCGAATATTTTAAATAATAAAAGCAACACCGACAGCACGGCGAACGGATTGCCGTGCTGTTTGTATAATAAAATTAAAATTCTTTTAAAAAACACTTGCAATATATCTTTTAATGTAGTATAATACTCTAGCACCCAAAAATATATATCGCGGGATGGAGCAGTTGGTAGCTCGTCGGGCTCATAACCCGAAGGTCGTTGGTTCAAGTCCTTCTCCCGCAACCATGAAAAACCGCTTAATTAAGCGGTTTTTCTTTTTGCACAAATTAAAATAGGGTTATGGGCCCGAGGGCGAATAACCCGGAGGGTGAGGCGGTAGTGAATGACAGTCCGGTGGACTGTCAGAGCCGCCGAACCGACCGCAGTATTTTCTCCGCAGAGAAAATACAAGACCGTTGGTTCAAGTCCTTCTCCCGCAACCAACATTGCGAACCGAAAAAGATATCGGTTCGGAAAACCCAGAAACCACAACGGTTACTGGGTTTTTTTATCCCATTTTTTCAAGTGAAACTCAATAGATATCCTAAGCCAAAAACGGCTTTCTGGGAGGACTTGAACTAAAAAGTTGTATCGCAAGTGCCGCTTGACAAAATCAAGTGATATGTTCTTTATTTTTGCAAGACTTTCTGTTATAATCAAAGCAGACAAAAGGAGGCGACTTTTATGACAGTTGGTGAAAAAATTCAGAAATATAGAAAAGACCTCGATTTATCACAAGAGGAACTTGGTCAAAAATTGCTTGTAAGCCGACAGACAATTAGTTTATGGGAAAAAGATCAAACCGTCCCTACGATTGACAACTTAATAAGATTAAGAGAAATATTCGGTGTTTCCGTTGACGAAATATTGGGATTTGAGACTATAGAGCAAAATAATGAGATTTTACCCAACGAATTGTATCGGTTCACCTTTTCAAAGGAAGAATTAAGTGAAATATACCGCTTACAAAGAAAAAGTGTTTATAAAAGCCCTCTAATTTTCACCATACTTTGCATTTTGATGATTTTGTTTTTCATTGGATCATCTGCACCGGACGTTATGATTGGTTTTGCTTTCGGTATGTTTTTAATCGGTGCTGTTTCGCATATTAAAGGAATTCGAGCATATAGTAAAGCATGGAAAAACAGCACAGAACAAATTTGCAAATCAGTATACGAATATAAAGTTTTTGAAAATTATATACGTGTTAATATCTATCGCGAAAACGAAAGAATTCGTGAATCAAAATGTTTCTTTACGGACATTGAGCAAATTCAGCAGTTTGGCAAATGGCTTTTCTTACAATTCGGTGGGCAATCGTTTGTTATACGAAAAAGCGATTTGAAAGAAAACTCCGCATTTTATTCATATATGTATAAAAACCCATCAAAAATAATTGAACCCCCAGTTTCGAATAAGTGGAGAACGATATCAATCACTTTATTCGTTGCTTCTCTTTTATCGATAATGGGTGCGTTGGCTTTGGTTGGGGCAGTATCAAATGCAAATGGGCTATTTGTTGAAAATATGTGGTTATTCTTCTTGTTAACGCCTATTCCAATCACATCAATTATTTTTGGCTTTGTTTTAAAATCAAAGGGATACAAGTACAAGAAAAATATAATAGTCGGGTTTATAATGACATTTTTTCTTTGTATATATGGCTTGTTTACCTTTATGTTTTAATGATATCTTTTTCGGTGCGACGTGCCAAAAAACAAAGCACTTGTTTCGGCAAGTGCTTTGTTTTTATCCAATCCGAAGGATTGGTATGTAATCGCCG
>CAJMBP010000057.1 GCA_905211675.1 uncultured Oscillospiraceae bacterium
TTATTTTCTTGACAAAAATATTAAAAGGTTATACAATATGTTGTATATAATATTATTGTATAATCAAAAAGTTTATTATGGAGGAATTTAAAAATGATAAGTGCCGGTGATTTTAGAAATGGCGTTACCTTTGAAGAGGATGGTCAGGTTTTACAGGTTGTTGAATTTCAGCATGTTAAGCCCGGTAAAGGTGCCGCTTTTGTAAGAACAAAAACCAAGAATGTTATTACAGGTGCGGTTGTTGAAAAATCGTATAACCCTACAGCAAAGTTTCCTACCGCTTATATCGAGCGTAAAGATATGGAGTATTCTTATCAAGACGGCGATCTTTACTACTTTATGGATCAGGAAACCTATGAGCTTGTTCCCATTAACTCATCCGAAACAAGCGACAATTTTAAGTTTGTAAAAGAGAATATGGTTTGCAAAATCTTGTCATACAAGGGCAAGGTTTTCGGCGTAGAGCCGCCCACATTTGTTGAGCTTACCGTTTCGGCTACCGAGCCCGGCTTTGCAGGCAATACGGCTACAAACGCCACAAAGCCCGCTACACTTGAAACAGGCTGTGAAATTCGCGTTCCGCTTTTCATAAACGAGGGCGATGTAATTCGTATTGACACACGCACCGGCGAATATATGGAACGCGCTTAATTTAAATTATCTGGAGGAAAAGCACAATGGATATTTGTGAAAAAATTGCTTATATCAAAGGTCTTGCAGAGGGTCTTTCACTCGATTCCGACAGCAAAGAGGGCAAAATTCTTTCGGCTGTTATCGACCTTTTAGGTGACATCACCGAAGAAATTTGTGACATTGAGGATGCTTGCGACGATATGAGCGAGCAGATTGACGCAGTAGATGAAGACCTCGCTTCTTTAGAAGATATTATTTACGAGGATGACGACTGCGATTGCTGTGATGACGATTGCGACTGTTGTGACGACGGCCTTTATGAAGTTGAGTGCCCTTCTTGCAATGATGTAATCTATCTTGATGAGGATATGCTTGAAGAAGAGGGTATTGATTGCCCCAACTGCGGCACGCATTTGGAATTTGATTTTGATTGCGATTGTGATTGCTGTGACGATGACTGCGATTGTTGCGACGATGCAGAATAATTTGAAAGCTTAAATATTGCCGCACCTGTTTCGTTGCTTGACGATAGGGTGCGGTTTTTTTAAAGGAACAATTATGAATACAACTGAATTAAAATTGCAATACAATATTTGTGAAAATTCGGGTGAGGGCATACCCGTTGTGATTGTGGCGGCGGGGCAGTCTTCAAGAATGAAGGGTGTGAACAAACAGTTTGTGTCACTGCTTGGAATTCCTGTAATAGCAAGAACACTTATGGCGTTTGAAAACTGTGCCGCAATATCTAAAATTATTATTGTAACCGCCGAGCGCAGTGTTGCCGACATGCAGCTTATTTGCGACAAATATATGATAAGCAAGGTTACAGACATTGTTTGCGGCGGCGACTGCCGTCATGACTCGGTTATGAACGGTATTTCAAGGCTTGATATTTCAGACAGGAAGGTTCTTATTCATGACGGCGCGCGGCCCTTGGTTGAAACCGCCGACATAGTTGCGGTAGCCCGTGCACTTGAAGAATTTGACGCGGCGCTCTGTGTCCACAAAATAAACGACACGGTAAAAAAGGTTAATGAAGACGGTGTGGTAATTTCTACGCTCGACCGCGAAATGCTTTACGGCGCTCAAACACCGCAGGGGGTTGATGTCGATAAATATAAATCGGCATGTGAAAATGTCAAAAACCCCTCGGATTTCACCGATGATGTTTCCGTTATGGAAGCGGCGGGATATACCGTTAAGGCAATAACGGGAAGCAACAAAAACATTAAGATTACCGCACCCGAAGATATTGCCATTGCCGAAAGTCTTTTAAAAGGGGAGGGCGGTTTATGAGAATAGGTCACGGTTATGATGTTCACAGACTTGTTGAAAACAGAAGGCTGATATTAGGCGGCGTTGAAATAGACTATTCCTTGGGTCTGCTCGGCCATTCCGACGCCGATGTGCTGCTTCATGCGGTTTGTGATGCTCTTTTAGGCGCCGCCGCGCTTGGCGATATAGGCGGTCATTTTCCCGACAGTGACCCTAAGTACAACGGTATAAGTTCAAGAAAGCTTTTAAGGCACACCGTAAATCTCATAAATGAAAACGGGTATAAAATCGAAAATATAGATTGCACGGTAATTGTGCAAAAGCCCAAAATAAAAGACTATATATACAATATGCGTAAAAACATTGCCGAAGATTGCGGCATCAGTATAACACTTGTAAATGTGAAGGCCACCACAGAAGAGGGGCTCGGCTTTACGGGCGACGGAAGCGGAATTGCGGCGCATGCAGTCTGCCTTATATCATAAAAAAATGTCAGACCGCATAAAATTTTAGCGGTGATTTTATGAAGTCTTATGTGACCTTTACCCGAAAAGGGTTGTCGGCAATGCTTGCGGCTATGATTTCCGTTATACTTATATGCTGTAAAATATATGCGGTAAGCAATATGGGATTTAATGCTTCAACTAATGCTAAACGCCTTGAGTTTATAAGAAATACGGGTTATGAGGTTTTGTCAAACGAGCCCGAGACCAAAACGGTTGCAATACCCGAAGACTTTTCCGATGTTTATAAGAATTATAATAAATTGCAACGCTCGGCAGGGTATGATTTGTCAAATTACAAGGGCTGTGATGTTGTGATATATACCTATAAAATCAAAACACCGAGCGGTTATGACGGCGACTGTGTTTTTAATATGATGGTTTATAACAACCGAGTTATCGGCGGAGATGTGTCCTCATCGGCGCTCGGGGGTTTTATGCTTTCTATAAAAAATCAAAGTGAGTGAAAAAGTGAAAAAACAAAGACTTGATAAATTTATTGCAAATCAACTTAATATTTCACGCCGCGACGCGCGTACCGCTATTCACAGGGGTAACGCTACGGTTAATGGTGAGGTCGTAAAAGACGAGGCATATTTATTAGACATCGAAGCCGACCGAGTGGGTTGCTGCGGAAATTCGATAGGGTACAAGGAATTTGTATATATTGTTATGAATAAACCCGCAGGCGTGCTTTCTGCTTCAAGCGACAAATCTCGTGAAACGGTAATAGATTTAGTCCCCGACGGTATGAAACGGCATGGACTGTTTCCGGTCGGTAGGCTCGATAAGGATACAACGGGGTTGCTAATAATAACCGACGACGGTGTTTTTGCGCACAACTGTATTTCGCCTAAAAAAATGATACCCAAATCGTATATCGCCGAATTAGACGGCGAGATAAACGACGGTATTATTAAATGCTTTAAAGACGGCGTCACTCTAAGCGACGGAACCGTATGCAAAAGTGCCGAGCTGGAGCGTATTAGCGGAAACACCGTGCGCATAATAATTACAGAGGGCAAATACCATCAGATAAAGCGAATGTTCGGCACACAGAATTTAGGCGTCAATAAACTGCACCGTGAGTCAATCGGCGGTCTGTATCTGCCTGATAATTTAAAAACGGGCGAGTGCATAGAAATAAGCCGACAGGAGCTTGAGAATGCTGTTTCATTCAAATAATGTTCAAAAAGTAGTCACTTTTAACAAAAGGTTAAAAAAAACATTGTGTGAATTAGTTATAGCATTTGACAAAAAAGTTTGTTATAATACAAAGGTAAATCAGCAATTTATCAGGAGGTCCATTTTATGGCAAGTTTATCTCTTCGCAATGTTTACAAAAGATATCCCGGCGGCGTAACAGCCGTTTCCGATTTCAATCTTGAAATCAAGGATAAAGAATTTATCATTCTTGTAGGTCCGTCAGGCTGCGGTAAATCTACAACACTCAGAATGGTTGCAGGTCTTGAAGAAATTTCCGACGGTGAAATTTATATAGGCGACCGCCTTGTAAATGACGTTGCACCTAAGGATCGCGACATCGCGATGGTTTTCCAGAACTATGCTCTTTATCCTCACATGACTGTTTTTGACAATATGGCATTCGGTCTTAAACTCCGTAAAACACCGAAGGATGAAATCAAGCGCCGTGTTGAAGAAGCAGCCAGAATCCTTGATATAGCTCACCTTCTCGAACGCAAGCCTAAGGCTTTGTCGGGCGGTCAGCGTCAGCGTGTTGCTCTCGGTCGTGCCATAGTTCGTGAACCTAAGGTATTCTTGCTTGACGAACCTCTTTCTAACTTGGATGCTAAATTGCGTGCACAAATGCGTACCGAAATTTCTAAGCTTCATCAGCGTTTGGGTACAACCTTTATCTATGTAACCCATGACCAGACCGAAGCTATGACAATGGGTACCCGTATCGTTGTTATGAAAAGCGGCCTTATTCAGCAGGTTGATACTCCTCAAAATCTTTATCTCTATCCCTGCAATCTTTTCGTTGCAGGCTTCATCGGTTCTCCTCAGATGAACTTTATCGAAGCAAAGATTTTGAAAGACGGCGACGATTTCTATGCAGAGTTCGGCTCTGAAGACACAAAAACAAGAGCAGGCGTTAAATTTAAGATTAAGCTTCCTGCCGAGAAGAATAAAGACGACCGTCTTGTTCCTTATGTTGACAAAGAAGTTATCATAGGCATTCGTCCCGAGCATGTTCATAATGAAGACGATTTGCTTGCCGCTAATCCCGAGGGTATAGTTGAAGCAAATGTTGAAGTTACCGAGCTTATGGGTGCCGAAACATATCTTTACATGAACTGCGAAGGTCAGGCAATCAATGCGCGCGTTGCTCCTACAAACACAGCAAAGCCGGGCGACAAGATTAAGATTGCTCTTGAGCCTTCTAAGATACACATCTTTGACAAAGACACCGAAGTTACAATTTGCAATTAAAATTATCATTGCTGCACCGCAACAGCGGTGCAGTTTTTGTTATAAAATACAACAGCTATTAAAAATCAAGACTTTTTTTATAAAAATGTAAAAAAGGTCTTGATTTTTTTGTTATGTGGCATTATAATACATTTAAGTGGTGAAAAGTGTATTAAAAAACCATAAAAGTGTATTAAAGTGTTGAAAGTGAGGTGGCGACTGTGCTTTATGGCGGATATGACCATTCAATAGACAAGAAGGGCAGGGTTGCCATACCTGCGAAACTTCGTGCCGAGTTCGGCGAAACCTTTATGATAGCCAAAGGTATTTTCGGTAAAAACTGTATTTGCGTTTATTCCAATGAACAGTGGGAAATACTCGTCAAAAAAATCGGTAATTTGCCCTCTGCAAAATCAAGTGCCGTAAAGCGTTATCTTTATGACGGCGCATTCAGCGTGGAATTTGACTCACAGGGCAGAATACTTATTCCGCAAACGCTCAGAGAATTTGCAGGTCTTGAAACCGAAGCACATATAATAGGCGTTGATACCAACCTTGAAATTTGGGACAAGGCAACATGGCAAAAGGCCAATTCCGAATACACCCCCGAAGCAATAGCCTCTATTGTAGAGGAACTTGAATTTTAGTCTATGGAATTTAAACATATATCTGTTTTGCTTAATGAGGTTGTTGAGTCGCTCAATATAAAGCCCGACGGCATTTATGTCGACGGCACTGTCGGTGGGGCAGGGCATTCAACTGAAATTGCAAAAAGGCTTGTTTCGGGCAGGTTGATTGCTCTTGACCGTGACCCCGATGCCGTAAAAACTGCCACCGAAAGGCTCAAAGGCTATAACGCAACCGTTATACAGTCTAACTTTGCCGATATGAAGCAAGCGTTAGAAAGTATAAATATATATAAGGTTGACGGCATATTGCTTGATTTGGGTGTGTCATCTTATCAGCTTGATTGCGGTGAACGCGGATTTTCTTATAAATACGATGCTCCGCTTGATATGCGTATGAGCAAAAGCGGCACTGCGGCGGCGGATTTGGTTAACACACTGTCGGCCGAGGAGCTTGCAAAAATTTTCAGAGATTACGGCGAAGAAAAGTTCGCTTACAAAATAGCTTGCAGCATAGTAAAACGGCGTGAGAAAGACAAAATAGAAACAACAACCGAGCTTGCCGAAATAATAGCATCTTGTTATCCTGCGGCCGCCCGTCGCGACGGCAACCCTGCACGGAAGTGCTTTCAGGCGCTTAGAATTGCGGTTAACGATGAATTCGGAAGTCTTGAACGCCTGCTTGATACCGCATTTGATATGTTGAACGTGGGCGGGGTTCTGTCAATAATAACCTTTCATTCGCTTGAAGACCGAATAGTTAAACAACGCTTTAAGCAATATACAACAGGCTGTACCTGTCCGCCCGATTTTCCTATATGTGTGTGCGGTAAAAAGCCGCAGGGTGAATTGCGTTTTAAAAAGCCGATTACCGCTTCAAGCGAGGAATTAAATCAAAATTTACGCAGCCGAAGTGCAAAGCTGCGTTCTATAGTTAAATTGTAGTATGGAGGATGTAAAGTGGATAACTTAAAGTATTATAACGATAGTTTGGCATACGACTTTGAAATGTTTATGCCGCGTCCCGCACAACAGCAGAATAAAGATAATATTGTTAAGTTGCCACAAATAGGTCCGCGTCAGCGCGCAAAAAAAAGAGCGGCGGTAAGGTCGCTTTCGGTATCGGCATTTGCTGTTATGGCAACGGTGTTTATGGTAGCGGCAATGTGCGGCAACATTTTTTTGCGATTGCAAATAAATGAAGTTAATTCTAAAATAAATTATGTCAAAAAAGAAATAAATGTTTTGCAAAGCGAAAGGACAGGCCTTGAAGTAGAATTTGAGCGTGTTATATCCTATTCTAACATTGAACTTGAAGCAGCCGAAATAGGTATGCAGAAAATGGACAAGAGTCAGGTTAAATATATAAGGGTAAACGATAAGAATACTGCCGTCACAAAAGAGGGAGAAACTATATCGGGTAAGGATAACTGAGTTATAGTTCTGTTTTGCAAGTAATATAATAATAACAATGAATACGAGAGTTCCGGCAGACGCCGACTCTCGTTTTCAAGCATAAATAAAGGGGGTTGGCACATGCCGGCAAGACCGAATAAACAGATGGTAAAACGCTCTGTTATTGTTATGACGGCGGTTATTTTGTGCCTGACCGTAATATCGAGTGTAAGCCTTGTGAGAATAATGATAGTCAAAGGCGAAGAGTATCAGGCTAAGGCGAGCGAACAACAGCTTTACGACAGTTTAATTACAGCGCCGCGCGGAAATATTTATGATAATAATATGAATTTGCTTGCTACAAGCTCTCCTGCTTGGACTGTTTACCTGACCCCGAACGGAATAAACAAGGATACTGATAAAGAAAAAGCAGAAAACATAAGAAAAACAATATCAACGGGACTTTCCGAAATTCTCGGAATGGAGTACGACAGCGTTTATTCGCTCACACAAAAAAACACTTATTATGTTATAGTAAAAAAGAAAATCGAAAAGGATACCGTTGATAAAATAAGACAGTTTATATTAGATAACGACGACCTTGAAATTGCTGATTATATAGGCATTGACGAAACGACAAAGCGCTATTATCCCAATGACACCCTGGCTTCGACAGTTATCGGATTTGTGGGAGATGACAATCAGGGTCTTGCCGGTCTTGAAAGCTATTATAATAACGAGCTTACGGGCGTTGCGGGCAGGGTGGTGTCGGCAAAGGACGCAAACGGTACCTATATGCGTTTTACATACGAAAATGTAGTTGAGGCAAAACAGGGTAATTCGTTGGTTTTGACACTTGATTCGTATATTCAGTATGTTTGTGAAAAATACCTTGATATAGCGGTAGAGCAAGAGCAAATCAGAGAGCGCGGCGCGGTTGTTGCAATGAATGTAAACACAGGCGCTATACTCGGTTTGGCGGTAAGCGGTGATTTTAATCCTAATGAGCCGTTTAAACTTTCCGATGAGGATCAAGCCGCAGTAGACGCTATTGCCGATGAGGAGGAAAAAAACTCAAAGCGAAGCGAACTGCTTAACCGTCAGTGGCGTAATAAGGCCGTGTCCGACACATATGAACCCGGTTCGGTTTTTAAAATATTTACGGCTGCCGTAGCCTTGGAAGAAAACCTTGTTACAATCAACAGCACCTTTACATGTAATCATACCTACATTGTTGCGGGTAATCCGTATCATTGCCATGATCACAAGGGCGGTCATGGTACACAAACACTGCAACAGGCTATTTCAAATTCATGCAACCCTGCTTTTATTCAAATAGGTCAGTTAATAGGTGCAAACACCTTTTCAAAATATTTTAAAGCATTCGGGCTTTCGGGTAAAACCGGTATTGATTTGCCGGGCGAAGCGGCACCGTATTATCACGCGGAGGACGATATGGGTCCTACTGAGCTTGCGTCGTCATCGTTCGGTCAAACCTTTAATATTACGCCTATACAGATGATAAGCCTTGCGGCTACCGCAGTAAACGGCGGCTATTCGGTTAAACCGCATCTTGTGGATAAAATAATAGATTCCGACAATAATGTAGTAGAAAGTTTTTCAAACGCATCGCGCAGACAGGTTATATCCGAAACAACCTCGGCAACTATGCGTACAATGCTTGAATATGTAGTTCAAAACGGAGCAAAAAACGGTATTGTATCAGGTTACCGTGTAGGAGGCAAAACTGGTACATCACAAAAGGTGGCAAAAATAAATGCTACCGGCGACCAAAGGCTTTATATCGGTTCGTATGTCGGTATTGCGCCTATTGATGACCCCGAAATAGCAGTTTTTGTAATGCTTGATGAACCCGCCGGCGCTAATTATTACGGCGGCGTAATATCAGCGCCTGTCGGCTCAAAGGTTATGACCGACATACTGCCTTATTTAGGTTATGAACCGCAATACAGCGCCGAAGAGCTGGCTAAAATTTCGGTTTCGGTACCCGATGTTACGGGCGAAGAAATTGCCGCGGCAAAAACCAAGATAAACAGTATGAAGCTTTCATACAAGGTTATCGGCTCGGGCGGCACGGTATTAAAGCAGCTTCCTCAGGCAGGCAGTTCGGTTTACAACGGCGGCAGTAACCGCAATAACAACAATAACTCCTGGAACAACAACTCGTGGAATAACAACCGCAACAACAGCAACTCGGGGCGTTCGTCCTACGACAGCGGGTCGTGCAGCAGCAGTTATAACAGCGGCAGCAGCTTCGGCGGTTCGCGCGGCGGTTCGTCGGGAGGCGGTTACAGCGGTGGC
>CAJMBP010000058.1 GCA_905211675.1 uncultured Oscillospiraceae bacterium
TCTTTTGCAATTTTCAAGTACTGTAAAAAACAATATTTACGCCTTTTTTTATGATATTTTCACAAAAAATTTTAAAAAACCTCAATCAAATATTTTTAATTTATGCATTTTTTACAATTTTTTGCGTATTTTCGATTTTAAGAAAGAATTTTGACAACAAAATATTCCGATTTTTGTTGAATATTAAATTCAATTATGGTATTATTTTAAAAAATATAAGGTCTTGAATATATATGAATTTTAAAAAAGTAGAATTAGCCGACGCAGAACTGTTAAAGCCGTTTTTAACGGAGGCAGGTGAGCTTACCTGCGAGATTAGTTTTATAAATCTGTTGCTTTGGGAGCCGCTTTATAACAACTGCTACTGTATAGAAAACGGCATACTGTATCTTAAATCATACTCCGACTATGTTGAAACCTACAGTCTGCCCTTCGGTGACATAAAAAAGGGTATGCAAAGGCTGACAGAGTGTTCTGACGGTCATTACCCGATTATTTGGGCGCAAGCCGGCAGGCGGTTTGACGAATTCAAAAGCCTTTACGGCGACCGCTATGAAATAACCGAAAGCCGTAACGAATTTGACTACATATATAACTCTGCCGACCTTATAAATCTTTCAGGCAAAAAATACCATTCAAAGCGCAATCATATTTCGGCATTTTCCAAACAATTTGACTGGCATTATGAGGACATAACATCCGATAACATAGATGCCGTTAAAAAATGCGCTGAAATTTGGTACAGCCAAAACGCCGCCCATACCGACGAAGAACTGAAAACCGAAATGCACGGCGTAAACCTTATGCTTGACAATATGGAAAAGCTTAACATTAAGGGCGGCGCCATTATAGCAGATAACAAAGCCGTTGCCTTTACATTGGGCTCGCCCGTAAACAATTCGGTATATGACATTCACATAGAAAAGGCAATTGAGGGGTACGAAACCGCTTACACCGTAATAAACCGCGAGTTTGCGGCGCGCAACCTAAGCTCTTACAAATATATAAACCGTGAAGACGATTTGGGCCTTGAAGGGCTCAGAAAATCAAAATTATCGTACCACCCAGAAATTTTACTGCCAAAATACATCTGCACCGAAAAGGAGAATATATGACCGTTCGCGAACAATGTAAAAAACTATATAAAGACGCTTTCGGAGAATCGACAGAGTTTGACAAAATGCTGTTTGATATGTTTTTTAAAAATATTAAGTTTTTGCAGACAGACGGCGCCGTTGCAGCAATGTATTTTAAAATACCGTGTGCTCTTAATTTGAACGGAGTAAAACGCAAGGCGTATTACATATACGCCGTAACAACCCACCGTGATTTCAGACATCGCGGTCTTATGAGTAAGCTTTTTGCCGAAACACAGACAGAGTCCGACGCCTTTTATTTTTTAAAGCCGTCAAGCGAGGGCGTTATTGAATTTTATAAGCAGGCGGGCTTCAGGCAAATAACCGGAACACGGAATCCGTGTGAAGCGAAAATAGAGGTAAGTGATTATTTCAAAGCCCTGTCAAGCCTTTGTGACAAGCCGCAGTGCGAATACCCGCTTATGATAAAAGGCAATGCGGATATTGAAAAATTAAATTTTGAATATACGCTCGAATAACCCAAAGGAGTTTTTTATGTCTAAAAAAATTTATATGATTTGCAACGCGCACATCGACCCTATTTGGCAATGGGAATGGGAGGAGGGCGCCGCCGAAGCGCTTTCGACCTTCAGAATTGCCGCAGATTTTTGCGAACAGTATGAAGATTATATTTTTTGCCATAACGAGGTGCTGCTTTACGATTGGATAGAGCAGTACGACCCCGAGCTGTTTGCCCGCATACAAAGCCTTGTTTCCCGCGGTAAATGGCATATTATGGGCGGCTGGCATGTGCAGCCCGACTGCAATATGCCCTCGGGCGAAAGCTTTGTACGGCAAATGCTTTCGGGCAGAAAATATTTCTCGGAAAAATTCGGCAAGGTTCCGCATGTTGCCATAAACTTCGACTCATTCGGTCACAGCCGCGGTCTTGTTCAAATTATGGCAAAAAGCGGATACAAGGGTTACATTCACATGCGACCTATGCCAAGCTTTTTAACCCTTCCGGCCAAAGATTACACCTGGGTAGGCTACGACGGTTCAAAAATTACGGGCATGCGCCCCGCAGGCTGGTACAGCACGCCCAAGGGTCAGGCGGCGCTGTCTATGGAAACCCTTGCAAACAACAGCCCCGACGGCGAAACAATGATGCGCCTTTGGGGTATAGGCAACCACGGCGGCGGTCCGTCTAAAAAAGACCTTGACGATTTAGTGGTTTTAAAAGAAAAATTAAAGCAGCAGGGCGTTGAGCTTATACATTCGACACCCGAGGAATACCTTGAGGCTACAACCGCCGTACACGATTTGCCCGAATTTAAAGAAAGCCTTGTACCGTGGTCTCCGGGCTGCTACACCTCGCAGGTGCGAGTAAAGCAAAAGCACCGCTTGGCCGAGAGCACATACTATTTAACCGAAATGATGTGCTCGCATGCCGCCGCGGCAGGTCTTATTGAATATCCCTTCAAAGAGCTTTCCGACGCTATGTACGACATTATGACAGCCGAATTTCACGATGTATTACCCGGCTCGTCAATACAGCCCGCCGAGGAAATGGGCATGCGTATGCTCGACCACGCCGTTGAGATATTAACGCGTATTAAAGCTAAAGCCTTCTTTGCCTTGTCACAGGGTCAGAAAAAGGCGTACGAAGACAAAATACCGATTTTTGTCTACAACCCCTACCCTTACGAAATTACCGAAGATATTGTTTGCGAATTCAACCTTTGGGACCAAAATCACGAGCTTGTGTTTATGGATCCTAAGGTTTATGACGAAAACGGCAGATTATGCCCCACACAAAGCGAAAAGGAATACAGCACCATTCCTTTACAGTGGAGAAAGCGCGTCGTGTTTACGGCTGCCTTAAAGCCTATGCAGATAAACCGATTCGACTGCGGTTTTGAAACCCTGCCCGAAAAACCCAAGCCCGAGGTTTTGAGTAACGACTCATACTTTACGCTTGCACGCGGTAATGCAGAGCTTAAAATAAACCGTAAAACAGGTCTTGTCGATTCTTATGTGAAGGACGGCAAAAATTATGTAACCAATTCGGCGTTCGGGCTTGAAGTGTTCGAAGACAACTTTGACCCGTGGGGTATGCTGGTTACGGCATTCAAAAACAAAATTGGTGAATTTAAGCTTCTTGACGCAGAAGCAACCAAGAAATTTTTGTGTCTTGAAGCAGAGCTTGAGCCCGTTCACATTATTGAGGACGGCGCAGTTCGCACGGTAGCCGAGGCTGTGTTCGGTTATGAAAGCTCTTATGCCGTAATTAAATACTGCTTAAACGAAAAGGGCGAATTAAAGCTTGATGTTCGCATTAATTGGAGTGAAAAGCAAAAACTGCTTCGTCTTAATGTTCCTACGCTTATCAAAAACAGCGTATGCATAGGCGAACAGCCCTACGGTGAAGAGGCGCTTAAAGACGGTTACGAAGAAAATGTATCGCAAAGATATATTGCCGTAAGCGACGGCAAAGACTGCCTGCTTGCAGTAAATAACGGAATTTACGGTTCCTGCTTCGACAGCGAGTCGGGCACATTAAAATATACGCTCCTGCGTTCGCCCTCTTACTGCGCCCACCCCGTAAACGACCGCAAGGTTATGCCTGAAGACCGCTATATGCCGTATATCGAGCAGGGTGAACGCGACTTCAGCTTTTTCTTTACAGGCGGCAATTCCGAACTGCTTCGCCCGCACGCTTCGCGCATAGCACAGCACTTTAATATGAAGCCTATGGCGCTTTCGTTCTATCCTACCGGGACAAAGCAAAAGCCGCAGTCACCCGTCAGACTTTATGACACCGATGTCATAACCGTAAACGCAATAAAAATGGCAGAAAAAAATGACGGCTACATTGTAAGATTGTTTAACCCTACCGACAGCGCTCAAAGCTGTCGCCTGTCATTCGGCAATGCGGAAATTGCCCTGCAATTCGGTGTTTACGAAATTAAAACCGTTAGATTTGACGGTGAAAGTCTTTTTGAAACCGACCTTATGGAAGGAATTATCGAATAGTTTATATTTAAGTTCAAGCAAATCGGCGTACACTGCTTTAATCGGTGTGCGCCGATTTTTTATTTTTTAAAATACTGTTGACAAATAGCTTTATATGTGATACTATATCAACTGTACTAATAAGGATAGTACAGTATTTGATTTAGGAGGTGCGCAATGTTTCAGCTTGATTTTAAAAGCGGTGTGCCTATTTGCGACCAAATTGTAAACGGAATTATAAAACTGAAATCTTTAGGCGTATTAAAAAGCGGCGAGCAGTTACCGAGTGTCAGAGCGCTTGCTTCAAAATTTTCGGTAAATCCCAACACGGTTCAAAAGTCATACGCCATGCTTGAAGCAAACGGAATTATATATTCCGTAAAGGGCAAGGGCTCCTTTATGTCCGATGACGACCGTGCGGCAAATGCTGTTTTAAATTCGGCAAGGATTAGTTTCTTAACAGCCGCTCACTCGGCTTATGACTTAGGGCTATGTGCCGAAGAAATGATAAATATAATCAAAGAAAACTTCGCTATAAAGGAGGACGGTTCTAAATGATAATCGCAAAAGCGCTTACCAAAAAATTTGACGATAAAATTGCGTTAGACAACATAACCATGACCATAAAAGAGGGGTGCGTTTACGGGCTTGTAGGCTCTAACGGCTCGGGCAAATCTACCCTGCTGCGCTTAATTGCGGGCGTATATATGGCTGACGACGGTCAGATATGTATTGACGGCGAAAACTGTTTTAACAATCCGAAGTTAAAGTCTCAGATAGCATTTTTGGGCGATACACCCTACTTTTTACCGCAGTCCGACCTCAAAGAAATGTCAAGGCTATATTCCGAAATGTATCCCGATTTTGATTACGGAATATACAAACATTTGCTTACAGTGTTTCCGCTCGATCAAAGGGCAAGACTTTCAACCTTTTCAAAAGGTATGCAGCGTCAGGCATCGCTTATTTTAGCACTTTCAACCAACCCGCGATACCTGCTTATGGATGAATCCTTTGACGGGCTTGACGCCGTTATGCGCAGGGTGCTTGCAAATATTATTATGGACAGCGTTGAAAAACGCGGTATGACGGTAGTTATTGCCTCGCACAATCTGCGCGAGCTTGAAAATATATGCGACAGCGTGTGCGTTATACACCACGGCAAAATTATTTCAAACGGTAATATTGAGTCGCTTAGGGGCAACATACATAAAATTCAGGTTGCCTTTCGTGATGTTCCCGACACAAGCGTATTTAACAGTGTTTATATAATGAAAATGGAACGCACAGGTTCGCTCTTATCGCTCGTGGTAAAGGGTAATGAGGAGGAAATTATGCAGTTTATAAACCGACTTGACCCCCTATATGCCGAATGTATCGAGCCCACGCTTGAAGAAGTATTTATTTATGAATTGGAGGTTATTGGTTATGATGTTAAAAACATCCTCTCGTAAGTTAAACCCCTGCACAAATATGATTGGGTTCACGCTTCGCAAAAGCATAGGCTTTATAATTATACTGTGCATTGCGGCACTGCTTTACTGTCCGGGCGGTTTTATAGTAAATTTCGAAGATTTAAAGGCCGCAAATATCGAAGATTTGGCATCGTCGTACAGAAGCAACAATAATCAACTTGTCGAACATCTTGCCTATTTGGTTACGGTTATGTCGGCTATTATTGGCATACTGTTTAACGCAATAAACTTTTCATTTTTGTATAAAAAAAGCTCTAGCGATGTTTTTCACGCTTTTCCGCTTACGCGTACTCAACTTCTTTTATCAAGATTTTCAGCCGGTCTTATAGCCACATTTATACCCGTTCTTGTTTGTTACGCGGCTTTTGCAATTATGGCGGCATTTAACCCGTGGATGGGCAGTCTTACAAAGCTTGCGGTTTATCTTTTATACACCGTAATTATAACGCTTGTCTGCTCTTCATTTTCACTTATATTCATAATAAGTGCAGGCAGTATGTTTGACATGGGTGTATCACTCATAGGTTCAAATATAGCTCTGCTTTTAGTAGGCCAAGTATTCGACTCTGTTTTAGACAGAACACTGTTAGGGTACAACAGAGCATTCGCCTCCGATATTATATACTGGATATCCCCTCCCTATTTTTGCGGAATTGGACTCGGCAGAGCAAATAACGGAATGAACGGCAGGACTATAGAATTTTTTATAAGAAGCGTTATTTACATAATAGCGTTTACGGCAATAGCCGTTCTGCTTTACAACAAACGCAGGGCAGAAAAATGCGAGCAGGGCTACGCCTATAAATTTATGTATATTTTCTGCGGTGCGCTTGCAGGAATTTGCGGCGGATATTTAATAGGCTTTTTGTTTACTTATGATGTTTCAAGCCCGGTGTTCTATATATTTATGACCATAGGCGCGATTCTTACCGCCGTAATTTACGGTGTTATTACCAACCGCGGTTTCAAAAACTTTGGACGCGCAATAGCAGTCGGCTGTGTATCTTCACTAATTATTATATCTGTAGCGGTATTCGGTATAACGGGCGGTTTAGGCTATTCAAAACGAATACCCGAAAAGCAGGATATAAGCGATACGCATATTAACGCATTCAGCGAATTTATACATTTTGAAAACCCCGACGATATCCTTGCATTACATCATAAAATAATCGAAACAGGTGCCGCGTCAGACGATGAATACGCAGAAGGCAAAATAAATGTGTCGTTTGAATACACGCTTAAAAACGGCAAAACCATGAGTCGCTCATTTTTGGTTGATACCGCGCTTTTAGAAAACGAATTGCTCACGATTTATAAGAGTGACGAAAGAATGAATTCAATTAAAGAGAGTATAAATTTCGACAAGTCCGCGTCGTTTTCACTGTATTTTTATGATAACGGCAAATATGTTAACGCGATAATAACCCAAGCCGAAGCAAAAGAATTTTTAGACGCATACCGACTTGATGTTCAAAACTGCAGTTCTGAAGTTCTTAACAACAGATTTGAAGATTATTATGAAATAAGCGGTTACACACAGGCAAATGACACTTCTTTTGATATCAGGCTTGAAGCAAAATATGAAGAATTTTCAAACACAAGAAGATTTATAGAGGAAAACGGCATTATACAAAGAGCCGAATAAAGCAAAGAACACGGTACCTTAAAAGAGGCTCCGTGTTCTTTATTTGTCCGCCGAACAGCTTGTTCCGCGCTTAAGGCTCTGTCTGCCGAACTTTTTACGAACTTCAAGAATAGAGTTTTCGATTTTTTCGGCCTGCTCCTCGCTTTTTTCACAGCCGAAAATACTTTGCTGAAAGGCGACATTTTCACCCTTCAAATTCTGCACCCGAAGGCCGACGGAACGCAACGGCAAATTCCAATTATAATTCTGTTCAAACAGCCTCATACCCTGCTTTGCTATCAAAATTGAATTGTTTATCGGACTTTGCAGAGTGCGCGAAAACTCTTTTATTTTTAAGTTTGTATCACGCGTATGCACCTGAACCGTTGCGGCGTAAAGACCCTTGCTGTGCAAGATTTCGGATATTTCCTCGGCTATACCTATATAAATTTTCCAAACCTGCTCGGGCGTTTCAATATCTTTAGGCGGAGTAACACTGCGACCGATGCTTTTAGGCGCGTCCTCATACTTTTCGGGCGTTACGGGCGAATTGTCTTCACCCAAAGCGTAGGTTTTAAGCTGTACCCCGTTTTTACCTAAAAGCCTAATCAGCATATCGTCTTCGCATTTGGTTATATCGCCTATTGTAAACACGCCGCTTCCGTTAAGCTTTTCGGTTGTTTTTTTGCCTGCAAACAGCAGGTCTGATATTGGCAACCCCCAAACCTTTTGCTTGAAGTTTTCACGGCTTATAACCGTTACGGCATCGGGCTTTTTCATATCGGAACCGAGCTTGGCAAAAATCTTATTAAAGCTTACACCTACCGACACGGTTATACCCAGCTCGAGTTTTATATCACGCCGAATGCGCTCGGCTATTTTCTCTCCCGAACCGAAAAGCAGCGTACTGCCCGTGACATCAAGCCAACATTCGTCTATGCCGAACGGTTCCACCAAATCGGTATAACGCCTATAAACACCCTGCGCTTTACAAGAGTATTCATAATACTTTTTATAATCGGGAGAAAGGGTTACAAGCTCGGGGCATTTTTGTTTGGCCTCCCACACGGCTTCAGCGGTCTTTACGCCGAATTTTTTGGCAATTTCGTTTTTGGCAAGCACTATTCCGTGTCGCGCCTCGGTACTGCCGCAAACAGCGACGGGCAGGTCATAAAGGGTAGGGTTTGAAAGCAAAGATACCGATGCAAAAAAATTGTTAAGGTCACAATGAAGTATTATTCTGTCAGCCGTTTTCTCCACCGCCTTTTTAGCAAACATTTGTTCTTTTTTTATTATACAAAAATTACCCCTTTTTGTAAAGAGGTAATTTTTGTTTTATATTTGCTTTATTTTTCCCACAAGGCTTAATATTAAAAATACAGCTAAATTTGTAAGCACAACCGCGGCGCCCGCCGGCAGGTCAAACATAAACGAAAGCAATATGCCCGACAAAAAAGCCGCTACCGAAATCACCGCCGCAACAATTACGGTGCATTTATAGTGCTTGCATATACGCATTGACGAAAGCGCGGGAAATGTAATTATGCTTGAAATAAGCAACGCCCCCATAATTCGCATACCCACCACCACCGTAACGGCGGTAAG
>CAJMBP010000059.1 GCA_905211675.1 uncultured Oscillospiraceae bacterium
GTTTTGTGAAAAAACCTTTATGGCGTCTTTGCTTGCTTTCTCTGTAAGTGCGTTTCGTATTTCACGCTCAACCGACGGGAATATAAGTCGGGTATATGCGTCCTCGGCGGCTTCCTTTATAGCCGCGGTACAGCGCGAGCCCTCTTTTATGTGGTTGCGGCTTATTATCAACATTGCCTTTTCGCGGTCAAAATCTACCGATACCTTTAAAAAGCCCTCTTTTTCACCGCGGTTTATTGCAAGCACGCGGTGATTTGCGATTTTTGACAGGGCCTCGGTATAGTCGAAATACATTTCATAAACCCCAAGCTCTTCGCCCGCCGCTTTAACTGTCAATTTACCGTTTGCCATACAAACAAAACGCATTCTCTTTCGTATATCGGCGTCATTGCTTATTACTTCGGCTATAATATCTTTGGCGCCTGCAAGTGCGTCCTCGGCGGTTTCTATGCCAAGCTCAGAGTTTACAAAATCTGCCGCCAAAGCAAGCGGCTCGGCTGAATCGGCAGACTGCTCGTAAATTAAGTCGGCAAGCGGCGCAAGCCCTTTTTCTCTTGCGTCGTCTGCGCGGGTTTTGCGTCTTTTTTTGTATGGGCGGTAAAGGTCGTCAAGCTCGGTAAGCGTTTGAGCGGCATCAATGGCGGCGGATAATTCCTCGCTTAAAGCGCCCTGCTCGGCAATAGCGGCTTTAATTTTTTCTGCCGTTTCCTGCATGTTGCGAAGGTAGTCAAGCCTTTTTGAAAGGGCTCGAAGCACCTGATCGTCAAGACTGCCTGTAACCTCCTTGCGGTAACGCGCAATAAAGGGAACGGTGTTTCCGAGGTCAAGCAAATTTACAGTGTTTTCAACCTGCCATAATTTTAAATTAAGCTCTTCGGCTATTTTTTGTGAAACATTCATTATGCGATCTCCGTATATTTTACAAAATACAAGCCATTATACCATAAATACCGCTGTTTAGCAAATAATAATATTGCTTTTTTGCCGTAAAAAATGTATAATAAGAATATATGTATAAAAATACGGAGGATGTTAATGCTTCAACTTAAAAATGTTTCTTTTTCCGCCGAAAATCAGGACGGTAAAAAAGAGATTTTAAAAGATATTTCAATGGATATAGACACGGGCTTTATTGCAATAACCGGCCCTAACGGCGGCGGTAAATCTACGCTTGCTAAAATTATTGCGGGAATTATAAAACCGACTTCGGGCAGTATATTGCTTGACGGCGAGGATATTACAAATCTTTCAATAACAGAGCGTGCAAACAAGGGAATAAGCTTTGCTTTTCAACAACCCGTGCGTTTTAAGGGAATTACCGTAAATGACCTTATTCGTCTTGCGGCGGGCAAAAAAATAAGTATGTCTGAGGCTTGCGATTATCTGTCGCAGGTCGGCCTTTGCGCGCGCGATTACATTAACCGTGAGGTTAACGCGTCACTTTCGGGCGGAGAGCTTAAAAGAATTGAAATTGCCACCGTTTTGGCGCGTGGCACAAGGGTGTCGATTTTTGACGAGCCCGAGGCGGGCATTGACCTTTGGAGCTTCGGCAACCTTATAAATGTTTTTGAAAAAATGCGTGAAACACTGGGCGGCTCTATTATTATAATTTCACACCAAGAGCGTATTCTTAACATTGCCGACAGTGTTGCGGTGCTTGAAGCGGGAGATTTAAAATCCTACGGTAAGCGTGATGAAATTTTGCCCGAATTGTTGGGCTCTACAAGCGCCGTTTGCCCTGTGCTTACCAATAATATGAAGGGGGCGCAATAATGAATAACACAGAAAAAGAACTGCTTAAAATAATAGCCGATATTGACGGAGAGTTAAGCGGCGCATTTAACATACGCGCCAACGGCTCCTTGGCACAGCGCCATACA
Source organism: uncultured Oscillospiraceae bacterium (assembly GCA_905211675.1). GTDB lineage: Bacteria > Bacillota > Clostridia > Oscillospirales > Acutalibacteraceae > UBA737. The sequence goes on from CAJMBP010000059.1 coordinate 1,881, forward strand.
ACACCTAATGTTGACATTCGCACAAAAACCGACAAGGACGGCATAGATATAATAATTCGCCCCGGCACAAAAGGTGAAACCGTGCATATACCCGTTATAATAAGCAGTACCGGTTTAAACGATTTGGTGTATAACGATTTTATAATCGGTGACGGTGCCGATGTAACCATTATGGCGGGCTGCGGCATACACAACTGCGGCAGTGAGGAGTCGCGACACGACGGTATTCACACCTTTTTTGTAGGTAAAGACGCACGGGTAAAATATATAGAACGCCATTACGGCGAGGGCGACGGCACGGGCGGCAAAAACATGAACCCGACCACCGTTGTAAACATAGCCGAGGGCGGATATATGGAAATGGAAACAAGTCAGATAAAGGGTATCGATAACACGCATCGCGTAACAAGGGCAACACTGGCTGACGGTGCAACGCTTGTTATACACGAAAAAATTATGACGCACGGCAAGCAAAGAGCCGACACCGATTTTTCGGTTGATTTAAACGGTGAAAATTCAAGCGCTAATGTTGTATCGCGTTCGGTTGCCCGAGACTGCTCGGAGCAGGTTTTCCGTTCAAATATTAACGGCAATCAAAAATGCAACGGCCATACCGAGTGTGACGCCATTATTATGGACAGTGCCCATGTAAGCGCCATACCCGAAATTAACGCAAACCATATCGACGCGTCCTTAATTCACGAGGCGGCTATCGGTAAAATTGCGGGCGAGCAGTTAATAAAGCTTATGACACTAGGGCTTAGCGAACAGCAGGCAGAAGAAGAAATAGTAAACGGCTTTCTTAAATAAAAATATGTTGATTGTTTTGTAAAAAAATGGTATGATTGTTTAAGTGAAAGGGGATTTGTTATGAGCGCTGATATTTTAGTGTCTGCATCTGTTGTCACATATAACGATATCAGTCGCGCTGCCCAAACCGTAAACAGCATTGTTACAAATACAAAAAAATATCCCCTGAAGCTTTACGTTATAGACAACAATTCTACCGACGGCACAGCCGATTTAATTGAAAAATCGGGGCAGGCCGAGCTTATCAGACAAAACAAAAATTTAGGCTTCGGTGCCGCGCATAATATTGCCCTGACAAAACAGACAGGCAAATATCATTTTGTTATAAACCCCGATATAACTTTAAATTCCGATGTTATATCCGATATGGTTGATTATTTTGAAAGCAACCCCGATGTTGTTATGGCAATGCCAAAAATACTCAACACCGACGGTACCGAGCAAAAGCTGCCCAAAGAGCGTCCTACATTCAAAAGACTGTTTTTAGGCAGAATTTCGGGCAAAATCAGAAGTGAATATGTGTGGGCAGGCAAAACAATAACGGCTCCCTGTGAGATTGATTTTTGTACAGGTTGTTTTTTTTGCATAAGAACAGATGTGTTTAAAAATGTTGACGGATTTGATCCGAGATATTTTATGTACCTTGAGGATGCCGATTTGTCTTTAAAGGCAAAATCAAATGGTAAGGTAATGCTTTTGCCGCAATTTTGCGTTACCCACGCTTGGGAGCGGCAGAGTGCAAAAAGTTTAAAATATTTATTTATTCATATTGCTTCTTGCTTTAAATTTTTATTCAAGTGGAGGAGAAAACATAAATGAAAATTATGATTACCGGTTGTCACGGACAGCTTGGCAACGAATTGCAGTCAATTCTTAAAAGCGGTAAAAGTGAGATAGGAGCCGCACCCGAGGGTGTGCTTAATGCTGAAATTTTACCTGTTGATATTGACACGCTTGACATTTCCGATATGGCGGCAGTAAGCGATTATGTAAACGCCAATCGACCTGATGTTATAATAAACTGCGCGGCAATGACAAATGTTGACGGCTGTGAAAGCGATTATAAAACCGCCTTTAAGGTAAACGCCTTAGGCGTTAAAAATTTGGCGGTAAGCGCCGAAAACATAGGCGCCAAGCTTATTCATGTTTCCACCGACTATGTTTTTGCCGGCAACGGAACAAAGCCCTACTGCGAGTGGGATAAGGTTAACCCTCAAAGCGTTTACGGTGCTTCGAAGGCCTTGGGCGAAAAGTATGCCTTGTCATTCTGTAAAAAAACCTTTGTTGTTCGCACATCATGGCTTTATGGCTATATAGGCAAAAACTTTGTAAAAACCGTTCGCCGCGTAATTAAGGCAAACGGCGGTATAGGCGTTGTGTGCGACCAGCGCGGCAATCCTACAAACGCAAACGATTTGGCGCATCATCTTTTAAAGCTTGCAGTAACCGAAGAGTACGGTATTTATCACTGCACGGGCGAGGGTGAATGCTCTTGGTATGACTTTGCGGTTAAAATTGCAGAGTATTCTGGGCTCGGCGATACGGTAACACCCTGCACTACCGAAGAATACAATGCAAAATTCAATGTGCCTACCAAGAGGCCCGAATATTCATCACTGCGTAATTTGGCGTTAGAATGCACAGTCGGCAATGAAATGCGCGATTGGCAGGAAGCCCTTAAAGAATATATTTCAAAGGTGGAGGACTAAACTTATGAAAACCTATTTAGTAACAGGCGGCGCAGGCTTTATCGGCTCAAACTTTGTCATCTATATGCTTAATAAATACGATGATGTTAAGATTATAAATGTCGATAAGCTTACCTATGCGGGCAATCTCGAAAACCTTAAGAGCGTTGAAAACAACCCGCGCTACAGCTTTGTTCAGGCTGACATCTGTGACAGAGAGGCTATCTCTGAAATTTTTGCCGAAAACGACATTGATTATGTTGTAAACTTTGCGGCAGAAAGCCATGTTGACCGTTCAATCACAAACCCCGAAATATTTGTAAAAACAAATGTTGAGGGTACCGTAAATATGCTTCAATGCGCAAAGGTTGCATGGACTGTCGGCGACGATAAATACAAAGACGTAAAATATCTTCAGGTTTCTACCGACGAGGTTTACGGTTCATTGGGTGAGACAGGCTATTTCACCGAAACTACTCCGCTTGACCCTCATTCTCCTTATTCATCATCAAAGGCATCTGCCGATTTCTTTGTAAAAGCCTTCGGCGACACTTATAAATTCCCCGTAAATATAACCCGTTGTTCCAACAACTACGGTCCGTTCCAGTTTCCCGAAAAGTTGATTCCGCTTATTATGAACAATACATTGCAACACAAAGACCTTCCCGTTTACGGCGACGGTATGCAGATTCGTGACTGGCTTTATGTTGAAGACCACTGCAAGGCTATCGACATGGTTATTCGCGGCGGCAGACTCGGTGAGGTTTATAATGTGGGCGGACACAACGAAAAGCCTAACATCTTTATTGTTAAGTCGATAATCGAATACATTAAAGAAAATGTTGACGAAACCGTGGGCGAGCATATGATTAAGCATGTTACCGACCGTAAGGGTCATGACCGCCGTTACGGTATTGACCCGCAAAAAATTAAGGACGAGCTCGGTTGGTATCCCGAAACCTGCTTTGAAGTCGGCATAAAGAAGACAATTAAGTGGTACCTCGATAACAAAGAGTGGTTTGACAATGTAACCAGCGGCGCATATCAAAAATACTATGACACAATGTACAGCGCCAAAGAGGAGATATGATTTAATGGGTAAGTTTAACTTTATTAAAACCTCTATTGAAGGCGTTGTGATTGTAGAGCCCACCGCTTACGGCGACAGCCGCGGTTATTTTATGGAAACCTATCAGAAAGAAGATTTTAAGGCGGGCGGTATTGACATAGATTTTGTGCAGGATAATCAGTCAATGTCAACAAAAGGCGTGCTGCGCGGTTTGCATTTTCAAATAAATTATCCGCAAACTAAATTGGTGCGCTGTGTCCGCGGCGAGGTATTTGATGTTTGCGTTGACCTGCGTGAGGGTTCACCCACTTACGGCAAGTGGGAAGGCGTAATTCTTTCGGCCGAAAACAAGCGTCAGTTCTTGGTGCCGAAAGGTTTTGCACACGGCTTTGTAGTGCTTTCGGACGAGGCTGAATTTTGCTATAAGGTTGACGATTATTATCACCCTAACGATGAGGGCGGTCTTATGTGGAACGACCCCGACATCGGTATAAACTGGCCTATTCCCGACGGTATGGAAATTAAGCTTTCCGATAAAGATAAGCTTCATCCGCCGTTTTGCGAATACCGTAAAAATAAATAGTCAATAAAATAATAAACCTCTCTTACTCGGTTAAACTAAACGTGAAGGGAGGTTTTATTTTTTATGCAAAAGGGAACAACAATGTCATTTGTAAAGGGCATGGGTGCCGGAATGCTTGCGGGCGCCGCTGCCGTTGTTGCAGGCAAAATGATTATGCAAGACAAACATAACATTTCTAAAGGCTCTGCCAAGGTGGTAAAAGCTGTAGGAGAAATTGTTGACGGTGTTCAGACAATATTTAAATAAAAAAATCGGCTGTAAAACCTTTGTTTTACAGCCGATTTCAAATCGGAGTTTATTTTGCGGTTTTTTCTTTGTATATAACCCAAAGCGGGCCTGATATAAACAGTGATGAGAAGCAGCCCGACAAAAGACCGAAAGCCATAGGAATTGAGAATGAACGAAGTGTTGTAAGACCGAAAATTTCAGATACTACAACAATTGTAAGCACTGCGCAAACCGTTGTAACGGTAGTTACAATGTTACGAACAAGTGTGCTCGAAATGCTTAAATCCATATTTTGAGCAACCGATAATTCGGGATACAGACGTTTGTTTTCTCGAACGCGGTCATAAATAACGATTGTGTCATTAAGCGAATAACCGAGAATGGTAAGCACAACAGCCACAAAGTTCATATCTATAGGAAGTCTGAATATAACGCATGTAAAGAATGCTACAAGCAAGTCGAGTATAAGCGCGCAAAACGCCGTAAGCGCGGCCGAAACACCGCCGATTTTTCTAAAGCGAATACCAACATAAACAACAACCAAAATCGCGGTAATAAGCACAGCAACCAAGCTTTTAAGGAAGAACGAGCCTGCTATTGTAGGACTTACCGAGGTTGAATCGTAAATTTCGATTTTATTATCGGCAAACTTTTCGTTTAAAGCGGTTGTTATGTTTTCCTGTGTTTCGGCAGGAATCGAATTTTTACCCGCAAGCGTTATAACAAGGCAATTAACATCGCCCGCAAGAGATGTATTTTTGCTGACCGTAAATTCCTTGTCAAGCACGGTAGCTACCGTATCTTTGAAATCTTTTTCGGCAATATCGCCTGTATATGAATAAGAAATTTTTGTACCGCCGCTGAAGTTTATGTCAAGCTTAGGCCCGAATATTACTGCTACTGCTATACCGATAACCAGCAATACCGCATAAACTATTGCAACAATTTTAAATGCTTTTTTAGAGTTTACAGTTTTATCAGCCATTTTTCTTACCTCCGTAAAGGGTGGGCTTTCTCATAAACTTAAATTGCGAAATGCTGCGGAGCATATATTTGGAAGCAAGAACACCCATAATAAGATTGAATATAACGCCTATAAGCAGTGTATAGCCGAATGAATAGATTGAACCGGTTATTGACGCGCCGAACAGTGACATAAGCGGTGAGAACAATGAGCCGAGGAAACCGTCGGGTGAGCCGAAGGCGCCCATAAGAACAATTGATACAATAACTATTGTAACATTGCCATCGATAATAGCGTTAAGGCTGTTTTTATAACCCCATTCTATTGCGCTGTCAATGGTTTTGCCGCGTCTGAATTCATCGCGTATGCGCTCTGCCGCAATAACATTGCAGTCAACACCTACACCGATTGAAAGTATAATACCGGCAATACCCGGAATTGTGAGTGTAAAGCTTGATATGCCGGGGAAGAAGCCCGATATACAAGCAATGGTGCCTGCCAGCTGACCGAGCAGCGCGATTGATGCAACAACGCCGTTTACACGGTAACGGGCTATCATTATAATGCAAACTATGCCGAAAGCAATAGCGCCTGCTATAAGCATAACATTAAGCGCGTCGGAACCGAGCGACGGAGAAATGATTTGAAGCTTACTTTCGTCAACAGTAAGTGCAAAAGGCAAAGAGCCTGCATTGATTTTGTTGGCAAGGTCGGTGGCTTCGTCTGCGTCGGCAAGTCCTGTAATTGTTGCCATACCGTTGGTTATAACCGAATTTACGGTAGGCGCCGAAATCATTGTGTCGTCCATCCATATTGAAATTGTTTGATTAAGGTAGCTTTGAGTGGCCGCGGCAAATTTTGAAGAACCTGCGTCGGTAAGCTCAAGGGCTACAATGTATTTGTTGTCTTCATCAAGGCCTGCCTGAGCTCGTTTGATGTCCTCAGAGCCTTTAAGAATAATATTTGTGTTGTCCTGATTACCGCAGAAGGTAAGCATTGCAGTTTCTCCAAGCTCCTGAATAGCGGCCTGTGCATCAAAATCGCTTTCATCCGCTTTCCAGGGGAAACGCACAATAATCTGATGATTGTGATTGTCGGCATAAACCTCATAATCGGTAATGCTGTTGTTTACAAGACGTGTTTCAATAATGGTTTTGGCGGCCTGCATATCGTTTTCGGTGATTTCAACATCTGCGATATCGGGGCTGAACACAGCCTCAACACCGCCGCTTATATCGATACCCCAACGAATATCCTTTGCGCCTTTTACATAGACATTTCTGATGTCGCCATAGTAATTTTCAACACCGAAAAAAGCAAGATATGTAAGCGCTAAAATCAGTGCGAAGATTACAAAAAATGTCGACTTGTGAGAAGTTTTTGACTTCATTTTTTGAACCCTCCGTTTGAATTTGAAGAATGGTATTTATTTATTATACTAAATAGTGACTGTAAAGTCAATCAAATTACTGCTTAATAAATTGAAATGTTGAGAGTATCATTAAATGCAGAAGAAACCGTTACGGTTTTTCCTGCAT
>CAJMBP010000060.1 GCA_905211675.1 uncultured Oscillospiraceae bacterium
CGTTTGAGGCTGTTTTTTAAAGCGATTTGTTTATTACCTTAAATTTCAATTTGTATCTGTCCTCTTCAAGTCGGCTCGCAGGATGCAGCACCGTCAAAGCACCGCAAGCCGAGCTTTCTGCTTTTGTTTCGTATGCCGCAACAACCTTATATGTAAGCCTTGATTTATGAGAGTCGCTGTAATCGCCGTCAATAAATTCACAGTCGTCGGTAACTCCCAACAGTTTATAATCGCTGTCGTTATTTTCGGCACGCCAGATTTCAAAACGGCTGTTACCGGTAAATTCCCAGCTTAAAGCCACACCGTTTTTTGTGTAGCGTGAAACAAGATTTTTTACGGTATCGCGTTTGTTTACCGCCTTAAAACCGCTTAATATGTATTCACTGCCCTTTTGCGTTTCAAAGGTGATAAAACAACCGTCACGGTAAATATCAACGGCTTTACCGTCACAAGTGACGGTTACATTGCCGAAGCCCTCGTAACGCAGTCTTAAGGTGCCGCCGCTTTCTGATTTTATTTTGCAATACTTTACTGTTGAGTCGGCAAAATCGCAGTCTACAGTAAAGTTTCCGCGCGCTTTTAAGCCTTTAAACGATATATTTTTCCAACTATCGGGAATTGACGGTAAAAGCGAAATATAGCCCTCGTGACTTTGCAAAACCATTTCGGTCATACCGGCAGTCGCACCGAAATTTCCGTCAATTTGGAACGGCGGGTGCACATCCCAAAGGTTCGGATAGGTGCGTTCACGCAATAAATTTTGCAAAAGCATATATGCGTGATTGCCGTCACCCACACGCGCCCATGCATTAAGGCGGTGTGCAAGCGCCCAACCGGTAGATTTATCGCCGCGCATTTGAAGCGTAAGCTTGGCGCTGTCAAGCCATGCGGGTGTGCTGTGCGTAATTGTACTTCCGGGTGTAAGAGCCACTAACTGCGAAATATGGCGGTGATTTGCCTCGCCTATTTCACCGTAAAAATGCTCCTCATCGTATTCTTTGATTTGACCGCTGTAACCGATTTGTATAGGCCCGTAACCGTCAAGCTGTTGCCTTTCGGTTTCGGTTACGCCGTCATTTACACCGAGCAACTCGGAGCATTTTAAATCGTCAACCGCGTTCTCGTATATAAATTGCTGGTCAAAAGCACAACCCACCGTAAGCCAATACTGCTGATGCTCATGCGCATGAACCCATGTGCCCGAAAGTATCTGTTCTGGTGAGGCGGAGAAAGCGCATAAATATCTGCCGTCATATTCCTTTACGCACTTGGTAAGCAGTTTTGACATGCCGTGAATTGCGGGATACGAGTATTCGCGCAATACTGTTTCATCTCGGGTGAAATCGTAATAGTCCCAAAACATTTTTGCAGTCATACCGCCTGTGCCGGGCCCCGAATGCGTATGCTTGTCCATTCCGTCAACTTGATACATCCAAGCGCCTGTGCCGATTATCCAACCGCATTCGCCCTTTTCTTCTACATAGTTTTCGGGATTCATCTCTTTAACCCATCTTGACGCATTAACCTCGGCCTGTTCACGGTAATTTTTCCAATAATCCGCATAAGCCGAAAATGTTTCGGCAAGATTTGTGTTAAAGGCGGGCCAATAGTTCATCTGCACATTTATGTTATGCCAAAAGCCGCAACTCCACGGCGATTTGTCATGCACCGTCCACACGCCCTGAAGCGAAGCGGGCGGAGTGCCTTTTCTTGAAGATGATACAAGCAAATGCCTGCCGTAGGCATAGTAAAGCTCTTCAAGGTAGGGCTCGCTGTTGCCGCTTTTGTAGGATTCGAGCAGCTGCTCGGTGCTTCTGCCGTCATCTGCACCGCCAAGGTCAAAGCTAACCCTGCCTATCAAAGCGGTGTAGTCGGCAATGTGTCTTTTATAAAGAGAATTCCAACCCAAGGACATGGCATTTTTCAGGCAATTTACAACCGACTCGTGCGGGTCATCACCCAAAGCCTTGTGACAACCGTCTTTAAATACTTCGGGACAAAGCTTGTATGAGGTGTCGAGCGTATAAAGCAAAGTGGCCTCGGCGGCGCCGCTTACGCATAATTTTTCGCCGTCGCTTTTAACCGCTCCGTCGGTTAAAATACCCAGCCTTGCTTCATAAACAAGTTCTCTTGAAGGCAGTGTGCCGCGCATTACAAGCGCGCCGTCTTGAATCTTTATTTCACCCGTTCTTCCGCCCTCATCAATAGGGCGCTTATCAAGATACGGAATAAAAAGCCGCACATCAAAATCAACCGTTCCGCCCGTTGCGGTTATTTTATACGCAAAAACTTTATCGGGATAACTCGCAAAAGCCTCACGGCTTATATTTACGCAGTCGGCTTGATACTCAGAATACACTACCCCCTTGTCAAGTGACAGACCGCGCTCATAATTTTTAACACTATTGCATTTAAAATCTATATAATACTCACCGAAGTTTGTTACCCCGCCCTGCATGTAATTATTTGCAAATGTATTTGTTGTAAACTGAATGCGCTCACAAATTTCACCTCCGAAAACACTAGCCCCGAAATATCCGTTGCCGACAGGCAGTGAATATTTTTCCCAGCCTTCATCTGTGCTTTCCGCAGGTGAAAAATACCTCATTATAAGCTGTTTTTTCATTTTTAACACCAACTGTTTTTTGTTTTATTATATAATAAGTATTATGCTTTTCAACAAAAAAGGAAGATGCTTTCAAAACATCTTCCTGAATTTGAGTATTAAACCAAAATTATTTTGAATAAACTTTTTTTACTCCGAAACCGAAAGCGACAACTGCAAGCATAATTACAACAGCATAAACGGCTGTTATATCGCTTGTTTGAGGAGCCGAGACAGAAGAATCGGCGCTGCTGTCAACCAACGGGTCGGTAACAACCGAACCGTAGTTTGCACAAATGATAACAGAAGTCTTAAGCTTCAGGGTTACCTGAGCCTTATCAAGACCGCCGCTTACAATTTCATAATCTGTGCCTTCAACGGCAGGCTCAACCTTTGTGGTTGACGCAAGCTTTAAAGCGGAATTCAAATTGATTATGCCTGATTTAACGGGAGCAGAAACGCCCTCAACGGTTGAAACAACCTTGTAAACGCTCCAGCTTTTAAAGGTGTCTTTCTTGTCGTCGTCAACCTTTACGGTAATAGACGAGTCAACATTGACGGTGTATTCAACATCGGGCTTACCGCTAAAATCAACATATTCGGATTTTCTGATTTTAACAGTAATTTTTTCGGATGCCGAGGGACTCTCTGCCGCAAAAGCAGTAACAGACAAACAGAAAACCATAACTATGCTGAGAAACAGTGATATTAACTTTTTCATCGTAAAAACCTCCGTAAATTAAATAATAAGTAACTACTTATACATCATTATAGACTATTTTTTTTTAAATGTAAAGAATTTTTTTAAATTTTTTATTTTTCTTGATACCGAATACATTTTGTGGTAAACTTTATAAGACATTAATCTTAGGGAGTAATACTGTGGATTTGAAGGAAGAAATTAACAGACGGCGAACCTTTGCAATTATTTCACACCCCGACGCGGGTAAAACAACACTTACCGAAAAACTGCTTCTTTACGGAGGCGCAATACAGACAGCAGGTTCCGTTAAAGGCAAGGCAACCGCAAAGCACGCGGTGTCCGACTGGATGGAGCTTGAAAAGCAGCGCGGTATTTCCATAACCTCGTCTGTAATGCAGTTTGAATATGAGGGCTACTGTATAAATATTCTTGATACCCCCGGTCACCAAGACTTTTCGGAAGATACCTACCGCACGCTTATGGCGGCCGACAGCGTTGTCATGGTAATTGACGCGGCAAAGGGTATTGAGCCTCAGACCAGAAAGCTGTTTAAGGTAACGGCAATGCGGCACATCCCGATTTTTACATTCATAAACAAGCTTGACCGTGAAGCGCGCGACCCGTTCGAGCTTTTAGACCAGCTTGAAAAGGAATTCGGCATAGGCACCTACCCCGTAAACTGGCCCATAGGCTGCGGTGCCGATTTTAAAGGCGTATTTGACCGCGACCGCAGACAGATTATGACCTTTAACGAATTTCACCGAGGTCAGGACAGATTGCAGGCCGTCGAATGTGATATAACCGATACTGAAAAATTAGATGAGCTTATAGGCGAATATTCACGCCGCGACCTTGTTGACCAGATTGAACTGCTTGACGGTGCCAGCTTTGATTTTGACATTGAAAAGGTGCGTTGCGGCAAGCTCACCCCTGTTTTCTTCGGTTCTGCTCTTACCAACTTCGGTGTTGAGCCGTTTTTGGAAAACTTTTTAAAAATGACAACCGCTCCGCTTGCACGACACACGCGAGAGGGCGAAGTTGTACCCGAAAGCGAGAATTTTTCGGCGTTTGTATTTAAAATTCAGGCAAATATGAACAAGGCGCATCGCGACCGAATGACCTTTTTGCGTATTTGCTCGGGCAAATTTGAGCGCGACAAAGAGTATTATCATGTTCAGGGCAAAAAGAGCTTGCGGCTTTCTCAACCTCAACAGCTTATGGCAGACAATCGTCAGATTGTAAACGAAGCGTACGCAGGCGATATTATAGGCGTTTTCGACCCGGGTATATTCTCTATAGGCGACACCGTATGTGATGTGAAGCATAAGGTCGAATTTGAAGGCATACCCACCTTTGCGCCCGAGCATTTTGCTGTTATTGAGCACAAAGACAGTCTTAAACGCAAGCAGTTTGTAAAGGGTGTAGAGCAAATAGCACAGGAAGGTGCCATACAGATTTTTCACGAGCCTAATACAGGTATGGAGCGAGTAATTGTGGGTGTTGTCGGCGTTTTGCAGTTTGAGGTGCTCGAACACCGACTGAAAAGCGAATACAATGTTGATGTTATACGAAGCAATTTACCGTATCAGTTTATTCGCTGGATAGGCAATGACGAAATTGATGTCGGCAAGCTTAATCTTACCTCCGACACAAAATGGGTGCAGGATTTTAAGGGAAACAACCTGCTGATATTTACAAGCGATTGGAACATTAACTGGGCGCTCGAAAAGAACGAGGGGCTTATACTTGAAGATTTTAATAAAAATTAAGGCGGTGTTATTATGAACATAGCAGTAGTAACAGGTGCGTCGTCGGGTCTTGGACGTGAATATGCAAAGGTGTTATACGAATCACGCACCGACCTTGACGAAATTTGGGTTATAGCGCGTCGAGAGGACAGATTGCAGGAGTTGCAGTCAGAGCTTGGCAGTACGGTAATACCCGTGGCTTTTGACATAACCGACAGCAATTCGGTAGAAGAATATGTTAAGCGGTTAAAGGAAAAGCAAGCTACCGTAAAACTGCTTATAAATAATGCAGGTTTCGGCAAGCTCGGAAATTTTGACGAATTATCACTGCAAGATAATACGCGTATGGTGCGGCTTAACTGTGAAGCGCTTACCGCTATTACAGCCGCAACATTACCGTTTATGAACGAACACAGCGAAATCATAAACAGCTGTTCAATAGCGTCTTTTGCGCCGAATACCCGTATGGCGGTTTACTCGTCAACCAAGGCTTATGTTATGAGCCTTTCAAGAGCGTTGCGCGCCGAATTAAAGCCGCGCAAAATAAATGTGCTTGCAGTCTGCCCCGGCCCCATGAGCACAGAGTTTTTGGCGATTGCTAACATTGAAAGGGGCTCAAGCAAAACCTTTGACACTCTGCCGAGGGTTAATCCGCACATAATGGCGGTAAAATCACTCAACGCCTCGAAAAAAGGCAAGGCGGTTTATACCAATCGACTGTTCTATAAGTTTTACCGATTGCTTGCAAAAATATTGCCGCACTCACTTGTAATGAAAATGTGCGGCACCTGAATAAAGCAATACAAAAATTTAACCCCGATTGCATTTCGGCAATCGGGGTTGTTTTTATCTAATTATTATATTAGTATTTCTTGTAAAGCGGGCCGTAAGCCTGACAAGCGCGGTAATCCTGACCCTCTTTATCCATACCGAAGGCGTTCCATGCGGCAGGACGGAAAATATCGCTTTCGGGCACATTGTGCATACTTACGGGAATACGAAGCATTGAGCACATTGTTATAAGGTCTGCACCTATGTGACCGTAGCTGATAGCGCCGTGGTTAGCACCCCAGTTTTGCATAACCTCATAAGCGGTTTTAAACGGAGAGCCCTCTTTTCCGTCGCAACGCGGAGCAAACCATGTGCAGGGCCATGTCGGGTTGGTGCGTTCCATAAGTTTGTCTGATACATCATCAGGCAGATTAACCGTCCAACCCTCAACAATTTGAAGCACGGGGCCTAAGCCTTTAACAAGGTTAAGTCTGATCATAGTGCAGGGCATTTCTGCCTTGGTGGTGTAATGGCTTGAGAAACCGCCGCCGCGGAAGTTGTCAAAGCCTGCTTCGCACCAAACGGTAGCGTCGGTCATCTTCTTGATGTCTTCGTCGGTAACTTCCCACCATTTTTTCATTACGGCGTTGCCGTTTTCGTCGGTGCATTCGCCGCAGGCGTCAAGGCAGGCAGCGCCCGAATTGAGCAGATGTATAATGCCGTTTGACTGTTTTGCGTTGCCCTCGAGCTTATAACCCGTTACACGCTCGGTAGCCTCGCCCGACCAGTATGTACGAACATCGGCAAAAATTTGCGCGCGGTGTGTAAGCAGACGCATAAACAGCATACCAAGGCCGTTAAGCACATCGTTTTCGGTAGCAAGCGTATACGGCTCACGCGCACCCTCGTAATCAAAGGTTGACGAAAGGAATGCTTCTGGGTAGTCGCAGTTCGGCCAGTGGTCGGTCCACTGACGCTGACCCTGAAATCCGCCGGCAATAGCGTTGTGACCCAATTTTTCTTCTTCAAAGCCATCGGGCAAATTTTCGTTTCCGCACATAAGGTCTTTGATTATGCAGTACATTTTAACGGTGAATTCCCACTGCTTTTCTTTTTCTTCGGGAGTAAACTTAATGCGGCGCTCTTCACCCAAAAATTCAACCGATTCGGGGTTGTCGTCGCGGCCTTCCTTGCAGTGTTCTTTTGTCCACGCAAGGGCTTTTTGATACTCCTCTTGGTTGTAAATACCCTCTTCCATACGGCGCAGAATTTCAACCTCGTCAACCGACTCAACGCGCATACCGAGGTATGCCTCCATAAAGTCTTGGTCAATGATTGAGCCTGCAATACCCATGCACTGCGAGCCTATCTGCAAATACGATTTACCGCGCATTGTAGCAACAGCAATTGCCGCGCGGCCGAAACGCAAAAGCTTTTCTTTTACATCCTCGGGAATTTCGGTAACCTGATCACGGTCCTGAACCTCATGACCGTAAATGCCGAAGGCAGGCAGGCCCTTTTGCGCGTGAGCCGCTAAAACCGCAGCCAAATAAACTGCACCCGGGCGTTCTGTGCCATTGAAACCCCAAACACCCTTTATGGTATGTGGATCCATATCCATTGTTTCGGAACCGTAGCACCAGCAAGGCGTTACAGAAAGTGTAATGTCAACGCCCTCTTTTTTAAACTTGTCGGCGCAAGCCGCAGTTTCGGGCACACGGCCTATGCTTGAATCAGCCATAACCACCTTTACAGGTTCGCCGTTTGAATAAAAAAGATTTTCTTCAAACAGTTTTTTTGCGGCATTTGCCATTGCCATTACCTGATCCTCAAGGCTTTCACGCAGCTTCATAGGACCGCGTCTGCCGTCAATAATCGGTCTGATACCGATTACGGGGTATTCGCCTCTAAATCTTGATTTGCTCATAATATTACAACTCCTTTTAAAAAAATTTAAAACAAAATCTTCTGACAGATTATTATTTCTTACCGAATGCATAAACCTTCATTATAACAAATGTTATAGGCCCTCCTGTTGCCGCGGCAAGTATTGTGCCCCAAAATTGCGGCAGACCCATTGCGTTTATAGTAACGAATGTAACCAAGAAAAATATTATAAAATTCGGTATATATGAAATAAAAAACTTAATGTATCTTTTAAGCGAAGGCTTTTTCTTAAAAATAACAAAACAACTCAAAAAGAAAGCGATTGTAAGCGCGGTATAATACCCAGCGACTGCGGCAATATTATTTTGCAAGCCGAGCCAATGATAAACCGATGAAAATATCGCATCATTCAGGGTGTTTATAACCCCCAAAACGCAAAACTCAATGAAATTTTTGCTTACAAAAGTCTTTCGCAACTTTAAAAGCAATTCACGAATGGAAGTCACCCCCATTGTCTTTACATTTTCATTATAACAAATTGAAACAAAAAAAGCAAGATTATGTTGACTTTATTGTAACTTTGCGATAAAATTAACAGGCAGTCAAAAATATAAACCATTCTGCCCCCTTAGTTCAATGAATAGAATAAGATCCTCCTAAGAATATGTTATAACGACCGCCTTTCGGGCAAAGGCGATTGACATTGAGTAAGTTTAAGACTAAAATTGAATAGATTTTAAAGATGTTTCCGTAGCTCAGCTGGATAGAGCGACCGCCTCCTAAGCGGTAGGTC
>CAJMBP010000061.1 GCA_905211675.1 uncultured Oscillospiraceae bacterium
AAATCAAAGGCAAAAGACGAACCTCCAAAAACTTCGGAGGCTACGGAAAATGTTGTAAGCGATGTGGAAAAGACCGAAAAAATAAATCTTTTTGCAAATCGCACCAAAGACACCGCCCCAATAGGCCCGGACATAGTAAGCGGCAATATAATAGTTATAAATTGCGACACAAACAAGGTTGTCGCCGAGCGTGAATCTGCCGCGCGCTGTTATCCTGCATCTACCACAAAAATAATGACCGTACTTACCGCGGTCGATTATATAACCGATTACAACAAAACATTTACATTCAGCTTTGAAATTACCGATCCGCTTTATATTGCCGAGGCAACGGTTGCCGGTTTTTCGGACGGCGAAGCAGTAAATATGACTGACCTGCTTTACGGAGCCATATTGCCGTCGGGCGCCGACGCCACCGTAGGTCTTGCTCTGTCGATTGCCGGCAGTGAAGAGAAATTTGTAAAGCTTATGAATAAAAAGGCGGATGAACTGGGGCTTAAAAATACACACTTTGTAAACACGAGCGGGCTTTTTGATAAAAATCATTACACAACCGCCGAGGATATGGCGGTTATAATTCGCGCGGCTATGCAAAACGAGCTGTGCCGAAAAATTTTATCTACCTATCAATATACAACGGCGGCAACGCCGCAACACCCCGACGGAATACTGCTTACGAGCACGCTGTTCAGTCACATGTACGGCACCGAGCCCGAGGGCGCCGATATTTTAGGCGGAAAAACAGGCTTTGTCAACGAATCGGGCTACTGCATAGCGTCATTCGGCAATAGCGATTCGGGCACCGAGTATGTTTGCGTAACGCTCGGGGGCAACGGGCTGTGGCCCACGGTTTACGATCAGTTTCATCTATATGAACAATTTGCAAAATAACTACTTGAAAAAGGCCTGTAAAAATGGTATTATGATTTGTGTATGCTTTTAGATTTAAAATTTTATTTAAGAGAGGAATAAAATGGAAGAGAAAACTGTAAATATTATGGACCTTCTTATGCTGGCTTGGCGGCGACTGTGGATAATTGTTCTTGCCGCGATTGTTTGCGCCGCAGCTGCGTTTAGCTACTGCAAATTTTTATTAACCCCCTCGTACAGCGCAACCGCATCTATTCTTGTTACAAACGGCGCTGTTACCACACCCTATGACGATACTACAAACAAGGTCTCGGGCAGCGATATTTCGGCGTCCCTTTACCTTACTTATACCGTTGTTGACATTCTAAACACGCCGGACATTTATAAAAAAGTGGCTGATTCACTTGGGAACGGCTATGAGTATCAAAATCTTATGGCGCGTAGTTCGGTTGAAAGAAGAAGCGAGGAAACGCTGTTTGTCGATGTTACTTTTTCAAGTCCCGACCCGAAAGAGGCCATGCGTATTGCCAATAAGTATGTAGAGGTTGCATGCAAATATATACCCGAATTTATACCTTCGTCAAACGCAATGGTTGCTTCTACCGCCATTAAATCGGTAATGACATATCCGCGCACGGTACGAACAACAATGATTGTGGGCCTTTTGGGTGCCGTTGCCGCATTTTTAATATTGTATATAATCGAAGCGCTTAACCGAGCCATAAAGGGTGCGGAAGACTTTACCGCAAGCTTTGATGTTCCGCTTTTGGGTGCAGTGCCCGACTTTGACAATGCAGAAACGGGCGCATACCGCAAATCAAAAGGAGGCTATTAAGATGCGTATCGGAAATAAAAAGGCAGAAAATAAAAATGCCGTCATGAGCGTAAATGAAAGCCGTCGCACTCCGTTTGCGGTTGTTGAGGCATATAAAACAATAAGAACAAATTTAACCTTTTTGCTGGCGAGCTATGACACAAAGGTTTTCGGAATAACAAGCCCCGAGGCGGGCGACGGAAAGTCAACCACCGCCATAAATATGGCGATTGCCTTTTCACAGCTCGGTGATAAGGTGTTGCTTATTGACGCCGATATGCGCCGCAGCACGGTGCACAAAAAGCTCAAAATTGAAAACAACGGCGGACTTTCCGAAATTTTGGCGGGCTTTTGCAAATATGAAGAGGTACTGAATCATATAAGTGAAACGTTGGATGTTATAACCGCCGGTCAAGTTCCGCCCAATCCGTCGGAGCTTTTGGGTTCGGCAAGATTTAAAGAGCTTGTTGACGCGGTAGGCAAAAAATACAGCTATGTTATTTTGGATACGCCGCCCGTAGATGTTGTTGCCGACGCGTTGGTTATTGCCCCGCAACCAGCCGGTCTTGTACTTGTTGTAAAAGACCAGATTACAACAAAGGATGTAATTAAACATACCGTTGAAGCGGCAAAATTTGCCGGAATAAATATTTTAGGCGCCGTTATGAACGGAGCAAATCCCAAATCTTCAAAAAGATACGGATACCGTAAATACTATAAAAAAGGATATGGATACGGTTACGGTTACGGCTACGGAAGTCAGCCCTCGAAAAAATTTGAGGCAAAGACCGAATCCTCACAGCAACAGTAATTTAAAATCGGGAGAACCTCGGCGTTTTCCCGATTTTTTAAAAGGGATGCGATTATGAGTTATCTTGATATACATTCTCACATATTGCCCGCCGTAGACGACGGGGCAAAAGATTTGGAAATGTCTGTTGCGTTGCTTGAAATGCTGAAAAGGCAGGGTGTGACCCATGTTGCGGCAACACCGCATTTCTATCCCGACATCGACGGCGTTGACGATTTTTCCGAGCGTGTGGAAAACGCCTTTTGGGAGTTGACGCAAAAAATTCGCGGCGCTGACCTACCGCAGGTTTACCGCGGGTGCGAACTGCATTATTTCGACGGCATAGGCAGGTCGAAGGCTCTGCGTCAATTTACCCTGCAAAACACAAGATACATACTGTTGGAGCTTTGGTACGGCGAGCCCGTAACAAACGCCGTATTGCAGGATATAACCGACATTTACGAAAACGCGGGGCTTGTACCCATACTTGCGCATGTTGAAAGATATAGCAGGGTAAAGGGCTACAAAAAGCTTTTAAAGCTTGTGTCGGAGGGCGTTGCCATGGCTCAGATCAACGCAAGCTCGGTGCTTTCAAAGGAATACGGCAGAGAAACCGAAAGGCTTATTAAAAAAGGTCTTGCGTCTTTTATTGCAAGCGACACACATTCGCCGAACGGTCGGCCGCCTTTAATTGAACAGGCGCTTGCGCACATAACCGCCCGTTTGGGAAAATCTGCGGCAACAAGGCTTAAAATAGCGTCGAACAAACTTTTAGATGAAATTGAGGCTGCCAATGAATAGCAAAAATTTAAAAATAAACAATAAAAACGGTCTGGTTTATATTACATTTCCGCGACTTGAAGCATGCGGCGCAGTAAGGCATACATTTTCTACCCGCATAGGCGGCGTAAGCCGCGGGCAATACAGCTCAATGAACACAAGCTTTTCGGGCGGCGACAGCTTTGAAAATGTAGAGCAAAATTACCGTCTGCTTTGCGGCGCCGTGGGCATAGATATTTCGGATTTGGTTTTAAGCCGCCAAACCCATACAAATAATGTACGCGTTGTAACAAAGTCCGACTGCGGCACAGGCTATACAAAGCCGAGCTTTTGCGATGTTGACGGACTTATTACAAACGAGTCGGGTGTGGCGCTTGTTACCCAGTATGCCGACTGCACGCCCTTGCTTTTTTGCGACCCCGTAAAGCACGTGTGTGCTACAAGCCATGCTGGCTGGCGCGGCACCGTGGCTCAAATAGGCGCCGTTACGGTTGAAAAAATGGTAAATGAATTCGGCTGTGACCCCAAAAATATTATAGCTGCAATAGGGCCTTGTATATGCGAAAAATGCTATGAGGTAGATACGCCCGTTTATAAGGCCTTTGCCGACAGCGGCATTAACCTTGACGGCGTTTTCAGCCAGAGCAAAGACCAAAATCATTTTATGCTTAACCTTGTAAGAGCAAATAAAAACATTTTGCTTTCGGCGGGAATAAAAGAGGATAATATCGACATAAGCGATGTCTGTACCTGCTGTAACAGCACCGAACTTCATTCGCACAGGGCAACAGGCGGAAAACGCGGAATTCTTGCCGCGATAATAGAGTTGGTTTAAAAGTTTTTTAAGGGGAAAGATTTATGGGGTTTAATTACAAGCGCACTATACTTATAGGCTTTGCTTTTATGTCAATATTGGCGTTCTGGCAGTTTTACGATCAGGTTATACCCTACATACTTGAAAACACATTCGGGCTTAGCACCTTTGCCGCAAATGCGTTTATGTCGATAGACAATGTGCTTGCGGTGTTTATGCTGCCGCTTTTCGGTATGCTGTCGGACAAAACGCACACAAGGCTGGGCAAAAGAACGCCGTATATTCTTTACGGCACAATCTGCGCGTCAGCGCTTTTGTGCGCGCTTGCGTTTTTTGAAAGAAAACAAAGCTTTGCGGGCTTTATAACAGCCCTTATGGCGTTGCTTGTTGTTATGGCAACCTACCGTTCGCCCGCTGTGGCTTATATGCCCGACGTTACCGAAAAGCCGCTTCGCAGTAAGGGCAATGCAATTATAAACCTTGTAGGTTACATAGGCGGAATTTTTGCCACCGTGGTTATGATGCTTATGCTTAAAACCGAAACAAACGCCGACGGTCAAAAGATTTACACATCATCATTTACGCCGGTGTTTTTGGTAATTGCCGCATTTATGCTGGTATCGGTTCTTATAATGGTGTTTACCGTTAATGAAAACAAGGTGCTTAAAGAAACAAACTTAATCGATGATGAGCAGCCTGCCGAAACGGGCGAAAAGAAAAAACTTTCAAAACCCGTTAAAACAAGTCTGTTTTTGGTGCTTTTGTCGGTGCTTTTGTGGTATGCCGCCTATAACGCCGTAACAACCTCATTTTCAAGATATTGTATGAATGTGTGGAATGTTGACCTCGGTACATCGTCGGGGTATCTTACGGTTGCCACCGTCGCCGCCATTGCCGCCTTTGTGCCGCTCGGCTTCTTAGCGGGAAAAACGGGCAGAAAAAGCGCTGTGCTTTTCGGAATAGTGCTTATGGTGCTCGGCTACACCGCGGCAACATTTATAAGGCACGAAACGCCGTTTATGTATCTTATATTCGCTATTGTCGGCATAGGCTGGGCTTCGATAAATGTAAATTCGTTCCCTATGGTTGTCGAAATGTGTTCGGGCAGCGACCTTGGCAAATATACAGGCTATTATTACACCTTTTCCATGGCGGCGCAAATTGTCACGCCTTTGCTTTCGGGCTTCCTTATCGATAGGGTAAATATAGGCTATAACATACTGTTTCCTTATGCCGTGCTGTTTTCGGCGGCGTCATTTGTAACAATATGCTTTGTGCGCCACGGCGATTCAAAGCCTGACAGCAAAAAGGCTATCGAAGAGCATTTTGCGGCAGAAAATTAAAACACGGGCTGCAAAAACTTAAAGTTTTTACAGCCCGTTTAAAATACCGAAAATAAAAATTTAATTGCTTAACTTGTATGACAGCGTCATAAGGCTGTCGCCGAAGTGAATGTTCTCAACCTGAGCTTCGGGGTGTTCAAGCGTAATGTCATAGTGACTGAAATTTAAAAAGCCTTTAACGCCCAGCCTTATAAGTTGATCGCAAACTTCCTTTGAAGCGTCTTTGGGTATGCAAAGTATTGCCGCGCGCGGCATATTTTCGCGGCAGAATTCGTCGAGCGTCGAAATATGCCTTATCGGTATATTGCGCACCATCTGACCCACAAGCGATTCCTTTGCGTCAAACATACCTATAAGATGAAAGCCCTTCGTTTCAAAGTTGATATAATGCGCTATCGCACGGCCCAAATTGCCCACGCCTATAAGTATTGCGTTTTGCGGTCTGTCAAGCCCTAAAATTCTTGCTATCTCGGCTTGCAGAAGCTCAATGTTATAACCGTAGCCCTGCTGGCCGAATTCGCCGAAGCAGTTAAGGTCTTGCCGTATTTGGCTTGCTGTAAGATGCATGCGCTCCGACAGCTCGCGCGAAGATATGCGCGTAAGCCCCTCTTTTTTTAGCTCGCCCAAAAATCTGTAGTAACGCGGTAAGCGGTTAATTACTGAATTTGAAATACCGGTTGGATTCATAAAAATATCCTCATCATATAAAAAAGATTGTTAAAAAAATGAACAAGTTTATTTTAAATAAATTTTTTAAAAAAGTCAAGAAAAACACTTGACAAATGTTGAAATAATGTATATAATAATCACATAAAGTAGTAATGATTATTACTTTTAAGGAAGATAGACTTATGCCAAACTATTCAAAACAGCGAGAAGCGATTTTAAACGAGCTTAAAAGCCGATATGATCATCCCACTGCTAAACAGGTTTACGAGGGCGTGCGAAATGTTATGCCCAATATAAGTCTGGGCACCGTTTACCGCAACCTTTCGGCTCTGGTTGAAAGCGGCGAAATAATAAGCGTTTCGGTGGGTGACGGCTTTGAACACTTTGACGGTAACAGGTCGTTTCATCTGCACCAACACTGTAAACTGTGCGGCGCCATAACCGATGTAGAGGTTAAAGCGGGCAACTTTGAAAGTCTGTCCTGTTCGGGCGGATTTTTACCCGAACAGAGCGTTTGCGTAGTTTTCGGAATATGTAAAAATTGCAATAAGCAATAAATAAAAAATTTATTTTCGGAGGAAGATTAAAATGAAAAAGTATGTATGTTTAGTATGCGGTTATGTTTATGAAGGCGACAGCGCTCCCGATGAGTGCCCCATCTGCCACGCACCTGCAAGCAAGTTTGAAGAGCAGGCTGCCGAAAAAACATGGGCAGCAGAACATGTTGTAGGTATTGCAAAGGGCGTTGACGAGCGTATTCTTGCAGGTCTTCGCGAAAACTTTAACGGCGAATGCTGTGAGGTTGGCATGTACCTTGCAATGTCGAGAGTGGCTCACCGCGAGGGTTATCCCGAAATCGGCTTGTATTGGGAGAAGGCAGCTCTTGAAGAAGCAGAGCACGCCGCAAAATTTGCCGAGCTTTTGGGCGAGGTTGTTACCGACTCTACCAAGAAAAATCTTGAAATGCGCGTAGATGCCGAAAACGGCGCAACCAAGGGCAAATTCGAGCTTGCAAAGCTTGCTAAAGAATTAAACCTCGATGCTATTCACGACACCGTTCATGAAATGGCACGCGACGAGGCTCGACACGGCAAGGCATTCGAGGGTCTTCTTAACAGATATTTCAAATAAGATAACTGTGCAGATTTCAGCCTCCCTCTGACGAGGGAGGTGCCGAGTATGGCGAGGCGGAGGGAGAGATAACTACCCCTCCGCCTTTTGCTTTGCAAAAGCCACCTCCCCTGACAAGTGGAGGCTTTTTATTGCAATATTTGACATAATGTGCTATAATTCTCTTGGAATAAGGCATACCTTAACGGTAGGCGGTTTGTCCTCTTTTATTTTGAGGGCACTTTCGCCCTCTTGGAAAGGAGGGCGGTGCTTATGATTACATATAGTGAGTTGTTTTTATTGCTTACCCTTATTGTTTCCATAATAGCACTTGTTATTGATATAACAAAAAAGAAATAACCGCCCTCGTCAAAGCCGCGGTTATTTCTAATAACTAAGTAAAGACAAACCGTCTATTGGGTGTGCCTTATTTCACTTATATTATAGTACACTTTTCCGTACTTGTCAAGCACTCTTATTTTAAGGGTGTTTTATCATACTTATATCAAAATTCATTGCTTATAGGCAAGTAATGAACTGAGACTTAATTCCAATTACGTGGAATTAGGTCTTTTTTATTTAGTTTGATTTAAGTATGTTTGTTGAGTTTGAAAAATGAGAAAACTTTTTTTAATTGGCTTTACATAGGAAATGTTTTGTGCTATAATGAATGCACCACACTTTAACTCAAAATTCTAATTCACTAGAAGTCGTATTTTTACTTCGGTAAAAATGCGGACTTCAATTTTCGCATTTCTAGTGAATGTAGGAAAGAGTTTTTGTGTGGTAGCAAAACGGAGTTTCGCATTTTTCGTGTGTGTGACTTCGGTTGCACACACTTTTTGTTTTATGGAGGAATTTAAAAATGAAAAAAATATTTTTTACGACAAGAGAAAATAATTTACTATCATTAAAAGAATTTGCATTACTCAAAAAATTCATTATGCCTGATATTGATGAAACGGGCGAATTAGTAATTAAATCAAAAACTATTTCAGTAACAGATTTAACAAAAGGATATTCCAATAATAAAACAATTGCAACAAAAAGAACCTTATTGAAATTAAAAGAAAAAAATCTAGTTTGTTGTGATGAAAACGATGAGGTAATTTCCGTTAATGATTCTGGCATAAGTCAGTTTCTTGAAAGGAAAAATCAACTCAAAAAATCTTTTGTAAAAAATTCTATATTTTTATTGGCATTGATAAT